>QJWJ01000284.1 GCA_003235365.1 Deltaproteobacteria bacterium
CATGAGCCACGAGATCCGCACCCCGATGAATGGCGTGATCGGCATGATCCGCCTGATCCTGAAGATGCCGCTCGAGGGCAAGATGCGTCGGTACGCCGAGACTGTCGACGCATCCGCCAGCGCGTTGATGACCATCATCAACGACGTTCTGGATTTCTCGAAGATGGAGGCTGGTAAGTACACGCTGCAGTCGGTTCCGTTCGATCCCGGCGTGGTTTTGCAGGAAGTGGCCGAGCTACTTTCCGGTCGCGCCTACGACAAGCAACTGGAGCTCGTCTATCGGAAGGCCCCCGACGTTCCGCTCATCGCCACCGGTGATCCGGACCGTTATCGGCAGATACTCAACAACTTGGTCGGCAATGCGATCAAGTTTACCGAGAGCGGCGAGATCTTCATCGAACTGAGCGTTGACGAGGACGACGGTCAGGCGTACCTGTTGCGCACGGTGGTGCAAGACACCGGCATCGGCATTGCCGAGGCGGACACGGACAAGCTGTTCGACGCGTTCTCACAGGTTGACGGCTCGATGGTTCGTCAGCACGGAGGGACGGGCTTGGGCTTGGCGATATCCAAGCGGCTCGTTGAGATGATGGGCGGTCAGATCGGTGTCGTCAGTGAACGTGGCGTCGGCAGCAAGTTCTGGTTCACGGTGCGTGTCGATCGCTCCGATGCACCCACGCGGCCTGCGCTTTCGAGCTTGCCAGATGGTCGCCGGGCGCTGGTAGTCGAGGGGAGCCGTCGCTGGTGTCGGATCATCAACGAGCACCTGACTGCGTGGGGGCTCGAGTGCGATGTCGTGCAAGACGGCAAGCCCGGTCTGGATCGGCTTCGTCGTCCGGACTCACCTGGCTACGACATTGCCGTCATCGGTGCTCAGCTTCGAGATGTGACCATCGAGGATTTCGTGCGGGAGCTGCGCGCGATCCCTAGCTGCAAGAAACTGCCGCTGATCGTCCTGACTCAGCTCGGAGCGACGGCGACACTCTCGGAAGTGGAGAACGAAGTCGCGGCACAGATTGCCAAGCCGTTGCGCCTTTCCGAACTGTACGACTGCATCGTGGGTACCTTCGCGGGGACAGGCATCCCCATGCCCGCCCCGCGCGCAGCAGCTCGAGCCGTGCGCAATCGCGGCAAGAAGATCCTCGTCGTTGATGACAACGACATCAACCAGTTCGTCGCAACCGAGCAGATCGAGGAGGCCGGTTTCGAGGCGGACGTTGCTTGCAACGGTCTGGAGGCGGTCGAGAAGGTCAAGGCCAACCAATACGCTGCCGTGCTGATGGATTGTCAAATGCCCGTGATGGACGGGTACACCGCTGCACGTACGATTCGCGAATGGGAAGGTAACCAACGTCACGTTCCGATCATTGCTTTGACCGCCCATGCGATGGCGGGTGAGCGCGACAAGGTACTCGCCGCTGGCATGAACGACTATTTGTCGAAGCCCTTACGTGCCCACTCGTTGGAGCGCATGTTGGAGCGCTACGTCGGCGAGGAGGCGACCGGTTCAGGTGAAGCGCTTCAGGAGGAGGAAGAGGCAGCTCCTGTCGAGTTGGACCTGACGATCCGACGGTCACCGAAATTGTCGATGCTGTTCATCTCTCGAGTTCCGGAGAATCTGACCGAGCTCGATGCCGTCATCGGCACCAAGGACGCCCGTCGCGTTCGCGAAAAGGCGCACAAGCTCAAGGGGAGCTGCTTGGCGGTTGGCGCGGAGATCATGGCACGTGAAGCGGAGGCATTGCAGCACGAGGCCGAGCACGGCAACCTGGAACGCGCGGCGGAGCGGGCGGCCACCCTGTGGTCTCAATACGATCGCGTCTCGGCGCTGTTGAACGACGAGCTCGGCGCCACCGCTGGCGCGGAAGAAAAGACGGGGATCCGTCCGTCTCTGCGAGCGGGTCGCAAAGTCGTCAGCGCGGAGTGATGCGGGATCCTCGTGTGGGTCGCCCGACAGCTCATTCGACCGTGATCACCAGGCTCAGATCCAGACCCCAATAGAGATCTGTGGCGCCACCGACGATCGGAGGAGCTGGCTCACCAGCGTCGGCAGCTTCTTGAAGCCGTTCGAGGTTCGGGTTGAAGTCCAAGGCGTAACGCATGAAGTGGGTGCCCAGACGCGCGCCGACCCACTTGTTGAACATGAAGATCCCGTCGAGGTTGCCACCGAAGCCGGACCCCGTCGTGTCGGGAAACCACTCGGGCGCCTGGATCTGACCGTACTCCTCGCCGGTTGTCGTCACCCCGCGATAGAGCAGCGCCGCTTCGAGACTCAGCGATGGCGTCAGTGGTAGCCCGTAGTCCAGCCCCGCGTACCAGTACTGATAGACGGGATCCGGGTGCGGGTTGGCCGCGTTGACGCCAGCGACGCTCAGAGCCTGCGCGCCCCCGCCGGCAACCAGTCCCAGGGTCATGTCGGAAATGGGGATACGAATCCGCCCTCCGATGTCCAGCTCTTCAAATAGCGTTGCGCGCTCCTTGTCCGGTGTGGCCGGCAGTGTGGTGCGGGCTTTGTAACTCCGCTGGTAGCCCACGGTGACTCCCAGGTGGCGCAGGAACGACTTGCTGAAGAACGCCACAGGGTACAGCGCGACCGCTGCCTGAATACCAAACATCGGCACGTCGTGGGACGCCAGGATTGGACCGTCACCAGGTCCGGCGACGGGATCGACGAGGCTCCATTGGCGCTGCACGAACAGCGCTCCGCCGTCGACGATGAGCGCTGGGTCGTGCCGCTTGTCCTTTCCGCGATGGCGGGACAAGGCATCCTGGACATCGTCATCGTCGACGCTCCCGCTCGCATCATCGTCCTCCTCGTCCGCGAATGCACCATCTTCATCCCACTTCTCGTCATGGGACATCGGTGGGTCTTCGCGTGTCTCCTCGGGTTCGGGCTCGGGGTCTGACTCGGGCTTGGCAGAAGCGCTCTGCTCGGGGGCCTCGGCCTTGTCGAGAAATCCGCCGATCCGGTCGAGAAGTTTTTTGTCCAATGCCTTCAGCAGGCCCGGGTACCAACCGGCCCCGATTGACGTCTTGCCGAGGACTGCGCCGGTCCTGCCATCGCGAACGGTGATGGACGTCGTCCAACCGTTGCTTTTCATCGACGTGTACCCGAGCACGAAGCCGCGGTAACCTCCGTCTCGAGCAAGCCGAACGAAGTGATCGTCGCCCTCGTCGGGATGGACCATGGGGATGTCCATGTCGTCGACTAGCGCGTAGCCGTCACCCCGGAGCAACTCGACTACTCGTTCACGGACGCCGATTGGCTTCGCGCCCTGGAATTCAGCGACGACCAGTGCGCCCTCGCTAGCGCTGGCGCCGCCCGCCGCCAAGACGATGAACAATCCGCACAGGAGCATTAGGCAGCGCAGCGTTGCGCGTCTGCAATCGATTGCGGTCGGAGTGCGACGTTTGTCGTCATCAGAGTGAAGCAAACCAATCCTCCATGCACTGCAGTTGCGCGTCGCTGAGTGGGGTTTCGCTCTCCGGGGGCATCACCGTCCCACACGTCGAAGGCTGCTCGCCCCGCAGCTTTTGCAGGATGAAGGAGCGATCCGGCGTGTCCAAATCGACGTAGTTGGCGCCAGCGTCCGTACACAGCGGCCGAACCGTCGTGAGGAGGTCGAAGAGGTCATCGTCGTCGAGCTTGGGGGGAAACACGCCGCCGTAGTGGCAGGCGATCCCTGCGCACGACGTTTCGAATACTTCCAGGACACAGTCGTCGAAGAAGCTCGATGGGTTACTGGGCGACGGACTGCTGGGCGACGGACTGCTGGGCGACGGACTGCTGGGCGACGGACTGCTGGGCGACGGACTGCTGGGCGACGGACTGCTGGGCGACGGGCTGGGCGACGGCGGTTCGTCCGATTCGCTCGGCTCGCTGGGTGTTGGAGGTTGAGGTGCGTCATCGTCGGTCGTTCCCGGCGATGGGCTCCCTGCGTCCTCGGAAAACAAACGATCGAGTTCGCTGCGAAACTCGCTTTTCTCTTCGCTGGAAAGCGTGCCTGCTGAACAGCCGACGATCAGGGCTGTCGCGCAAGTGTATTTCACCAGTCGCCCCCAGTGTGGCCCAACCAGTCGTTGCATGGGGCGCGACTACACCGCTAATCGCTTCCCTGTGTCAAGCCAAGGCGGGAACGGGCGATCTGACAGCTCCTGACGCCGGTAGAACAATCCTCGTGAGCCACGTCCCACTGCTCGGGGTACGCGCCACCAGCGTTTCGTCCGCCAAACGGTGAGCGATCCCCCAAAGTCCCAGTTGCGGACGAGTTGGGGTCGGGGCGCTTCGCGTCGCGCGCGGCATTGGGAAGCGGTCTGTGGCCTTCGGCGGCTCCCGCCGCCCCCGGGACGTCGGACCCGCAGAGGCCCCGAGTTCCCGCGCTGACCGGAGAACGGTCGGCTCAGTCGCTCTCGAGCGACGTCAGGCGTGGACTGGGTTGTCCGAGTATGCGTCGCATGACCGCCTCGAAGAACGGCACGTTCAAGGCTCGGTTGATGTCCGGGCTGTGGATGAAGTTCGGCATGGCATTGACCTCCAACAAGCGGACGCTGCCGTCGTCGAGCAGTAGCGCATCCACGCCCACGAGAAGGAACGTGTCGCGGTCGGCGGCTTGAATGGTGTCGTCCAGCACGGGCAGCAATCGGGTAGCGGCTTCCTTCAGCTTCGGGAATCGTTCATAGGCAGGTTGATGCTCGCTCAGTTGACGCATGCGGATCGGGCTACCTGCTCGATGGTAGCCTGCGTGGTTGATCTGAACATCGTAGTCGGTGCTGCCGCGTATGTACGGCACTCCGTGCACGACGATGAAGCCATCGTCGAAGAGGTGCGCGTGACCATCCCAAACCAACAAGTAGAAGCGTGCTGTGAACTTTCGCCCTTCATAGAGCAACGGGTTGTCGATACCCTCCTGGAGGATGTGGTGAGGAGGCAAGGATGCGTTCGGCAGTTGCTCCGGTGTCAAGCAGTGCATGCCCTTGCCCGCGGTTCCGTGACTGTTCTTCACGAACCACACGCCCACGTCCCGGTGAGGCAACGCCGCGTCGATGGTCATGAACGTGCGAGGAAACAGCGACTCGATGCCGAGTTCGGAGCAGCGTTTGGCGATCCACGACTTGGTTGCGATCGGATTGTAGATCTTGCGCGCAATGGGTTTGATGACTCTGCAGAACGCGTCGCAGTCGTCGAGTTCGAGGCGTTGTGTGAACTCGTCCCAATATACGAACAGCACGTTTCCGTCGGGGTTCGAGTAGTCCGCGATGATACGGGAAGCCGCCGTGACGAACAGTTCTGAGGAGCGGTTCACCCGCAGGACGATGCTTCCCGGGCGGCGAGTGGTTTGGCCTGTTTCGAACATGTCGGTTCCTGAAGGGCGTTATTGAAGAATCCGCCTCATGCGCGGCGGTTCCTCCGCCGCGGACGCCGGCAGTTTCCGGACGGGCCGTCAGCGTACCAGCCGTATCGCGATGGGCCAAAGTGCTCAGTTTCTGCATCGGTGATCAGCGCGGGACGCGCCGGCGCAATACGCACTTTCCGACCCGCGTCGCTCAACTGGTGCACGCCGTTCCCTGTTGAATGGGGCGCTGATTGTCCTCTGCGCCGTCACCGCAACGTTGCAACCTGTTCGGAGTTCTTCACGGACCACCGCGATCGGGTCGTCGGGCTGCGGGGCGAGTTGATCGCACTCATCCGAGCAGCGCGAAACAGCCGCCGCATGCGCGAAATTGCGGCGTTATGCTAACCTCCACAATCATGCGCGCCCGCTATGTTCCGCTGCTTTCACTCCTGGTTTTGCCTGCCGCGTGTAGCGCGGGCGACTCTCCCCCAGCTCCGGGCGACTCGACGGGAAAGAGTACGGAAGGACCAGGGCCCAACGCAGAGGGCGAAGGGAACGGCCCTGGCGGTGATGGTCCGATGACTCAGACGGTCATCGATCCCAAAACGGGTGAGATGGTCACCGTGCCGGTCGGCCCCACTGGCTCGGATGAGCCGGGCTCGGGTGGGCTCGTGCGTGAGGATGGCCCGGGCGTGATCATCGATACCCCAACCGTGATCCCAGCGGGTTGTGGCGACGGCGTTCTTACTGAAGACGAGGCATGCGACGATGGAAACACCGAGCCAGGTGACGGCTGCAACGCCGATTGTTTGAGCGTTTCTCCAGGCTACAGCTGTGCCGCGCCAGGTGAGCTGTGCCGCCCGATCGCGCGTTGCGGGGACGGGATCATCGCGCCCTCCGAGCAGTGCGACGACGGCAATGCCGACCCAGGCGACGGTTGCTCGGACCGCTGCCGAGTCGAGTTCGGCAAGAAGTGCGAAGGTGAGCCCAGCGTGTGCGACGACGCGGTTTGCGGAAACGGCGTTCGCGAGGGTGCGGAGAGCTGCGATGACGGCAACATGGACCCCTTCGACGGCTGCTCGTCGCTGTGTCTGCGGGAGCCAAACTGTGAAGGGACGTCGTGCACGTCGGATTGCGGCGATGGGTTGCTGATCAACGAAGACTGTGACGACGGCAACAACATCGATGGTGATGGCTGTTCTGCCGACTGCAAGCTGGAGAACGGCTTCACCTGCACTCAAGAGTCCACGTGTGAGAAGATCAATGGAGAGTGCGTGCTGCGCGTTCCGGCCATCTTCCGAGACTTCTCTGGCGATC
>QJWJ01000493.1 GCA_003235365.1 Deltaproteobacteria bacterium
GCCGCTGACGGGTGGGAACACTTGCGCACCGTACTGCGGGTACAAGCGGAAACGGTCGACGAATTGGGGCGCAGCGTCGGCACCGAGAACCGCTACTTCATTTCCAGCTTGCCAGCGGCTCGGTTCAACGCCGAACAGTGGTTGATGCTCGTGCGAATGCACTGGGGCGTGGAAACCGCTCACCAGGTACTTGACGTTTCATTCGAGGAAGACGACCACCCCTGGGTAACATCCAACCCTCGAACGGCTCTCGTGATCGCAGTGTTGCGCAGAATGGTTTACACTCTGCTGTCGCTCTTTCGCAGTGTGACCCAGCGATCGAGCGAACGTCGGGCCATTCCCTGGAGGCGATTGCTCGCAGACATCTTCCTAGTGCTTGTCAGAACAACATACGAACAGCTCGACGGAATGAAGCCGAACCGGGCGCTCCCCTCATGAGATGCGACCACGCCGTCGAAACAGAAGGCTGACGCCGTAACCGAACCAGATCACCCCTCGAAGGCTCCCGAACCCGAACCCGCTGCACTACGCCAGCTGCGCGGCCCGCTTCCCTATTTCCCGAGCCCGAAGCCGGTCCCGATACCGACACCGAACCGGAACCCGAACCGGGTTAGCGAAGCTTCGCCGGGCGTTCTCCGATCAAAGGTGGCCGGTTCGGCGCGCCTCTGGCCGGGGTGAGCACGGCACGCTATACACGCGTCGTGCTGCTGCAGCTTCCCGCATCGTCCTTCGATGCCTTGATCTTCGATTGTGACGGCACGCTGGTCGACTCGATGCCGCTACATCATCGTGCTTGGCGCGCCGCATTGGAGGAGCACGGCGCCCGCTTCGACTTCGACTGGGAGTTGTTCGTGTCACGTGCCGGCAAGGGGCTGCACGAGACCGTCGTCGAGCTGAACGAGCAGTTCGACCACAGCCTCGACCCGGCGCGCGTCGTTGCAGCCCAGCACGGCTACTACGCACGTTGGCTGCCTCAGGTGCGCGGCATCGACGCCGTGGTTTCGTTGGCTCGCCGACACGTCGGCACGCACCCGATGGCCGTGGCCAGCGGCGGTGAACGGCAGACGGTCCTGGCGACACTGGACGTGATCGGGGTCCGTGACTGGTTCGCCCACGTGGTTTGCCGCAACGACGTGACACACGGCAAGCCGCACCCCGAAAGCTTCTTGCGCTGCGCACGGTTGCTCGGCGTGGCGCCCTCGCGCTGTGTGGTGTTCGAAGACGCCGCGACGGGCATCGACGCGGCCATCGCCGCCGGCATGGCGTGGGTGGCCGTCGACGGCAGTGGTCGTTGCGGACAAGCCCCCTGAACGGCGCCCGCAGATCCGGGGCGGGGCGCTACGGCGCGCCCGCATCCGCCGCGGGGCGGGGCGGGGTTACCGGGCACGATCCAGTCGGCGGGTTCGCAAGAGTCGAGGGGGCATCGTCGGGCTCGATGAACTCGACCCCGTCGAGCCACAGGTCGAAGCCCTCCGTTTCGAGGCTGAAACGCAAACCGATCACACCGTTGACGTCGAACTCGGTGCGCTTGTCACCCCACGTCTGCTCGAGGTCGCCCCACAGAAACGTGTACTGCTGCCACGTACCGTCGAGATCGATGCTGGTGCGGTAGTGATTGTTCTCGTTGGTGTCGTCGTGTGCTTTGGACGTATCGAGCGTCACCACTTCGAAGAACAACTCGCTCATGCCGCTGGCATCACCGGTACACGCCCAAAAGCGAATGCCGTCGTATTGCACGGCCTGGACGTAAGCCGGCGGTATCTTGCCATCGTTGAAGTCCGCGCCGAACGCGGCCCAGCCGGTAGCGATGTAGTCGTACGCGAGCACGTGCGCAGCACCATTGCCGGTCGAAGCATCGACGAACACGTCGTCGAGTGGTGTGATGGTGCCCTCGGACGAGCCATCGGTGAACCAATACCCCTCGCGGTGTCCGCCCGAAAGCTGGCCGGAGTTGCCCTCGAAGTCCGCGATCAACGGATCGTCGGAAGGAGTCTCGGGCTCTGGCTCCGAGGGCGTGGTGGGAGCGGGATCGGGACCGACCGGCCCGGTTGCATCGGGACCGGGGACCGTCCCCGTCGGTCCCGACGTGGACGCAGGATCGGTACCCATCGGCGCCGTGGTATCCGGCCCGGGAACGTCGCTGGGGCCAGGACCGGCCGTCGGCGGCTGGGGCGGCGCCGGGGCCACGCCGGTCACGTCCGGCGCAATGGGCACTTCGGGCTCGGAAGACGGGTCCGACGCAGTGGGTCCGACTCCCTTTGGGTCGGAGGGACTTGACGACCCAGGTGAACTCGTCGTCGGGTCGCCGCTGGCGGACGGTCCGGGTTCGTCATCGGTCGTGACGGGGGTCAGCAGGTCCGGTCCATAGACGTCACAAGCAAGTATTCCAAGGGCCATCACGAGCGCGAGACGCTGGGACAGCAAGCGATTCGATACCAGACGCACGTTTAGCATCTACCATACGGAATTGTGCTCCGCACGAACGCAGAGGCGCGGAGCGAAGTCGTCATGACGTGAGTGCGCGAGCGCATCCGAACACGTTTCATCGCTCCGGTCTTTTTCCTGTCGAGACTCGTCGCAACGTGATCTTCACGTTCTGACCGCGATCCGTCGAAGCGAGCGATGCGTCGAAAATGACGAATTGAAGTGATGAGCAATGAGGTAGCGTGTACGCCCAGGTGTTACTCACGGGGCACTGTCGCAGTCCGACTCAGCCTCCGAACGCCGTGGAAGTAGGGCCCGCGTGGGAACGGGACTCGTGACGTCGTTGATTGATGGAGTGGGGGCGTCGATCCAACCCGGGGGCATCGGCCGCGCGACGGGCGGCCGTCGATTCCAGGCGGCACTCGAGGCGAGCGCGCGCGGGCGACACTGGTGTAGGGTGCACCACCATGCCATCCGAGATGCACGACGACACGACTCGACGATGCCGCGACCCGCAACGAGGCGACTCCTCTTGCCCGCGCGTGCGAGGAGCGGTTCGGCCAGCCCGCAGGCACCCCGCGCGGCGGTCGTTGGGCAAGATCCCCGCTTGGACCCTGGCGCTGCTCGCCGCTGCCTGCTCCGGCCGAGGCTGCTCCAAGTCTGACACGGCCCCGCCTACCGAAGCGCCCCCAGTCGTTTCCAGCGCTGCGCCGAGCGCGACGAACACCCAGTCGCCGCGCTCGCGGTCGGCGGCGTTGGAGCACCTGCCGGCCAACTGCCTCGGCGTGCTGCGGGTAAACTGGGCCCAGCTGGTGAAGCTGCCAGCCATCGAGCAGCACCTGCGCGCGGCCTACGAACCGGACGGGGCAGCCAACGCTCAGCTCCCGCCCGAACAACAGGCATTCCTCGCTTTTCTGCGCCACGCCGGCATCGACCCGTTCGAAGACGTCGATCAGCTCGTGGTGTGCGGCGGAGAGCACGGCCCAAGCGGCGGTGTGATGATCATCGGCGGCAATTTTCCCCAGGGACTCCCCGAGTTGATGAAGAAACACGCCCCGCACGGCCAGGACTTCGTCGTCGCGGAACGTGGCGGTCACCGCTACTTGCAGATGCAGGGGCAGTACCTCGTGCAAGCTTCGGACAATGCCGTGCTGCTCGGGCAAGACCTCGACCAGACGCTGTCGGCGACCGCCGTCACCAAGAACGCGCGCGACTACGAGCTGCCAGCCGAAGGAGAACTCGCTGCCGTCGCCCGCGGTCCCGCGTTGCTGCAGCTGTTGGCACCGGGCGCAGTCTCCACACCCATGGGCAAGTCCCTCGAGGGCCTCCAGCGCATGCAGGCGAGCCTCACTGCAACCAGCGGGCAGCTCGCAGCGGCGGCGGTATTCGAATCCCCTGCGCAAGCCGAAACGATCGCCGCGCAGGTTCGACGAATGTTGGCGGAGATGATCAAGCAAGCGGAACGCGCCCCCGTCGCGATGCGTTTGGTGATGGCGCCGAACCTAGCCCTGGCGCGTTCGGTGGAGCTCAGTACCGACGGCACCACGTTGTCTGCGAAGTTGAAGCTGCCGCGCGGTTGGATTGAGGGCATGCTCGCGCGCACGATGGGACCGACGTCGAGCCCGAACGGGTCGGCGTCGGCTGTCCCAGCGCCCGCTGGGCCGTCGAACGCTGCCGCATCCTCGGGCGCCACTCCGTGAAGGCTGGTCGGTGAAGTCGCGCTGGTCATGACCGTGCCGCGCCGTGGCGAGTCGGTCGTCCTTGGGAGGGGGCGACAGCGCGGCGACCAGCGCGGGCAAGCGGGGCACGTCTGTCCGGCGGGCAAGAGGTTCAACCAGAGGGAGCCGCTGCCGTTCGAGGCAAGATCCCAGGTGAAGAAGGCCGACGGCGATCAGTCACGGCGTAAGCGGCTGCGCGGGGAGCGGTCCCGTGGACACAGTCGGACGACCAGTCCTCTTGGCGCGCCCAGCGAAACGAGCTAGGTGGGCACAATCAAGTTGCCCGCTTCAACGAGTACCGTCGTCCTGAGCGACATCCACTTGGGCGTCGAGCCCCGACCGTCGGTCTGTCGAGCCCTGAGTGAGGTGATCGCAGCCCACAGCGGTGCGGAGCTGATCTTCGCCGGTGACTCGTTCGAGTTCTCGTCGACGGTGGATCCGGAGCCGTACCAGGCTTGGCGGCTGTTGTGCGAGGCCAACGGCGAGGTGTTGGACGTATTGCGAACCCACGTCGCCAGCGGCGGGACGGTCACGTTCATCGCCGGCAATCACGACGCGGCGTTGCCTGTCGTGGCCGACCTCGTGAGTCGAACCATTGCGCCGCAGCGGCCAGAGGCCGTGCAAATCGTTCCCTGGTTCGTGCGTCGCTTCGACGTGCACGTCGAGCACGGCAACCTGTGGGATCGCGACAACGCGCCGCTGCATCCGTTGGCAGACTGGTCTGCCGCTACGGAACCGCTAGGGATTGCCTTAATGCGACGGTTCGTCACCCGCTTGGGCGCCGGCGAGTTTGCCCACGCACACGACACGACGCCAGTTGCGGGCCTGGCGCGGGCCTACCGGCTGTTTGGGCCTCGCTTCGCCTGGGTGGCGGTCCAATACTTCTCCACTGCTGCGGCGCTCTGCTTCGAGGCCGGGCGACGGCGCAAACGGCAGGCACTCGAAGCGGCCGTAGTCGGTGAGCAGCGCTTGGGCGACGTGGCGCTGGCGACTGGGGTCTCGACCGGCGCACTCGGACGAGTGTTGCAGGGCGTTCCGGCGCCGACGCACCTGCGCGTCCGCGATACGTTCATGAGGCTGTATTTCGATCGCGTGTTCGCAAGCGTGGGGCTGACGCTGAGCGCGAGTGCGGCCGCGTTTCTCGGCGCCGCGCCGCTGACGCTCGGGATTTTGGGGGCATCGTCGGCCTATCTCGCCGCGTCGGTGATGCGGTCTAACCCGCGCTATGTCGGCCCCGTGACGGCGCTGCGCGACGCCAGCAGCCTGGTTGCCGACGCCCTGGACGCCAGCTGTGTCGTGTTCGGCCACACCCACGTGCCCGAGCAGTCCGACCGCTACGTGAATCTGGGCTCGTTCGCCTACTGTCTCCAGGGCGGGCGACCGTACGCCACGATTGAAGTCGACGGCCAAGTCACCCTACGACGTCATGTGGAGGCCCCTCAACCCAGCTAGTACCGAACGCAAAGTCCGCACCGCTGGCCCGCTTTTCGTTGGAGGTCGGACCTGCGTCATTGGTCCCGAACCTCTCGGTCGGGACACTAGATGACCCCTCCGCTCCGTTTTCCCTACGGAAGTGAGGCCTAAGCGGCTAAGCCTTCACGGGCGAGCGGCAAGCCACACAAGGATCGATACAACACATGCGCAGAGTAGTCGTCACCGGTATCGGAGTGCTTTCCTGTATCGGCAAGAACAAGCAAGAGGTCATCGCATCCCTTCGCGAGGGCAAATCGGGGATCAGCTTCAACCCCGAATACGCCGAGCACGGGCTGCGCTGTAACGTCTCGGGCAGCATCGACGTCGACTTCAAGCCGCTGATCGAGAAAAAGCACCTGCGGTTCATGGGGCGCGCCGCCGCATTGACCTACGTTGCCATGCAAGAAGCCTTGGAGGACTCGGGCCTGCAGCGCGAGCAGATCTCCCACCCGCGCGTCGGCGCCATCCTCGGCGCGGGCGGCACGTGGTCCAAAGACATCGTCGACAGCAACGAGATCCTCCATTCCAAGGGCGTCAAGCGTATCGGCCCGTACAAGGTGACCTCGACGATGGGCAACTCGGTGTCCGCGTGTTTGGCCACGGCATTCGAGATCAAGGGGGTCAACTACACGATCTCCTCGGCCTGCTCGACCAGCGCGCACTGCGTCGGCACTGCCATGGAGCAGATCCAGTGGGGTAAGCAGGACGTGGTGTTCGCCGGCGGCGGCGAAGGAGAGCACTACACGATGAGCTGTCTGTTCGACGCCATGGGAGCGTTTTCGACGCGCTTCAACGACAACCCGTCGAAGGCCAGCCGCCCCTACGACGTCGATCGCGACGGCTTCGTGATCGCCGAAGGCGCTGGCGTGTTGGTGCTCGAAGAGCTCGAGCACGCCAGGAAGCGCGGGGCGCCGATCTACGCCGAACTGATCGGCTACGGAGCCACCTCCGACGGCTACGACATGGTCGCTCCCTCGGGAGAAGGGGCCGTCCGCGCGATGAAGCTGGCGTTGGAAGGCATCGAGGGACCAGTCGACTACATCAACACCCACGGCACCAGCACGCCGGTGGGTGACATCACCGAGCTCGAAGCCATCCGTGAAGTGTTCGGCAACGCCGTACCGAACCTGTCGAGCACCAAATCCTTGGCGGGCCACTCCCTCGGCGCCACCGGCGCCCAAGAGGTCATCTACAGCCTGCTGATGATGAAGAACGGGTTCATCTCCGCCTCGGCGAACATCGAGAACCTCGACCCGCGCGCAGAAGGGCTGCCGATCGTGCGCGAGCTGCGCGAAGATCTCCCGACGCGGACGATGATGAGCAACAGCTTCGGCTTCGGTGGGACCAACGCCACCATAGTGATGCGCCGCGTCTGACCGGCGCGACGGGTCTCGCGCCCCGTGCTCGGTCTGCCAACCTTCGCCTGCCGGTCCCGAATCTGCCGTCGCCGCCAAGCGGCGACTCGCGCAAATGAAAGGTCACGCGCCCGACGCGGGTCGACCGCCACGCGATCGAGCGCGCGACAGGGGCACCCTGAGCCTCGCTCTCACGGCACCGACGCCTCACAGAGGAACGCCACGGGCGTCCTGGGCCGGTGTGGGACACGCGTTTCCATCGACCCCGAAAGTCGAACCCGGCCTCGCGCCGTCCACGTCGCTCTTCGAAACACCGAAGGTTCGGCAGAGTGCCCCCGTCGGGCGTAAACGTGTGGCCGGTAACGAAACGCTCCGGCTCGAAGCAGAGCGATCGGTGAGAGCGACCAGCGGCGGTGGAGCAGTGAAGAAACGCCATCGCGTTGCGCGCTTGCAACACTGCAACGCAACCCGCGACCCGTCAGCGATAGGACGCCGTAACTTCGAAAATTCCGTTGGCTCGAAGAGTGCAACAGTTGTGTGACATGACCACTCGCCAAGCCTCTTCGACGGCGGATACCGACCCGGACCTGCCCGCGGTATCCCACCGATCGCCGCGTTCGGGAACGCGCAACTCCGACGACGACGAAAAGCCGGAACAACGCACCACTTTCACGACGTGTCCGCCCCGAGTGAGCGTCATCGTACCGGGCGGTCGCCTGCGCCCAGTACGATGACGTTGCTCCATGCGCGGCGTGCGGAACGGCACGCGCCCGGGTCGGGGTGACGCGCCGGGGGCCGAGACGAAACGCCGCCTTCGCCCACTTGGGTGAGTCGAAGCATCGCCGCCCCCGACAACGCAGCGCGCGAAGGCCAACCGCGAGGAGCAACCCCTCGAGCCCCGAGTCGAGAGCAGGCATTTTTGTTTGCCAAGTTTGCGGTTTGGTGACGGTACAAACATCCCGGTTTCGTGCCGTTGTGAGGGGTATTCGCCCCCCGCTCGAGCTGGCGGGAGACCCGCCGACGGGGAAAATTATCGTGCGAACGTGTGCTGTGGTTTCAGGGTGAACTCAGTGCTCGAGCCGCGTTGCCGCGATCGACGGCGCGGGCTTACGCTTGTCCACCATGACGCGACACGACGGGCGTGGTGGACGCTGGATCTGGACGAGTGCGCTGCTGTTGGCCGCGGGCTGTTCTGATAGCGCGAACTTCGAAGGCGAGAGGAACGAAGCGCCGCTGGGCGGCAGCAGCGCCATGCCCCCGGGCACGACGCAAGCCGACGGGCAGAATTCGATGCGCGACGTGGGCGAGATGTTTCCGCCGACGATGGCGAGCAACGCGCCCATGGCCTCGTCGACGACTGGCGGAGCCGCAGGGCAACCCCCGCCCGAGACGAACCCGGCGGACGACATGGGACCCGGCGAGATGGGCGACATGTCACCCGACGGGGAACGACCGAGCAACCTCGCCGACCAGCTGGACATGGTGTTGGGCTCCGGCTCCGAACCGACCGAGCCGCCCCCCGACGACGAGGAGCCGGACGACCCGAGCACTGACGACCCAGCCGACGAGCCCTCGATGGGTGACGCTGGCGCCGGCGCAGAACCACAGCCCGTGCCGATGACCGACCACTGCGCGGCGGTCGCCGACTGGGATGCGGAGTGGGTTCAATGGGAGCAAGAGGTCCTGTTGCTGGTAAACGAGGCGCGCAGCGAGCCGCGCAGTTGTGGCAGTCAAGGCGACTTCGATGCCACAGAGCCACTGTCGGACAACCCGCTACTGACCTGTTCGGCGCGACTGCACTCGTTGGACATGTTCGAACGCGACTTCTTCGACCACGTCAATCCAGACGGCGTCGAACCGTCCGAGCGCGTCACGGAAGCAGGCTACGAGTGGATGGCTACCGGCGAGAACATCGCCTACGGCTACGACTCGCCGCAGGCCGTGGTCGAAGGCTGGCTCGACAGCGACGGGCATTGCTCGAACATCATGAACGACATCTACGAGGAAATCGGTATCGGGTACTACCCTGGTAACCTCACCGAGCGCTTCTCTTCCGACCGTCATTACTGGACGCAGAACTTCGGTACCGAGCGCGGCGAGGGCGGCTTCGGTCCAGGCGGCGGCTTCGGCGGCTTCGGCAATTGAGCACGGCAACGACGGCACGGCGGTGGCGGCGAGCCGTCGACCGTATCGTGAGCCGACGCACAGGCGCCGTCCGGCTCACTCGCTAGTTTGACAGCCACTGGGCGCGGGGCTACCTGTTATTCGAAGGCAGGTGAACCCGTGTCGGATCTGAAAGCAGTCAGCTTCATGCGCAGCCTGTGCATGGGGCAAATCGAAGAAGACGTCGTTCTTCCATTTCCAACCCTCGACGAGGATGAGCGAGAAACGCTGCGAGGCGTGCGCGACTCGCTGGAAGGTCTGCTCGGCGACCGCGCCGAGCAGTTCCGAAAGTGGGATCGGGAGGGCGAGCTGCCCGGCGAGTACCTCGAGGAACTCAAACAATTCGGCTTGTTCGGCTTGGTGATCCCCGAACAGCACGGCGGGCTCGGCTTCGGTAGCGCTGCGTATTCCAGAGCGCTGCAAGAGGTCGCTCGCTACGACGCGTCGACGGCCGTCACCGTGGGCGCCCACAGCTCCATCGGGATGCGGGGGCTGCTGTTGTTCGGCACCGACGAACAGCGGAGCCGCTACTACGACAAACTCGCCACGGGTGAGATGATCGCCGCGTTTTGCTTGACCGAGCCCGAGGCGGGTTCGGATGCAGCGTCGATCAAGACGACGGCCGTCAGACAAGCCGACGGGTGGCTGCTCAACGGCAACAAACTTTGGATCACCAACGGCGGCATTGCCGACTTCTTCACGGTGTTCGCCAAGACGAGCAACGAGGGTCGCGGCAAGATCAGTGCGTTCATCGTGACCAAAGACATGCCGGGCGTCAGCATCGGCCCGCACGAAGACAAGATGGGCATTCGCGCCAGCTCGACGACGACGGTGCATTTCGACAACGTGCTGGTCCCCGAGAGCAACCTGCTGGGCGAAGAGCACAAGGGCTTCAAGATCGCAATGAAGATCCTCAACAGCGGTCGCACCGGTCTCGGCGGCGGTTCGATCGGGGCGATGAAGCACCTGATCGAACTGAGTACGCAACAGGCCAATCAGCGCAAGCAATTCGGCAAACCGATCAGTGAGTTCGGCCTGATCAAGCAGAAGGTCGGGCAGATGGTCATCGATTGCTACGCCACCGAAGCCACCGTGACCATGGTCGCGTCGCTCAACGATCGAGGCTTCGAAGACTACTCGGTCGAAGCCGCCATCAGCAAAGTGTTCGCCTCCGAAGCCCTGTGGCGTTCCGCCGACGAGGCGTTGCAGATCGCCGCGGGCAACGGCTACATGTGCGAGTACCCCTACGAGCGACTGGTGCGCGACTCGCGGATCAATCGCATCTTCGAAGGCACCAACGAAGTGCTCCGACTGTTCATCGCTCTGAGCGCCATGGACGACGTGGGTGCGCAGCTCAAGGAGCTCTCCAGCACGCTCACCGGCGTGTTCAACGACCCGATCAAGGGCTTCGGGGTGCTCAGTGAGTACGCCATCAAACGCGCCCGATTGGCGGCGGGCATCAATCTCGAGCGCGGCGTGTTCACCAAGGTCGACCAACGGATCAAACGCCCCTGCGTGATCTTCGAAGAAGCCACCTCGGAGCTGGCGATCGCCGTCGACCGAATCTTGCGCAAACACGGCAAGGACATCATCGGCAAGCAGTTTGCGTCCAAGCGCCTGGCCGACATCATGATCGACCTGTTCGTGCTGGCTTGCGTGATCAGCCGCGTCGACACCTCACTGCGCGCCAACGGGCCCGAACAAGCGGCAGACGAGCTACGCATTCTCGAAGTCTTTGCGCACCAAGTGCAGCGACGAGTGCGCGAGAATTTCCACGGCATCGACGAAAACCGGGACGAAGACATCAAGGCCATCGCCGATCACGCTTTCGAAGCCGAGAAGTTCAGCTGGGACACGATCTGAACGGAGTTGGCCGTTCGGCGCGGTCAGCCGACGGGCCAACGGCCTGGGACTTGGGACGGCTTCGAAAGCACCGAGTGCCGACTCTACTCTTTCACGACGCTGGTGTCTGAATTACGAACTGCCTCGTCCATGGCGCGGAGCCACTAACGAGCATGTCGGGTTTCTCTATCGTAGGCAGCGGCCGCTACCTTCCGGGTCGCCCTTACACCAACGACGACTTGGCGCGGGTGATGGATACCAGCGACGAGTGGATCCGGCAGCGTACGGGGATCGAGCAACGCCACTACTGTCCTTCGGGGCAGGGCGTCAGTGACCTCGCCTACGAAGCATCAATCAAAGCCATTGATTCCGCGGGGTTGAAGCCGACGGACCTGGACTACATCCTGTTCAACACGATGACGCCCGACCACTTGTTTCCCGGGTCGGGGCCGTTGCTCGGAGCGCGCCTGGGGCTCAACGGAGTTCCCGCGCTGGATTTGCGCGCGCAGTGCGCAGCGATGCTGTTCAGCTTTCAAGTTGCCGACTCGTTGCTGCAATCGGGCGCGGCCAAGCGCATCCTGATCGTCGGAGCCGAGGCCCACTCGGGGTTCATGCCGTGGCTCGATTGGGACATCCTCGAGGGCACGAACAAGGCCGCGCCCAGCGCGGAAGCTTGGGAGCGAGCGACCCGTCACCGCGGGCTGGCAATCATCTTCGGCGATGGGGCAGGGGCGTTGATCGTCGAGCGCAGCACGGCTCCCGGCGTCGGGATCTTGTCGATGGACTTGCACAGCGACGGGGACCTCGTCGACGAACTGCTCATCCCCGTCGGCTTCCGTTCGCGGCCCTACGTGAGCGAACAGTGCCTAGCCGAAGACCTCATCATCCCGCGCATGCAAGGCCGCGAGGTGTTCAAGCACGCCGTCTCGAAGCTGCCGCAGTCGGTGCGGGCCGCGGTCGAGAAGGCGGGCATGACGCTGGACGACGTCGACTGGTTCGTCGGGCACCAAGCCAACGACCGCATCAACTCGCTGGTGCGTGACCGGCTGCGGCTCCCTCACGAGAAGGTACCGACGAACATCGCCAAGTACGGCAACACCTCCGCCGCCACCATTCCGATCCTGGTCGACGAGATGCGTCGCGACGGCCGTCTGAAGGCTGGGCAGACCGTGTGCTACTTCGGTTTGGGTGCGGGCATGCACTGGGGCGCCACCGTGGTGCGCACCTGAGCCCTCGAGTCGCGTGGCAGTCGCACCGCGAATGCTCGTGAAAACGAGCCGGTGAAGGAACTCGTCGGGGAACAAGCTCGCCTCGCCGAGTGTCGGCAGGTCGCCGCCATGGACAATCGACGCGTCCACGGGCACGGGTCCAGTCGCTGGGTTCCAGCCGCATTCCTGAAACCGGCCTCAGGGCCGCCAGATCGCGCACAATCTGTGCACAATCGGTGGAGCTCCGGCGCGGCTTGGATTGTTCCACC
>QJWJ01000378.1 GCA_003235365.1 Deltaproteobacteria bacterium
TGTCGGCGCCTGCCACCGGTCGTGGGCTCGCTCGTTTCGACCCAGGGGGAACGGCAGGCGATCAGATCACGCAGTTGCTTCAGGCGGGCGTCGAGCCCGAAGCGCCCTGCCTCGATCGACTGCGATCGCTGGTAACTGACGACAACAACCTCACGCGCGGACACGCGGCGCGAGCCTTGGCCAGGCAGCTGTACTTCAAAGACCTGACGAACCCCGAGGCGCTCGAACTCGCCGAGACCGGGGACGCGGTCGTGCGCCAGGCAGTGTTGTCGGCGCTGCACGCCGAGCTCTCCACCCAGTGCGATGCCATCGAGGCCGATGTGACGTTCGATGCCTCGCGCTTCGAGCCCCTCGTCGTCTTGGGGCTCGAGGGGAAAGCCACGCTGCGCGAGGCGGTTCTGGACGTCGTCAATCGTCTTGCGTACTACGCTGGCGCGCACACGCTGCTGGCTCACGTAGTGTTTGGCTTGAGCGCAACGAAGCCCGCCGTGCAAGAGACGACGGCGCGTATCTTCTACCACCAAGCACTCCAGGTTTACCGAAAACGCCAGCCGTTCACTGAAGTGTTGAAACAGGCCACCCCACGCCTCATCGAGTTGACCGTGCCCAAGCGCGGCGCAAAGAAGCCGTCGCGCGTTCAAGAGGTGGCCGTGCTGGCGCTCGACACTTACCTGAAGCTGGGCGAGCACCTCGGAGCCGACACGGTCGCGAAGATTCAGCAGGCGCTCGCGCTCGCCAGCCAGGTTTCCTACCGCTGACGGCGCCTTCTCGCCCGCCGTTTCCTCGCCCACCGGCACCACCCGAGGCGCCGCTTGCTAGGCTTATTTCGGCAGGGGGAGGAACGTTCGCGTCCGCTTGCGATACTCAATGTAGGTGTCGCCCAAGGTTTCGACGAGGTCTGCTTCTTCGAACGGGGTGGCAAGCATGATGTAAACAAACGTCGAAGCGGCGAAGATCACGTGACCGACCGTGAGATGAGGCGTGACTAGGGCCGCGACCATCCAGCACAGGCTGATGGGATGGCGCGCCAGCGCGTACAGATAGCGCGCGGTGAACTTCGCTGGCTTGGGCGGAACCTGCCTGAGCGTCGCCCAAACCTGCGTCAGTCCAAAGAAGCTGAAGTGGCCAAACTGAAATGTCGCGCCAGTCATCACGCCCCACACCGCGAGGTAGGCAATGCGGATGCTGACAACCCCGATTGAAGCCCGAACCTCCCACACAGTGATCGCAACCGGCTGCCAGAAGAGCACGAGCAGCGCTGTCATCGCCGCTGTCATGTACAGATAGGTCGCGCGTTCGATGGATGCTGGAATGACCTGGGTCCACCAGCGCTTGAAGGAACTGCGTGCGGTGATCGAATGCTGGAGACCGAAGAGTCCAATCAAGCAGACATCGATCAGGCCGGCAAGCCACGGCGACTGACTGGGACCGCTGCAAATGCTCTTCCATACCCCGAAGTCAGCGAGAAACCCCATGATGTAGACGAGACTGGAAAGTGCCGCGGCATACGCGCCGACTGCGTACGCGAGCATGAGAGCCTTCTGCGTCATTTCTTTGCTCTTTCGTGGCAACCTGATCGTGCTCGCCTGTGGCCGCCCATTTAGCCCCAGCTTTTGGCGTGTGCTGCGTGAGTGTCGAGGTAGGCGCCCGAGTCGAAATGCCTGTCGTAGAAGTCGGTGTCCAGCTGATGGGTTTGCAGATACATCAACGTGAAGATGGCAGGTACGGTTGCGGGGAACCGACCAAAAGTGTCGTGGACATACTGGGCCATGGTCGCGACGCACTCGACGAATTCGTCATCAATAGGCGCTGCTGCTGAACGCACTGCTTCAGACTCCTTGTAGGGTCCCCCTGTCTTGCCATTGAAAGGGCCGCCTCTTCCGAACTTGCGTTCGACGACGGCTTCAACGGCTGCTCGCATGTCTGTGAAGTGAGGCGGGCAGTGGCCTTCGAGGACGCCTTTCAGCCCGGTAACGTGCGGCAGGGGTTGATTCGGGAGCGTGTCGAAACGGAAGCCGAGGCCGGGCACCGCCGGGTCACCGCTGGCGCCCAGAACGCTGAATGGGTTGAGGCCTTCGTACATCCATCCCCCCAGGCCCATCGCTTGTTGCATGAGCGCGCCAGCGTAGCATGCGCACGAGATCTCGACGGTGACTTCCGTCAGGCTCATCTGCTCCAGGAAGCTCAGAGGAAACGGGTTGGCGACGTCGACTCGGTGCTTGAACCGATCGAGCCCCGGGATGGCACGGTCGTTTCGGTCGTCGTAGACGCACACACCGCTCTGGACCAGGTAGCAGAGTGACAACAGAACGTGTTGTGCGAGGTCAGCGACGGGAATGATCAGGGTGCTGCCCGGTACATTCGCGCACCATTCGTTGTGCATCTCCATGTGTTGGGGCTGAGCTGGAATCCGCAGACGGCCGTCGGCCAGTTTGCGAATGCGTGATTTGTGCTCCTGCAAGTAGGCGTTGAGGTCGGTCACGTTCTCGCTGCTCCTTGCTTTGGTGGCAGCCATGTCCCTGGTTGGAAAGAAGTAGACGCCGTGGTCATCGGTGAAGAAGAACTCGGTCGTATGGAAGCCGGCGGCGGAAGGAAAGGTCCGACCGCCAGCGGCAGCCGCATAGTTGGGTAGGTTCGGCAAGTACGAGCGGTTGAAAGGGATCAGGTTCGACCAACCGGTATTGCCAGCGACGGTCGTCAGAAGGAGCAGTTGCTCCAGCTCTGAAAGAGGCGCCGGCTCGAATTTCGAGGTGTACGCCAGGGGGCCATGGGGAATCGAGGCGCCGCGCGCGAAACGACGCGACCGCCGGCCATGAATCGCTTCGATCAACGGAAACTCGGCTGCCGTGAGCAGCCCCGCGGGCAGCTCCGGCATGTCGTTCAGCAGCACGTTCCCGGTTCGCTTCAAGCGCGCTCCAACGGTGCGCGCGCCAACGCCGAAACCTGCCAGCAGTGCGCCGGCTGCAACGGCAGACGCGCCGAGAACCTGGCGTCTGGGTAACTCATTCATGGTCGTGTTCCTTTCGCGCCAGTGAAGTACGTCTGGCTTGATCGGAGCTTGGGTGCGAAGCGCCGGCAGCACCAGGCTCACATTTGACAAGAACGGGTCAGATCTGCCACATGGACAGGTGCCCGTTTCATTTCCTCGGCGGCCGCTCTCCATCGGTCTGCTTGCTGTCCCGGAGGTGTCCGGGGCAGTCGTTTACGGACTGCACGAGGTTTTCACTTGCGTGGGAACGGTCTGGGACAGCTTGACAGGCAAGTCGACCCAAGCTCGACGCATCCTGCCCAGGATCGTTGGTCGCAGCACAACGCCCTTGCGGACGACGTTGGGAGCCTCGTTGTTGGCCGACCACACCTTCGACGAGGAGTACTGTCCGGACGTCGTGATTGTCGGTGATCTGCACGTCGGTGTCGCGGACGACGCGAAGCACAACTGGGGGAGCGAAGGCCAATGGCTACGCAAGCAGTACGAACGTGGCGCATTGATCTGCGCCGTGTGCACGGGGGCAATCATGCTCGCAGAGGCACACTTGCTCGATGGGCTCGAGGCGACCACCCACTGGAGTGCGCGCCGAGCCTTCGAGGAGTGTTATCCGACGGTCGCGTTGCGACCTGAACGAATCTTGGTCCCTGCGGGAGATGGGCACCGTATCGTCACCAGCGGCGGCTCGGCCTCATGGACCGAACTGGCGCTGTACCTAGTGGCACGTTTCTGTGGCGAAGACGAGGCACGCCGAATCGCCAAGGTCTTCTTGTTCGGTGATCGGAAAGACGGACAACTTCCGTTTGCCTCGATGGTCCGTCCGAAACAACACGAGGACGCCGTGATCGCGCAGAGCCAGATATGGGTTGCGTATCACTACGCTGTCGCGAATCCCGTTTCGAAAATGGCAGAGCTGTCTGGGTTGAGTGCTCGCACATTCAAGCGGCGATTCGTCAAGACCACAGGGTACAATCCCCTCGACTACGTTCAGTCGCTACGCATGGAAGAAGCCAAACAGATGCTCGAGACCACGGATGACCCCATTGATGAGGTTGGGGCGGCGGTGGGTTACGAAGAGCCGAACTCTTTTCGGCGTCTCTTCAAGCGGACGACTGGCATCACGCCGCATCAGTATCGCGTACGCTTCCGAAAAATCGGGACCGCCTACCTACGTCCCGGAATCGACGACCGCGGACGAGCTCGCCAAAGTCGCTGACGTCACGCCGAAAAACTGCCCGCGTTGCAGTCGCTCTCTCGACTCCATTCACCGCGCCCACGCGAACAAGGCGTGGGTCATGAACCAGGATACGAGCGCAGGAAGTGGCATCACCTTCGACAACTTCAAGATCGAGGCACCCCGATAAGGCCTCTTGTTTCTCTCTGGTTGTCTTGCGTTAGCCACGCGAGCTAGAGTGTCCTGATGCTCGCGTCGTGGTCGAGGTGGCTTGGCCAGGTTGGGCTTCCTAGTGTTGTCCTATGCTGGGCCATTGCCGGTTGCGACGGGCGCGGCGGGGGATCTGAGCTCGGACGAGGCAGCGGCGGGGACCACCTCAACGGCGATTCGGGAGCTTCCGCCGCACCCAGCCCGGATAGCGGTACTGGGGCGCCGGGTACTGGGGCGCCGGGTACTGGGGCGCCGGGTACTGGGACGCCGAGTACTGGGGCGCCGAGCGGTCCAGAGGCAAACGAGCCGGCGCCTTCGTTTTCGTGCGGGGGCGCCGGGGAAGCATGCTGCGCCGCGAACGTGTGCACTGATGGCGGCTGCTGCGTAGGTGGTCGCTGCATCGCGCAAGGCGATGCTTGCGGCGGTCTGGGGGGACGCTGCGAGTCCGGAGCGTGTGGTGAGTGCGGGGCGATTGGCCTTGGCTGCTGCGGCGCGCTCGACGTGTGCACCGCGAGTGGCTCTTCCTGTCAGTCGGGCAGCTGCGAGGCCTGTGGGCAGGAAGGGCAAAGCTGTTGCAACGGAAGCTGTGGCGCGGGGTTGGCCTGTGACGGTTCGACGTGTACGTCGTGTGGGCGTTCCGGGGAGCCCTGTTGTGGTGGCGAGTGGACGGCAGCGGGGACCTATCTCGGTGGGGAATGCGAGGAAGGTGGCTGCTGTTTGGGCGGCACCTGCACTGACGCGGGTGCAGAATGCGTCGACGTCAACTTCGCTAGCGCCGGGATCTGCGAGAGCGGTGGGTGTAGCCTGTGCGGGCGAGCTGGTGAGGTGTGCTGCGAGGGGTTCTCCTGCGGGGGGACGGCGGCCTGCTCCGGAACGACGTGCATTTCGTGTGGTGGATTGGGAGAAGCCTGTTGCATCACGCCAGGAGTTGAGCCGTGTGCTGGTGCCAGCACAACGTGTAGCGAAGACGGGGTTTGCGTCGAGTGCGGTGGGCCAGGTCAGGCGTGTTGCCCCGGCCGGCACTGCGTGACGGGGTGTTGCTCTGGAACGAGTCGCGGAGTCTGCATCGCGGAAGGAGCGCCGTGCAGTGGAGACGGCGGAAGCTGTGAACGAGGTGAGTGCTCCGGTTGCGGTCGCGACGGGCAACCTTGTTGCGACGGGTTTTGGTGCCAGGACTCCGCTTGTTCGGGGAACTCGGTCTGCGGAGCGGAGTGCGGGCAGCCAGGTGAGGCCTGCTGTGCTGGCAACCTGTGCATGGACGGGTGCTGCGTGATCGAGGACACGCGACAGCGATGCATCGCCGTCGGTCAGATGTGTCCGGGCAGTGCTGGCGCGTGTGACGAAGATGGTGATTGCGGGCAGTGCGGTGGTTTGGCGCAGCCGTGTTGTTTCGACACGCCGGACAGCCTGCGCGACGTTTACTGCGCGGCACCTTTTTCGACCTGCGACGTCGTGCCCCTCGCCGCGTTCGAGGAACTGAGCTGCGTGGCCTGCGGGCAAGAGGGCCTTCCGTGCTGTGTGCCCGGAGGATGTGAAGCCGGTTTGGCGTGTTCCAACAACCTGTGTATGGCGCCTTGATCGTCGTGGCCGCCTCGTCGATCCGCCGCTCACGCCGCGCAGACGGCGCCGACGACGCGCGAGCTCTGTCTTCGCCGGACGCGTCAGGATGACGTCCCGGGTGCGTCAGGGCGAGGTGCCAGTGCGTCGGGGCGAGGTGCCAGTGCGTCGGGACGGTAGTGGCCTGTTTTGAAAGACGGCTAGGGGGCGCCCCCTCCGGCGTTTCGTGTCACGGCGGAGAACTCGTGAGACGATCCATCAGCGGCGCGAGTGACCTCCACGCCTCTGGATGACGGCCAGTCCGATCGACTCGCACCGCGTCCATCCCTACGGCGCGCGCTCCCGCGACGCAGTCGTCGCGATCGTCGAGGAACAGGCACTCGGAAGGCTCGACCCCCAGCTCTTGGGCGATCGCGAGGTAAGCTTCGGGATGCGGCTTGGCCACACCGAGCTGCTCGGCGGATCGCGAGATGTCGACCAGCTCCGCTAGTCCGAGCGCCCCGAGCGATGCGTCGAGATCTAGCAGGCCGAAGTTCGAGAGCACGGCGGTCTTGGCTCCGCTGTCGCGTACCGCCGTGAGCGCCCCGTGGGCGTCGGAGTGGGCCACCAGGAACGTCAGCGGATCGAGATCGAGCAACGCGTCGACGTCAAACGCAGGCAGCGCCCGATCGCGGGCGAGGTGACGAACGAATCGCGCCCAGGCGTCGGCACTGCCCGGCGCAGTCCGGTGCCAGCGCCTCAGCCGTGCCTCGAGCTCGGCGAGGCTGAACGGCAGCAGCGGCTCGAGGCGACGCGCGGCGCGCCTTTGATCGAACGAGGCGAGGACGCCGTCGCGGTCGAACACCACGGCCTTCATGTCGCGCCAGCGGTCTCGATGCCGTCGAGTGCCTGCGAGAGTTGTGCCTCGGTCACCAGCTCGTGGTCACCGGCACGGCGCAGCCGCTCGACCCAACTCCCGGCCATTTCAGCCATCACGCTGCGCAAAGCGCGGGGCGTGCCCGCGACGCAGATCCGCAAGTCGTGCAGCGAGTTGCAGACTGTCGCCGGCACGCCGATCTCGAGCACCGCTTGGCGCACCGGTTCGAACGCGGCGTCGATCTCCGCGTGGGACAGCACGCCGCCATCGTGCACCGAGCCCACGGGGGCGGCCGCCGACTCACGACACTTCGCCCACGTGGCGTCGAGCTGCTCGCGAAGCGCCGGGACGCGCTCGAGGGCGTAGATGAGCGGCTTGGTCACGGCCCCCATCTTGATGTCGTCGTTTTCGCCCAGCAGAGCGCGTCGTTCACAGACATTGACGATGTCGTCGACGTCCTGGAACAGTCGCGCAAACGCGAGGCTGACCTCGTCGTCGAGCGGCGCGCGCTCGGACAGCAAGAGCGCCGTGTCGAGGACGTACGCGACGCCTGAGCCGGTCTGGCGGTAGCGGCGATCGAGCCACTGCTCGAGAACGGCGGTGCTCGTGTCGACCGGGTAGATGTTGTGGCGCTCCCACAGCTCGTACGAAAACAGCTCCACGAAGAAGCGCATCGTCCAGTTGAACGCGCGAGGATCGATCCGGCGCCCTTGCTCGGCGACCATGGCGATCAGGGCGCCTGCGAAGGGCGTCGCGCTGCTCTCGCCGAAGCGCAGCGGGAACGTTTCGCGCCCCGACCTCATCGGGGTGCGGTCGATGGTGTCGTCGGAAACCGCGCACGCCTCGAGCGCGAGCATCAGCGGGGGAAGGAACTTGCGGTGCCGAGCCGTGATGCCACCGGATGCGTCCGCGATCGCGAGGAACATCAGCGGCAGCAGCATGAACGACGGCTGCGGATTGTCGCGTACGACGTAGTCGTAGAACGGTCGGAGCTCGGAGGGCACTGACGCCTCGTCGAGCGCACATCGTGCCTGCTCGATCAGGGGCGTGTACGACTCGCGCACGCGGGTGAACATCCCGCGAAACTGGCGCGGATACGTGAGAGGCTGGACCGCCGTCATTGGCTCGCCTCGCGTCGTGCGGGAGCCGGCGAGCACTCTGGCAGCGCCCACAGCTCGTTCAGTGACGGGACCACGTCCGCGACGCGCTCGACGACGCGGATCAGGTCGCGAAGGGGTGCGTGGGCAAAGCCGTGCGCCGCGACACCGTCGAGCACGGCGAGCAGCGGTGCAAAGAAGCCCTCGAGGTCGACGAACACGACCGGTTTGGCGTGGGCCTGCAGCATCCTCAAGTTCAGGGTCTCCAACGCCTCTTCGAGGGTGCCAAGCCCGCCGGGAAGAACCACGAATGCGTCGGCACGCTCAGCCATCCGGTGTTTGCGTGCTCGCAGATCCTCCGTCCACTCGAGCTCCTGCAAGCCAACGTGCGCGACCTCGTAGCGTTGAAGCGGCAGTGGCATCACGCCCACCACCGATCCACCGCGCGAGAGGGCGCCGTCGGCGAGTCGCCCCATCAGTCCCACCTTGGCCCCGCCGTACACCAAGCCGAGCCCGTGGCTGGCGAGCGCCTCGCCCAGCGACGTCGCCGCTGCGCCGAAGGCGGGGCTGCGTCCGTCGGACGCCCCACAGTAAACACACACGCATCGTGGCATGAGTGCAACGGTGCCCAACATGGCTCAACGCCGTCGAGTCGCTATTTGGCTGACCCGGATGTCATCTCGGAAATGACATCGGGTCGAATGCGACCATCATCTGGCACGCTGCGACAAGCTGGACCCGGTTGTCGGTGTCGAGCTTCTCGGCGAGGCGGCGGACGTGGGTCGTCACCGTCCCGATCGAAATCCCGAGCTGGTACGCCATCAGCTTGTTGCTGTGCCCGCGGGCGAGGTGCACCGCGATCTGGCGCTGCCGATCGGACAGGGCAGGAACGGTCCAGCCCTCGTCGTTGCGTCGGGCCGTCACGAATCTCTTGCCGTCGGAGTCGTACGCGTCGACCAGAGACCATTGTCCTGCGACGAGCGCCAACCTTTCGGCCAGGATCCGCTCGGGAGGGGGCGAGGCCTTGCCCTTCGTCGCGCGGTGGCGTTCAATCACCTTTACCGCATCGGACAGCACCGCCCTCACTTCGGGCGGCATCGCCTCTTCCGTGTCGATGTCGAGTATCGCGCCGTTTGGGGCGAGCACGGCATCGGCGGCATCGAGTGGTCCGCGTCCGCGCGCACGCAGATCACGATGCAGACGCCACGCGTTGGAGACGTGGGCCATCACGCGCGCCCAGTGCTCGACTTCTTGGAGCGACGGTAGGTCGTGCTTCTGCTGCGGGCACGGCAGCACGAAAAACAGATCGTGGTCGGTCCCGTCGCTCGCGTGCATCGCCAAGCACTCCGCCCACGCCACCCCGCGTTCGATGTCCCGCTCGATGATCTCCCTTGCGGTCCGTGGGGGATCGACGAGCCGCGCACGGAACGTCTGGTCGACGTACATCTGGAACGCGGGCACGGCTGCGATCGCGGCCGTCGTGAAGTGCGACTTGTACGTCAGCGCCGGAGTCAGCCGTCCGTAGCGCTGCAGCTCGTGCGGCATCGCCTTCATCTCTTCGAACCATGCGGGCCAGAAGTCCCCGACTCCGGCAGGCGTCGGCAAAGACAGCTCGGGTGAGCCATTCGCCGCACTCGACAGCGAGAACGCCAGCAAGCCTCGGCCGTGGTCCGCCACCGCACATACCGCTTCGGCCACACCACGCAGCCAATCGGAGGTGGGCTGATGGACGGCGTAGGCACGATCGAGAATGTCGAGTGCATCGAACGAACCCACCGCCGCGAGCGTAGCGCGGATGCGCCTCGCTTGGCGAGCTCCGGGGGAGGTTCGAGCGGAAAAAGGAGCGGGAAGCTCCGCCGGGTGGGGCGCTCGGATGCTCGGATGGGACAGTTGCGAACTGCGGTGGGGGGATGGCGCTTGAAGCCGCGCTGGAACGTCGAGGTCAGCGCAATGCGGAGCAGCCGCTTCTGGGCCTCGGTCGTCCTGGCATGTCAGGTGACGACGCCGGACAACTGCGGTTCATTGGGTGGGCAGCGCCGCGCTCATCGCGTGCCCCAGGCGGTGGCCGATGCTGAGATAGGCGGCACTGTCGAAGTGAAAGTAGTTCGACAGGTCGTCGGTCACACCGCACTCCATGAAGCTCGTTTCGGCGCAAACGTGTGCTTGACCGGTCTGAATTGGCTCGGTGGGTTCACCCCGGTGTGAAATCGCCACCGCAATCGGCAGATCGGGGTGGCCGAGATCTGAGCGCAGATCAGAGACGAAGCCGCGAAAGTTGTCCTCGTATTCGGACTCTGCGGGATCTCCACCGTCATTCCAACCCTGAAACCAGACGAAACCCGCCAGGTTGAGGTGTTTCCCTACGGCAGACGGCAAGTGTTGCTCTCTCCAGCCCTGGTCGTCGAGCCCGCGGCCCACCTCGAGTAGCTTTGGATAGAGTGACTCGATCTGTAGCTCCTCGTCGCTGTACAGATTGTCGGTGTTTGCTTCGACGCTGGGAGAGCGCCAGTCGACACGCAGCGAAGTGCCGCCTTGGACGACCTTGATCAGGATCACCTCGTCGCTCAACTGATTGGCCACGGAGTGGCCAAAGGCGAGTTCAGGTCCGTAAACGTTGTTGCCGTCGGCACCGAAACCGATCGTCAACGGGCCGGAAGACTCTGCGTAGGTTCGAGAATTCCCGACACGCGATGCCAGAAACATCAGAACTGAAGCGTTAGCGCGCGGCGTCAGCAGATCTTCGTCGAAGAGGCCTTCTCCATTTGCTTCGACGAGATCGATGCTGGTCGTCATCTGGCGGTTGAAGTCAACTCCCCACTTGAAAACACCCGCGTTCGCGTCGAAATAGTGGTTCACCACGTGGCGAAAGAGTCGATCGGTGGCGTCGAAGTCTCTTAATCCACAGCCTGCACCGGCGACTCTGCCGGCCTTGCACAAGAAGTTCTCGAGGCGATCGGTGACTTCCGATACCGGCCAGCCTCGTGAAATCGCCGACTCCACGTCCAGGAAAAATTCTTCAGTGAGCTCGTCGTCGGCGATCGTCGTATCGCCGCAGCCCACCCCGGAGGACGCCCCCAACGAACAGAGATACGTTTCGAGACGATCTCGTTTCGAGTTGCTACCCAACATGTTGGACTGCCCGGCAAGGATGAATACCTGCGCGACGGGTACCGGCGCGATCTGATACTGATAGGGGTGAACGGCCCAGTTGTCGTCCCACGTCATGGGTACCGCTGCGACGACCAGGTACAGCTTCGTAGCGCTGCCGGTATCCAGTTCGATGTTCGAGCTGACTCCGTGCGGGGCGACCTCCAGAGAATGGTAGCTGCGCTCCCCCGTATTCTCGTCGTACAGAACCACCATCGCGCGATACTCCGCATCTGCCGGGTTGCTCGCGTCGATGGTCAGACCGACCGAGTACGTGGCGGATGTACTCAATGAGACCTCGTAGGCGTTGTAGGCCCAGTTTCCCGGCAGAAACTTCTGGGGCGCATCCACCCAGACGGGCCCGGTTCCCTGAGCATCGTAGCTCACCGCAAAGCGCGCGTCGCAGCGGGCGTCGGCGGAGCAATCCGTCCCGCCAGAGCCATCGTTCTGCCGGAGCATGCGGCGCAGAGTCACCTGCTCGTTGTTGGCGTAGTCGGCAGCGTGGCTCTCGTAGTCCCAGGTGATGGTGTGCGCAGCAAAGTCGATGAACACGTCCTGAATGTCGTGCCCTGCCTCGTCGAAGATCGTGAACAGTGATTTCATGAAGTCGCGCGTGGCGCTGCCGTGGTTCATCCAAACACCCATGTACGCCGCGCTGGACGTGACTTCGGAGAGCCACCTCATGAAGATCGACGAACCGTACTGATGTGCTCCGGCGGAGGGCACGTCCGCCGGGCTGAAGGGAGACGGGGCGCTTTGATTTGCGTACAGCGGCATGTGGGGCTGAAGGGTGTACGCCCCCATCAAGTCATCCTCCACGCCTGGCCGATTGAAGTCGGCGCCCCAAGATGCTTGGCCTTCATCCACCCATTTGGGTCCGTTGATGCTGGGGCTGACGGGAAAGCGCGCGAGCGGGCCCTGGTACGAATGGAAGTTCTCGTGCAGCCAGTACTGGTTCGCCGGCGTGTCGAAGTCTCTGCCAACCACGAAGCTTCGCAAGCCCGCGTTCCATTTCGCCGGTCGCCATGACGGGTACCCGTCCACGGATTCATGCTCGAAAAGATACTCGCAGAGCTGCCCCTGCGGGTACATGCCGGCAACCAGTGTGTTGCGCTCCCTCATCTCGTCGTGACGAACCAGGTTGTAGTTGATCTCGTCGTGCGTGACTGGACGCTCACCTGCTTCAGTCCCAACCGCCGCGGGAGGGTAGAAGTGGCACATATAGGCGCCGCATTGGTAGTACGACAGGGCCCCTTCGGTCTCGTCCGTGTACAGGGTATCTCCAATGCGTGCCTCGAGGCACAAGCCCGCGGTGCCATCCACTTCAACTTCACTGAGCGCACGCCCATAGACGCGCACGTCCCAGACCTTTCCGGGAAAGGGGCCCACCTGAAGCACGCCGTCGAGGCCACCGAGGCTCGAACGGCGGATGGTCGAAGTGTGATCAATCTCACCGTTCACCACAGCCGTGAGGTTGGCGCCGTCGAAGACGACCGCCACATGGTTGCAATCGTACTGTCTCAGCGACGCCGCAGTGGCCGTGGTCGCCTGGACGCCGTCGGCTATTTGAATCGCGTCGCCGACCTGCCGTACCTCCAACGCCCCTGACGAAAACAGCACTGCATCTTGGTTCTGCTCCGTAGGCAGGAGCCTGACGCTCACGGTGAACGGACCGCTGTCGACTACATCTGCCAGCATCAGTGACAGCGACTTGTCTTGCAGTTCGATTCGAGACCGCCACTGCTCGGCGCGCCAGTCGGGGAGCTCCGTCTGTCGCACCTCGACGGCGACCCGATTGTCACTCACGTCTTCGTCGCTGACTTGGTTCATGACGTGGGCGATGATGCCATCGCTGGTGCCTTCCACCTGGCTCGAGCGGCATCGGGCTTCACAACGGTTCGAAACGCAGGCATCGGAGGCGTTTGCGCACTGCCCGCAATTCACCATCCCAGTAGCGCTCTCCTCGAAGAGTCCGCACTCGTAGAAGCGGGGTCGACAAAGCTCCTCGGATACGCCAAGGCACGCCGTGCCAGTGCCCGCGTACTCCGCGCTGCAGCTGCACGTATACCCGTCCAATGGCGGAGCATTGTCTTGGCACGTGGCGGCGGTATCGCCGTAGTCGTCACAAGGGTTTCCTTGGCACTCATCCACATCCACGCACAGGCCGTCGATCTCCGCGAAGCCGGCCGAGCAGCTACACGAGTATCCAGTCGACGGCGGAGGAGCGTCGACGCACGCGGCGTCGAGGTCTGCGCCATCGTTGCAGGGGTTGTCATTGGCTGTGCAGGCATCGAACTCGGCGCAGCTGGTGCCGTCAAAGATGTAGCCAGCGCCGCAGGTGCACGCATAGCCGAGTGAGGGTGGGGCATCATCGTGGCAGATGGCGGCAGCATCGCCGAGCTCGTTGCACGGCTTGTCGTGGCAACCGTCCCGGTCGACGCACAGGCCGTCGATCTCCGCGAAGCCGGCCGAGCAGCTACACGAGTATCCAGTCGACGGCGGAGGAGCGTCGACGCACGCGGCGTCGAGGTCTGCGTCATCGTTGCAGGGGTTGTCATTGGCTGTGCAGGCATCGAACTCGGCGCAGCTGGTGCCGTCAAAGACGAAGCCCGCGCCGCAGGAGCACGCATAGCCGAGCGACGGCGGGGCATCATCGTGGCAGATGGCGGCGGTATCGCCGTGGCCGTCGCAGGGGTTTCCTTGGCAGGCGTTCTCGTCGACGCACAGGCCGTCGATTTCCGTGTATCCGGCCGAGCAGCTACACGAGTATCCAGTCGACGGCGGAGGAGCGTCGACGCACGCGGCGCCGAGGTCTGCCGCGTCGTTGCAGGGGTTGTCATTGGCCGTGCAGGCATCGAACTCGGCGCAGCTGGTGCCGTCGAAGACGTAGCCAGCGCCGCAGGTGCACGCATAGCCGAGCGAGGGTGGGGCATCATCGTGGCAGATGGCGGCAGCATCGCCGAGCTCGTTGCATGGCTTGTCGTGGCAACCGTCCTGGTCGACGCACAGGCCGTCGATTTCCGTGTATCCGGCCGAGCAGCTACACGAGTATCCAGTCGACGGCGGAGCAGCGTCCACGCACGCGGCGCCGAGGTCTGCCGCGTCGTTGCAGGGGTTGTCATTGGCCGTGCAGGCATCGAACTCGGCGCAGCTGGTGCCGTCAAAGGCGTAACCCGCGCCACAGGAGCACGCATAGCCGAGCGAGGGCGGGGCATCATCGTGGCAGATGGCATTGGTGTCGCCGTGACCACCGCAGGGGTTTCCTTGGCAGGCGTTCTCGTCGATGCACAGGCCATCGATCTGCGTGAAGCCTGCGGAGCAACGACACGAGTATCCATCCGACGGCGGTGCAGCGTCGACGCACGCGGCGTCGAGGTCTGCCGCGTCGTTGCAGGGGTTGTCATTGGCTGCGCAGGCATCGAACTCGGCGCAGCTCGAGCCGTCGAAGACGTAGCCAACACTGCAATCGCAGGAGTAGCCGTTGCTCAAAGGTGCGTGCACGCAAGTGGCACTGGAATCGCCCGCGGCGTCGCACGGATTTCCGAGACAGTCGTCGGTATCCGCGCGCGCTTCAACACCGGCGTCACCATCGCACTGTCCCTCACCATCCAGCGCGGTGCAGGTGGACGGATCACAATCCGGCGGGACACATTCCGCTTGCGCGGGTGTAGCGCCGGCATCAACTGGCGGCTCTTCCACCGTGTCCGATGGGCGCGTGCGCCCTGTCCTGATCGGCGTCGTCGGGGTGGCGGGCGTGGAAACGCCTCCGTCCAAGATCTGAACGGAGCGGCCCTCCCCGGTGTGGCTGGTCTCGAGACGGGAACGTCCGACGCATCCGAGAGCTGCGACGAAGGATGCTATTGCCCCCGCAACCCCAACTCGGAGCAACACCATATGATTGGTCCATACCGTCTCATGGGGTGGCGGCAACTGGAAGTGGTCTGTCTGGTTAGTGTTCTTCGAGTGGTGTGCCCGATCGCTACGCGCTGTTTCCGGTGACGCGCTGCAAACTCAACGCATACGTACTGGGGGGCACATGCCCCCAGGATACTCGGCAGCGCCAAGCCAAAGCCGGTCCAATCGACCTACATCGGCCACTGTCTTCGTTCCGTGCGCACCAGCCTTTGCGCGAGTGTCCTCACACGACGAGTGTCGATGCTCACTTCGCCTTCGTCGTCGATGATCTGCCTTGTGGGATCCAGGCAAGCGATTGCGAGGGAGGGCCGAGCGGAGCAAGACACCACCAGTTCCTACGCCGCCCCGTTCAGCGATGCTACCGCGGTGCATGGGGTCGTTCGGGTGTGCCAAAATCCGATATTCCTTCGACTGTGCAGCCTCCAAGGAAACATCGGTGGCTCTCTTGGCGAAGGACGTCGAGTGCCTGCGCCGAAGGAAGCCGCGGCCACTCGCCGATGTGTCTCGCGGCAGCCTGAAGGGAAGGGATACGCTAGATTGTCGTCGCCGGAGCTCACTCCCGTGGGGTTCTGCGGCACACCGAAGGTTCTGACGAGTATGGCTGAGACAAGCGTCTGCATCGCCGCGAGGAGCATCATCGTGCTCGCCCATTTCGCGCGCGCGTTTGCCTCCCTCGCTCGTTGGGTCGACGACCTCTGGGTACTCGTCGTTTCTGGCTCTCTCGCAGCGGCGGTTCAAGTGGGGTGCTCCGACGACGTCGCTGATGGCGCGCCGGTCGTCGAATCGTCGGGACCGGGCGTCGCATCGTCGAGACCCGGCGATGGCGGGATGGCGGTAGCCTCAGACTCCGGGGCGTCGGGAGGTGCAGAAGAGGCGGGCACCGAAACGACGACGCCTGACATGGGCAACGCCAGTTGTGAGCCCTCCCGGTTGGGTGCGTCCCCTCCGCTTCGCAGACTCACCCACGTGCAGTACGAATCGTCTCTCCGCGACCTGCTGGTGACGGCGCTCGGCAGTGAGGTCGAAGCACAGGGAGTCCTCACGGAGATCGCCGACGAGCTCGGTCGGCTGCCGCAGGAGATTCGGGTACAGCTCCCCGAAGATCTCCACGGCAGCTACCGCAGGCTCGATCAGACGGTTCAGCAAACGCACGTCGACGCTTGGTTCCAGGTGGGGGAGGCCGTCGGCCGAAACCTCACCCAGAAGGAGCGCTTGCCGTCGTTGCTCGGTGCTTGCGCGACGGGTGCGGCTTCGGACGCCGACGTCGAGCAGTGCATTCGAAGCTTCGTCGAGAACTTTGGGCGGCTGGCATTGCGCCGGCCTCTCACTTCCGAGGAAGTCGATTTCTACGTCAGCTTCCACGAGCCCCCAACGGGCATCGACTCAGCGGGCATCGAGCCGGCTGGCGTCGCCGCAGTCATCACTGGTTTGTTGAATGCCCCACAGTTTCTCTACCTCGTCGAGCGTGGGGAGCAGGCGCTACCTGGCCAAGCAGACACGTTCGCGCTCAGCGCGTGGGAACTCGCCCAGCGTCTCTCCTTCCATTTCTGGAACACCATGCCGGACGCAAGGCTCAGGGAGCTCGCTCTGAGCGGTGAGCTCTTGGTCGACGAGGTTTACGAGGGGGAAGTCGAGCGCCTTTGGGCAGATGGTCGCACCCACGACACCATCACCCGTTTCTTCCGAGAGTGGCTCAAGCTGGAGGCGCTTCCTGACCTCCACCGCAATGTCTTGGACGCCGTCTTCAGCAGTTTCGCGATACCGAATCTCCCGTCCGTAGACCTGCGAGCGGCGATGATCGACGAGGTACTCGACCTGCTCAATCACTACACGTGGGACGTCCCGTCCGGGCTCAGCGAGGTCTTCCTGACTCCGTACGCCTTCACGAAATCCGATGAACTCGCGAAGATCTATGGGATCGAGGCGTGGGATGGCTCGTCGAACCCGCCCGCGCTCGAGGGGCGTCCAGGCATCCTGACACGAGCTGCTTTTCTGGCGACAGGCACCGCCAACACCCGACCGATCATGAAGGGTGTCTTCATTCGCACGAACGTGCTGTGCGACGAGATCCCACCGCCCCCGCCCAATGCCGCCGCATTCCCTCCCGAACTGAGCCCCGATCTCACCACGCGTGAGGTCGTCGAAGCCCTCACCGAAGGGGACACAAACGCCGGGTGCGCAGCTTGCCACCAGACCTTCATCAATCCCCTCGGGTTTGCCACCGAAGGATTCGACAGCCTCGGGCGAGCCCGAAGCGAGCAGCGTCTGTTCGACGCCGATGGTGTCACTCTGGGAAGCAAATCGGTCGAGACTCGCGCCATCCCTCAGGTGACAATCGGCGACCAGACCGAAGTCTCTGGGGCGGCCGAGCTGATGCAAGCCATTGCCTCCAGCGGAAAGCTGGAGGCCTGTTTTGCCAGACACTACTTCCGCTTCACGTTCGGCCGGTTCGAGAATTTGGCAGAGGACGAGTGCGTGCTGGAGCAGATGCGCAAATCGCTGCTCGAGACGGGGAGCATCGCCGACATGTTGCGCGCCGTGGCCCTGAGCGAAGCGTTCCGCAGCAAAACCCTCGTCCCGAGCAGCACGGAGGACTCGCCATGACGCTGCGAAGAGTGTCTCGACGTCACATCCTGCTTGGCGGTGGCGGGTTCGCTCTGTCCTTGCCGATTCTGCGTTCGCTCGAGCCCAAGGTTGCCGAGGCTCAGGACGAGCCTTCTGAGAAGCGCTTCGTGGCTTTCGCGACCGATCACGGAGGGGTGATGGAGTCCGCGATGTTCCCCGACGAGGCCGGGCTCACGGAAGACAAAGCGCTCTACACGGATCACACCGTCCGTCGCGGTGACTTGGTTCGTACCGTGACGGGGGAGCGGGCCAGTGTTTCGACCATCCTCAGCGGTCCAGCAGATCGTTTGACTGAAAGGGTCGTCGCCCAGATGAACGTTCTGCGGGGCCTCGACATCCCTTTCTACATCGTCCACCACACGGGCGGGCATCTCGGGAACTACGCGCGCAACGACGCCAATGGCGACGGCACCAGAGAAGACCAGCTTCACCCCATGCCAACCATCGACCAGTTGATGGCTTGGTCGTCGTCGTTCTACCCCGACTTGGCGCTCATCAAGGAGCGCGCCCTGATCCTCAACGGGGGCAGACTGTCTTGGAACTGGTCCAATCCGCTGACCCGCTCGGGCGAGATTCAGGAGGTCACGGGCATCTTCGATCCGACCGAGATGTTCAATCGCGTGTTCATCCCCGAGGTCGATCCGATTGCTTCCTCGAGAAGAGAGCTGGTCGTCGACAAAGTGCTCTCGAGTTACAAGAGTCTGCGAGAGTCGAATCAACGGTTGAGTGCACCCGATCGACAACGACTGGACGACCACATGGACCGCTTGTTCGAGCTTCAGCGCCGGCTGAATGCGGGGAAGGTTCGGCGCCCTGCTTGCGGCGAGGCGCACGCGCCCCAGGGCGAATGGGAAGATCCCCGGGAGCGGCACGCAGCGCTCAACGACGTGATCGCAGCGGCCTTCCTGTGTGGAACCTCCCGGATCGCGGTGGTGAAGATCCAGGAATCGTCCTTCGTCCCCTTTGCGGGAGACTGGCACCAGGATGTTGCGCATCAGTTCACCTCCGCGGAGCCTCAGGCGCTACTGCAGGAGGCGAATCAGCAGGCGTTCGAACACGCCGTTCTCGATCTTGCTCACAAGCTCGACGTCGATGACGGGTCAGGCAGCACGATCTTGGAAAGTTCGCTGATCCAGTGGACCCAAGAGTGCGGTGAGACCACCCACGAATCGCGCTCGGCTCCGGTCGTGACTCTCGGCACTGCCGGCGGTCAGCTGCGTGCGAACAACTACTGTGACTACCGCAAGCTGGGCCCCGCGGGGCTCGTGAACCGCTACGGTGGTGACATCGGTCCTTCTGGATTGCTGCACGCTCAATGGCTGGCCATGGCTCTGCGGGTCATGGGTGTTCAGTCTTCAGAGTTTCAGAACATCGAACACAACGCGGCGGCGGGCTATGGTTACGACTACGTCGAGGAAGCCTACGAGAAGGCCCAGTCGGCAGGTGTCGTCGACGGAGCGAGCGACCCACTGCCCTTCCTCGCCTGAGTGGGTATGGGTATGCCCCCATCCTGCGCGCAGTCGCTTGACCGCGGCCGGACCCGACGGAACAATCGACTGACCATGCTCACACGCAACGGCTACTTGTATCCTCGAAGCGACGGGCCCGCGCCGAGCCGAGAACTGGAAGAGCTCGGCTTCGTCGTGCTGCGACGTGTGCTCGATTCGGCGCTGCTGGCCCAACTGACCGAGGAGTGCCTCGGAGTCTACGCGCGTCTCCCGGCTGACCGCCGCGGCGAGCGCCCCGCGGTCGACAACGAGGTCTACCGCTACGAGATGCTGAATCGTTCAGCGCTGTGTGTGAAGGCGATCGGACACCCGCGCATCCTCGAGGTGATTGAGCCGTTGCTTGGCGAAGACTGCCACGTGATCGCCAACACCTGCTGGCGCAATCCCGCCGGGGACGGCAGCTCCGCGGGCGGACACTGGCACATCGATTCGGGTCCGCACATCCCACGCCCCGAGGGCATCCCTTGGGACGAGCGCATCCCTTACCCCGTTTTCGCCATCGGCGCGCACATCTACCTGCAAGACTGTCCGCTCGAGTGCGGACCCACCGGAGTCATCCCGCGCAGCCACAAGTCGGGTCGCCCACCGCCGACCCAGCAGATCTGGGATGTCGACCTCAGCTGCGACGGGAGCGGTGTAGTGCCGCTGGTAGCCCAAGCCGGAGACGTCGCCTTGTTCGTCTCGGACGCCTGGCACCGCCGCCTCCCGACAGCCGTCGGTGACCGCGGGCGCTTCTTTCTGCAGAGTCATTACGGGCGAAGAGATCTGGCTCAACGCATCCGCCCGACGCACGTGTCGAACCAGCTATCCGAGACTGCCATCGAAGCCGCACTCACGCCGCGCGAGCGCACCCTGCTCGGTCTGCATCCCATGGGTTTCTACGATGGCTGAGCGTCAGCCATCGATGACCCAGCTCCGAACTTCAACTCAAAACTGCGAGAAGAAGTTCCAGATCGTTTCGGCCGAGTTGGGCGCAATCATGTGTTGGCCATTATAACCGCACCAAGTGATGGGGTATCCGTCCTTGCAGTCCAAGAAGTCGACACACTCGCAGGGCTGGGAGCTGCCGCCTGCCTCATCGCACCAAGTCGATGACGAAGCCGTGGTCCCAGAACAACCATTGCGCGCGACAATCTTGTCTCGCGCTGCCTCACCCGTGTCGTACCCCACCACCTGATCTTGCTCGCCGTGGAAGCCCATGTAGGCAACCGGGGTGGAGCCATCCTCGCAGCCACTGATCAAGCTGCCCGCCATGGGCGCGACGGCGCGCGCCAAACCAGCGCAAGCAACCGCGTTCGACATCATGCCGCCGAAGCTGAAGCCGGTCGAGAACATGCGGTTGTGGTCGAAGCACAGCTCGCCGTCGAAACGATCAATCATGGCGCGTAGGAATTCGATGTCCTCGCCGCCCTCGTTACCCCAACCCAAGCCATTGCCGCCAAAGTCGAGGCCGTGGGGTGCGACCAGGATCGCTTCACCCCCTGAGGCATCTCTCAAGCCGTAGTAGCCCGTCCCCTCTACGAACTCCGCCGAGCCCCCCCACGGGTGCCAACCGAAGACCAATCGGTACGGCTTTTGTGGATCGTAGTTTGGGGGAACCTCGAGGATGTACTCCCGCATTTTACCACCGGTCTCGATGGTGTAGCGATCAGACGCTGGGGGATCTTGTCCACACCCAGAACTCGGCGCCACACCGTCAGCGGTGTTCATCATCCCGCCGGGACCATCGCTTCCCGGCGCGCCGGCAGCTCCCTGGTCGGGACCGGTCATGCCATCAGGCCCGGTCATGCCATCAGGGCCAGTCATGCCATCAGGGCCAGTCATGCCATCAGGGCCGGTCATGCCGTCAGGGCCGGTCATGCCATCAGGGCCGGTCATACCACCAGGCTCCGCGGCTGTCGGCGCGGGAACAGTGTCCACAGGACCGGGCTGCGTCGCCGGCGTTACCGGCAGTGGATTGGAGCTTGGAGCGGCACTGCCGGTTCCGGGTGGAGCGACGGAGCCGACGCCATCCGCGGTCGGCTGAGCACCGGTACCGGACGGGTCGGGGCCGGGCACCACGGTCTGCGTCGTCTTGCTGTTTTTGTCGTCGCCCCCGCAGCTCAGCGCAACGAGCGCGCCGGAGAGAACGAACGCCGTACTAGATAGGATCGGGTAGGGTTGCAACTTCATTGGTAGGGCCCTTCACTTTGCTGCATCCCAAGCCACAGCCGAGATGTCTGAGTTGAGTGCGCTCGGCCCAATACGCCGTTCGCGCGACCTACGTCTGGGCACATGTAGACAGGCGCGAACCCACGCCGCGAGGGACAAAAATGTCCCCCTTAGGAGAACGGGTCACCAAAGTGGCTTCGCTACACCGCAATTGCCACACCGTTGTCAACTTGCCGTGACGCCGGAGAGCGAAAGGCGAGCTTGGTATCGATGACTCGGCCCAAGCTCGCCTCTATTGCCCCAGGGGAATCAAAGGACACCTTGCCTGTAAGTTGGGGGTTAGCTGCCCCAGCGTCACAGTGACCCAGCGTCACAGCGTCACAGCGGTGAGCTCTTGCCGTATTGCACGAAGCTCGCCCAATAGAACGGGTGAGAAAGGTCGTCCTTCTTCAGCATCTCGAGTTGGGTGCGGCGGAGTGCTTCTGCCCTGCCTTCACCCTTGGCCAAATGTTGGTAGAAGCGGATCATCAGGTCGCGCGTTGCCGCGTCTTGCACGGACCACAAACTCATCACCAACGATTCGGCCCCGGCCAGGGTGAACGCGCGGCGCAACCCGTAGACGCCTTCACCGTTCTTCACGATGCCGAGCCCCGTATCGCAGGCGCTGAGCACGACGAGCTGGGTCCCCCACAAGTCGAGCGACGATGCCTCCAGCGCGCTCAGCAGGCCGTCATCATTGGGGTGGCGCAGGTTTGCGCCGGCCAGCGCCAGCCCGGAGCGCAACAGTGGGTTCTGCGGTTGGGGTGCTAGCACCTCGCGCTGCGTCAGGAACACACCGCGCGCGCTCGGTGGCGGGCTTGGCGAGTCGTCCAAGAAGAAGCCGTGAGTTGCCAGGTGCAGCAGGCGAGGGGACTGCTGGGATTCGATGGCGTGCGTAGTGGCCGCAGCTCCCGCCAACAACCGCGCGCCAGGGAGCGTCGCTGCGACGGCGCGCCCTTCTTGTTGGGTACCGAGGAGAGGCGGAAAAGTCATCGAACCTCGCTTGCCCGCGGTCGGTAGCGGGCCAAAGTCCGGGCTGGCCACCACCAGCGCAGCGTTGCGCGCCTTGACACCAGCCGGGCGCAACAATTCGCGCCCGGTCGACACGTAGCTGACCACGACGTCCTCGATCAGGTAGTGATCTTGGGGACTGCGCAGCGCCCCAAACGGGATCACGCTGAGCGCCCCATCTGGCGCGAACACCAGCTGGCGCGCGCCGCTCAAGTGGGGGCGTAGCGGTTGCAGCAACCGCTGGTCGAGTGCTTTGGCGAGAGCCTTGGGGTCGGAATGCGGATCCGCCAACTGCCGCTTGAAGTCTGTCGCCAACGCGTCGAGCGACTGGCTGTCGCCCAGATCGACGTAGGCGGTGTTGCCGTCGCCGCGCAACACGAACGCCGCGTAACGCCGCGCGCCCCAGCCCTTCATGCCACTCGCGCGCGGGTCGAAGGGCAGGTAACCCACGATTTCGATCAAGGCAGCCCCCGCCGGTATCGCCCTGGCAATCCGCTGCACGCTGACCGGCTTTGCGGCGAAGGCAAACAGTGAGCTGCGCTTCGACAGCGCCGCCTCGGTCTGCTCTGCGTCGCGTTCCAGACCACGCAGCACCCGCAGTGCTGCTTCGGACCCGGGACCCGCGGTTGGCATGGCCATGCTGCGATTGGCGATCTGCGACCGTATCGTCCGCAGGCCTTCAAACAGCTGTTGCGCTTGGGAGTCGAGGTGCTGGCGCATGGTGCGTGTGGTGTCCGTCATCGCGTCGAGCACGCGACCCTTGCGCTGCAGTACCGCCAGCAGTGCCTGCTGACGGGCGCCCGCGTCGCCCGGAAACCCCTGGGCGTACAGCGAGACCGCCCAATGCAAGTCTCCCGAGCTGGTTTCCAGCAGCAAGCGGCGCTGTTCTTCCGAACCTGAAGCCAGCAGCTTCGAAAGCCCGCGCTCGCGCACCTGCAGGCCGTCGTTCATGGCTGCGACCGCCTGCGCCCGGTTGCCAGCTTCCCAATGCAGCAGTGCCCGTCCGACGAGTATTTGGGCCAGGTCCGCGTGGGCATCGCCGAAGTTGTCCCGCAGCATTCGTTCGGTCTGCGCGTACAGCTCCTGGGCCTCCTCGTAGCGATGCTGCTCGCCGAGGATGAACGCCAGGCTGCCGCGGCAGCGCGCGACGTTCGGGCCGCCGGCCCCCTCAGCTCGTTCGGCGATCTTCAGTGCGCGTCGCACGACCCGCTCGGCGTCGGCTGTGCGGCCACGGGTTACCAACACCGAACCCAAGCCGAGCAACGCCGGGCCGAGGTTGGGATGGTCCTTTCCCAGTTCCGCCTCGAGTGATGCCAGCGCCTCGCGCCACAGCGGTTCGGCGTGGCCGAGATCGTTGGCCGCGTCGTACATGTGAGCGAGATTGAGCTGGGTGCGCGCCGCCGCACGCCGATCTTCGTGCGCCTTGGCGATGCTCAGCGCACGCCCGAGCAGGGGCGCGCCGCGCTTGGCGTCTCCATGCCGCACGTAGTGCGCTCCCAAGTTGTTCAGCGCCAGCCCCAAGAGTGGATGATCCTTCGGCAGAGCCTTCTCGAACGATGCCAGCGCCTGCTCCTGGAGAGTTCCCGCCCGCTCCCACTCCCCTTGGTCCTCGTAGACGTTGGCGAGATTGTTCCACGTCGTCGCGATGTCAGGATGACCCGCAGGGCGAGTCTTGCGCACGATTTCCAGAGAACGTTCGAAGTATTCGATCGCTTTGCCGTAGCCGCCTTTGGCCTGATACAGCGCGCCCAGGTTGTTGAGCGCCAGAGAGACGAGCGGGTGCTCTTGGCCGAATGCCCGCGTCCAGATGTCGAGCGCGCGCCGGTAATCCGCCTCCGCTGCTTCGTACTTGCCCATCTCTTTCGACAGGTCGCCACGGTTGTTCCAGGCATGCGCTCGTGCGGGGTCGCCGGGCGCGTGCGCTTTCTCAGAAATCTGGAGCGCGCGTTCGTACAGCGGACGCGCCGCCGCGTAGTTGCCCTGGTCCTGGTAGTTGGCCGCCAAGTTCCCCAACACCATGGCGCCGTCTTTCGTGTCGAGCATGCCGGACGTCTCGAGAATGTGCCGCGCACGTTGGAACCCCGCCTCAGCCCGGGTGTATTCAGCACGAGCTGATTGGGCGCGAGCCAGAGCGTTGAGGGCGCGGACGAGCTCCAGCTGGTCCTTTCCCTTTTCGGCGATGCGCAGCGCTCGCTCGTAGAGCGCCTGAGCCCTCGCGTAGTCGCCTTCTTCGAAATACGTGCTTGCCAGGCCGTCGAGCGCCCGACCGACATCGGCACTTTCAGGGCCGTCGAGCGTTTCGAACTGGCTGAGTGCGCGTTGAATCAGGTCCCGGGCCCGCGCTGGATTGCCTCGTTTGGAAGCCAGGGTTCCTAGATTCAGCAGATTGATGGCCACGCCGTGCTGATCCCCTGCTTGCTCGTCGTGTCGCAGGGCGCGTTCGTAGAGCGGGCGTGCCCGGGCGAAGTCACCCAGTTCCGAGTAGAACTGAGCGAGGGCGTTCGAGCACAAAGCCGCATCTGAGTGGTTGGCGGTTGGCGGCGCTTCGTAAATGGCGAGGGCGCGCTGGTAGATTGAAATGCCGCCCTGGGTGTCGTTACGCGCCGCTGCGTTGAGTCCCAGGCGGGTCAGCATCGCGGCCGCTTGTACGCTGCCCTTGCCGTGTGTGGTTTCGACATTGGCCAGCGCCCGCTCGAGGTACCGGCGTTGTCTGTCGAAGTCTTGCCGCAACTCACTCAAGGTCGCGAGCTGGACCAGCACCTGGCTCGCCTCGTCGCTGGCTGGGCCGTTGGCCTTGCTTCGGATGGCCAGATCCTTGAGATACAACGGCTCTGCGGCCGCGTACTGCTTACGTTGGAAGTAATAGCTCTCGAGCGTGTTGAGTGCGGGCTCGAGCTTTGGGCTGTCGGGGCCATAGACCTTCTCGTGGATCGCCAGCACGCGCTGGTAAGCAGCTAGCGCGCCTTTCGAGTCGCCCGTCTTGTCAGCGACGACTCCGATGTTGAGCACAGCCCTGGCCACGCGCAAGTCGTCCGGACCATACAGCCGTTGGTAAATGTCTAGGGCGCGCCGAAACACCGGGCCCGCCTGACGGTAGTCCTCTTTCATGCGATAAGCCGCGCCGAGCAGCAGCAACGCCGTCGCGTAGTCCTGGTGCTTGGTACCGACTGCCCTTTCGCTCGCGTCGACGAGGCGTTTCCCCACGGGGATTGCCTCGCCGTAGCGCTTCTGTTCGATGAGTCGACCAAACTCCATAGTGAGCTGACCGACCTCGTTTTGTGCGCTGGGTGAACTCGCACGCTGGGTTTCGGCACTCGCGAGCGGCAGTTCGAGGCACATGGCGAGCAAGGCCGCCAATGCGGAGAAGCGGGCACGGCGGAGGAGCTTCATTGGCTCATTCTCGCCGAGTCGGCACGAAACGCGAGTGGATTCCTCTCCGCGTCGTGAACGGTTTTGCTGCCGAGTCCGTATCAGGGACCTGAAGTTCCTCGAACAGATGAAGCAGAAGGTTCAGCTGCGCGCCGTGATGTTTCGAGCTTCCGCTCGGGCACCAAGACGTCGCGCCTACAGCGAAGCCGTCCCGAACGTACAGGTGTTGGTGCAAGCGTCGTCATCGACGCTGTTGCCATCGTCGCACTCTTCGCCGGGCTGGGCGAAGCCGTCGCCGCAGACCGCGGTTTTGCAGACGCTGGTGCACGAATCGTCGTTGGCGAGGTTGCCGTCGTCGCATTCCTCTGGGTCTTCGATGACGCCGTTGCCGCACGTGGCGCTGCCCTGGCCGGTGTCGTCGCCGTTGACTCGGCAAGCGTTGCTGCAACCGTCGTCGTCGACCGTGTTGCCGTCGTCGCAGGTCTCACCGTTGACGGGTTGGACGATACCATCGCCGCAGCTGGCCCCGGTGCAGTTGGCCCGGCAAGAATCGGTCTCGATCGTGTTGCCGTCGTCGCAGGTCTCGTTGTTGGAGATCTGGACGAAGCCGTCGCCGCAGGTGGCTAGACGGCACAGGTTCGTGCACGGGTCGGTGTTTATTGCGTTTCCGTCATCGCACTCTTCATCCCCCTGGACGACGCCGTCGCCGCATTTGGGCGCCACACAGCCGTTGCTGCAGCCATCGTCGTCGATCGTGTTTCCGTCGTCGCACTCTTCTCCCCGTTGAACGAAGCCGTCGCCACACTCGCCCGGCGAGTGGCACGTATTGCCGCAGAAGTCGTCGTTGACCGTATTGCCGTCGTCGCAGGTCTCTGCGTTCGAGCGTTGCAGGATGCCATCTCCGCAGACCGGGCTCGTGCAGGCGTTGGTGCAATCATCGTTGTTGACGTCGTTGCCGTCGTCGCACTCCTCCGCGAGGTCTTGGACGATGCCATCTCCGCAGACGGCGAGTTTGCAGGCGTTGGTACAATCGTCGCCATCTTCGGCGTTGCCGTCATCGCACTCTTCGCCGTTGCCGGGTTGCGTATATCCGTCGCCGCAAGTCGCAAGGGTGCACTGGGTGGTACACCCGTCGCTGTTGTCCGAATTACCGTCGTCGCACTCGACGCCGGGCGCGACGATCCCGCTGCCGCAGGAAATGAAGGCACAGAAGTTGGAACACTCGTCGTCGTTGATGTCGTTGCCGTCGTCACAGGTTTCACCGGGTTGAACGTAGCCGTCACCGCACACGGCATTTTCACACACGTTCGTGCACGTGTCGGTGCTGTCCATGTTGCCGTCGTCGCATTCCTCGCCCCGCTGGCGGATCCCGTCGCCGCAAACCGGGACCGTACAACGATTGGTGCAATCGTCGGCGTTGTTCGTATTGCCGTCATCGCACTCTTCGTCGCCTTCGATGCGTCCGTTACCGCAGACGGAAGGCCCGCCTGGCCCGGCGTCGTTTGCGCCCACGGGGTTGGAGCTGGGACCTGGGATCAGTGTGCCCAGCGGAGAGCCTTCTGTGCTGTTGACTTCGTTGGACTGTCCGGGCTCGGGCGACGTTTGGCTCGAACTGCCGGGCTGTTGTGACGGCCCGTCGCCGTTCGCCGATTCGCGGCCTGGAGCCCCATTGCCAGTTTCTTTGCCTTGGGCACCTTTGGCCCGCTGCTCTGATCGCGCATCATCCCCATCCGTCGCACTTCCACCGCAACCGGTGCTGGCCAGTGCGCCCAGCATCAGCAGCGCAGCAACATCCCGCCGTCGTAGCATGCGTCAAACCCTCGGTCGTGGGGTGACAGGAGCCACCCAAAGTAAGCAATAGCGCCCAGGCTAGCTCATCGGTGTTCAGCTGCAACGTGTGAGCGCGGTGGGACACAACAGTGCCTCGGCAGGGAGATTCCGACCGGTTCGGAGTTGCCCACCCCAGCGGGTGTGAGGGGTGGGCAACTAGCTCCCGCAACCGGCGGGTTTCATGGGCAAAGCGAAGTTGAAGAGGGCGGCGCTCCGCTTGATCGTGGGGCTCCCCCTCGGTCGGCTGGGATTGCCGTTCACTCGTCGCGTTCCGCGCTTCGGCGCGCGAAGAGCTCGGCGACCGTGGTGTGGCGCTCCCTCGGCGCGCCGGTCATCGAGCAACGGCGCGGCGTCGCGGCACTACTCGGATCAACTGTAAAGCAAACTTTTGTTACCGGTGCCCGCGGTCACGGGTCTTCCGTAGCAACGAGGCGTTGGTCATTCCCAGCTTGGGAGAATCTTGGCCGTCGCGGCGTGGGCCGGCGCAGAAAAGTCCCGCGGGTCTTCAGCGTTGCTAGTAATGTGCCTCCGCCGCGCATGAGCTCGGCAGATCCCTTTCGTCAGGAGACAAGAGCATGGTGTTGATTACAGGGGTTGGATCGCGGATTGGGTTTCCGCGCGCGAGCACGCGTAGTGCGCTTTCGGCCGTTTCGTTGCTCGCGCTCGGTGCGTGCAGCGGGCCCGCCGCCGATGAACTGGATACGGGTTCAGTCACCCAGGCGGTTTCGTGCAAAAAAGCTGCTGCCGTGGGCGAGGAGTTGTTCGAGACTGCATTCCCGGGCACGAACGGGCGGTCGTGCGCGACCTGCCACGTCCTTGCGGATCACGCCGTGCTGAAACCGGCCCGCGTGGCCGACCTCCTCGCAACGAACCCGACCGATCCGTTGTTCAACGCGCTCGACGCGGACGATCCGACTGCCGCCGAGCTGACGTACGAACACCTGAAGAAGGGTCTCGTACGGGTCGTGCTGGACTTGCCCGACAACATGGACACCCTCGACCCCTTGACTGGGGAGGTCAATACGCCGCCGGATCGCAAGATCGCAGTCTGGCGCGGCGTGCCGACGATCGAGAACACCGCCATCACCGCGCCCTATCAGTTCGACGGTCGCGAGGCGACGTTGCAGGAGCAGGCTCAGGGCGCGGTCATTGCCCACAGCGAAGGTGGCACGGTGGCGCAGGCCGATCTGGACGCGATTGCCGCATTCCAGATGGCAGAGTTCAGCTCGAACCGCGCCAAATACGTCGCGAAGAAGCTCAAGAAAGGCGTGCCGGTCGAGAACATCCCTCGCCCGGAGCTCAGGATGGATGAGCTCACCCCCGCGCAGCAACGTGGGTTGGACATCTACAACGCATCCTGCGAGCCCTGTCACGGTGGGGCGACGACCAATCTGATCGTCGACCGCGAGGTTCACGACTTCGCCCTCCCTGAGCTCAAGCCCGACGGAAGTGGGAACGTGCTGTTCGACACCTCGGTCACGCCGCCGACACCGGTCCTAGCGGATCGTCCGAACGATGAGTTCTTGAACCTCGGGATCGCGAACCTCACCGCCTTTGGGCAGATCGGCTTTCCGGGGATCTTCACCAGCGACGTCGAGATGCCGCAGTACCGCTTCCGGTTCTACACCGACGCGACGCGGACGGTTCCGACCGCCGATCTGCCGCCCATCCCGGAATTCGACCCGGTCACCTTCCAGCCGCTGCTCGACGAGAACGGCGCGCCGATCGTCGGTCCGAACTTCACACCGCAGTTCTTCTCCACCGACCCGGGGCGCGCTGCCATCACCGGGGACCCACACGACTTCGAGGCGTTCGACATGCCTCCGCTGCGGGGCATTGCCAACACCGCTCCGTACTTCCACGACAACGCTGCCGAGACGTTGGTGGACCTCGTCAACATCTACAGCCGGTTCATCATCCAGTTCTTCCCGATGCTGAACCGCCCGCTGGTGAACCCGCCCGAGGAGGGCAGCGTCTTCCCCGAGTCGTTCACGCCCGAGGAGAAGGCCGACCTGATCGCGTTCTTGGAGATCCTCTGATCGGGATTCCTGTCCACGGTTGACGAGATGGGCCAACCATCGCAAGTGGTGGTTGGCCCACGCTTCGCGGCGCTTGCAGCTGATGGGGCCCGTGCTTCAGGCCCCGCGTACCGCCGAGACTACATGCTGCCGTGGATGACGTAGGGCTGCTTGTTCCCCAGTGGATCGAAGCCGAGGACGCGGTGTCTCAGCATGGCGATGTTGGACGCGTACGGTACCAGCTGCCGGTCCCTGGCTAGGTCCTTGGCGAGGTCGACCGGGAGCTTGCGATTTCCGTCCCACGCTTGCTGCACCCAATCGAAGTACTGCTCGGAATGCAGCAGCTTGACCGGAAGGTGGGACTTCTGCTTCACGAGCGCCTCGCAGTCTCGCTGTAGCTCCGGGAGGTCGTCTAGCGTGTCCTTCCACTTCGAGTACGTCAGCTGTCCCAGCACGCGAACGAAGCAGGCGGAATACAACCCCTCCAAGCGGAGACCCCTCAGGACTTCAGGCAGGAAGACTTCGGTGGCCCGATGCTCGTGTGGGTAGCGTGCTTCTGCGATGTTCACTTCTAGTGGGGTTTTGGGAAGACCCGGATCGTCGACGAACCAGACCACTTCAGCCCCAGGGAAGACCTCCGCGATCCACGAGGCGCACATGGCACACGAGTGCCAGGGAGACAAGAAGGTGTAACCCTTGTAGGACTTCCGCACGTCGCCCCCCTTCAACCAAGCCAGACATAGCGCGGTTTCTGCGTGCAGACTCTTGTTCACGGCATTGGTGTTGAAGCCCCAGGCCCGAGGAGTGTGGTGTTCGTCGAGCAGCAACGCCGATACGTTCAGCCCGGTGAGCCCGCCTTCACTGGGCGCTTCTGGCTCGCTGGTGTCAAAGTCCATGGCTCGCCAGGTGGGGAGTTGGATCGACCACGCGAACACGGCGTAGAGAGTTCTCAGAACCCAACGTTCCGCATCAGACTGCGGATTCACGTGACGACTGAATTGGTGTGCCAGCTCGCTAGACTTCTTCCCAAGGAGTCTACCGAGGTCAGTGGTGAACTCCTCATCATAGTACTGCGCCAGTCGAAAGGGCTTCGCGTTGTCACACATGAAGCGATCGAACCACGGGAACGCGTACAGATCGTTGGCCCCGTATGAGGCAGTCTGGGGCTGCGGCGCTTGCGGTTCACTTTTGAGGTTCAGGTCAGTAAGCTCGGCGGGCTCGGTCAACGGCACCTCCCCAGTCACCTTAGAACCTCGAGAGATCTTCCAAACGACTGCCGTCGCATTCAGCTCATCGGGTAGGTAGATGAGGAACTTGACCTTGTTGCGATAGCACATACCGAAATCGCAAACGTGCGGTCGGTAGTTGGTAATCGCTACCAGGTCAGCTTTGGGCAGCACTCGAACGTCGTCGACGTGGCTGTACTGAAGCAGGAGAGCGCTGAGGGTGGGTAGGTCTGCCGGCTCCGCGTAGGGCGAACGGTATCGTGTCTCGTCCTGAGTCGCGTCGCCTGCAACGATCGGAACAGCGTACACGTCGTCAGTGGGTTCCGACGCTCCGACCCGCACAGCGATGACCGCCCGATTCGGGCCGTTAATGGCCTCGAGGCACGTTGCAATCCAGTTGGGAGGGGGCATGTCTTCCTTACTTGTCGAGGGTTCAGGGCCGCTTCACTAGTGCCTTTGCAGCTTGAATCAGGCGGGGGACGGCGCCGGGACCTCGTCGCTCGACTCGAGAGCACAGAGATACTCTTTGCATGAGTGGTGAACGCGCCCCCGCTGTGGTCACTCAGTCAGTGTACACGGGGGGCAGCGCGCATATCAACGTGCCTCGAAAGCAGGAGTTGCGAGGGCGCTCCGAGGGATTCGACCCCCCGACCTGCGGATTCGAAGTCCGACGCTCCCCCTAAATGAGAGTTCGCGATTCGCGAACTCATTCGATGTAACAGAGAATGGAATCCAGAAAACGACCGCAACGGAGGCGGTTTTTCGGACCATCACCCAACGGGGGCTCGAAAAAGTGACCGACAATCGTGCCCGCCCATGTAAGTGCAGACGGTAGGTGTGGTTGTGGGCGTGGGTATGCCCCATCCGGGCGGTGGCCTGGGGAGGCCAGCTTGGAGTGGACCCGGACTCCATCCGCGGCCCGTTTCGCCCCTGGCCGTCTTGTGCGTCAAGGACGCCTCGGTCACGCCGCCGAGGGACGCGTCGTGTCAGGCTGATGTTCACTTGGCGCGGGAGCTCGAGGCCCGGCGGTGAAGAAGTAGACCGAACACGCGATCATGAGCAGCGCGATTGCTCGGCCGAGCGTCGCGAACAAGCCGGAACGCGTACGCTCGAGGCCGCGGCAATAGCCGAGGACAATGAGGGGAAGCGCCGAGAAGATGTGCCGAAAGTCCTCGTGAAACTCGTTGGGGATGCGAAGGCGAAAGGCCACCAGGCACGCGAGCAGAGAGACGCCTGCCGCGACGTAGACGCGGTGCCGTTTCAACCAGCCAGTCGCACCCGGGAGTGCGCCCCACAGGCCGATGGCAATCAAGGCCAAGAGCAGCGCACTCATGACCAGTGCGACCGTCGTCGCTCGGGTGGCGGAGAAGTCTTCGCCCAGTGGCATCACGCCGAAGAGGACGGACTTCAAGAATCGATTGAGGAACGGGTCTGTGGGTACGGTCCCGACGTGGGACAGGAAATCGATCGGATGGAAGGAAAGGAAGCGAGCCCAGCTGTCCGGGATGGGCGGGACGTACCGCCCGCGGCAAGCCGGGCCGAGGATCGCGGAACACAGGAGGTCCGCTCCCTTGTGGTCACGGAACCCGACGGCCAGTAACCCACACGAGGCAAAAACCACGGCGACCAGCGCGACCCGACCGGCGGCCGCCGGCTTTCGGTCACGTACCGAAAAGAAGCGCAGCAGAGCGAATGCCGCCACGACCAGGGCCACGGCGTAGCCCGACGCTTTGGTGAGCACCGCGAGCGCGGAGCTGGCCAGGGCCATCCCGAAGTCGCGCCCGCGCTCGTGTCGGTCCCACTTCGCGAGCCAATAGATTGCGGCCAAGATGAGCGGCGAGGCCAATGCGTCGTTGTGCACACGGATGGAGTGGATGATGCTCGTCGGCCAAAACGAGAGCAGCGCAGCCGCGAGCCACAGGCTCGAGGGGCGCTCGAGGCCGTCTCTGAGCATCGACAGAGAGACGACGACGAACGCGAAGAAGAGCAGGAGGGACAGCCACTGAAGCGAGATGTCGAACGGCAGCCAAGGCCCGGTGAGTCTGACCCATTGGGCACCCAAGAAATAGTAGAGCGGGGGGTGCTCGCAGACTCCGCAATCAGTGGCGCCGGGTATGCGGCTCTGATCGGCGATGAGGTGCACGTAGTCGATATGGGATGACCCATCGTAGTTGCGCTCATCCGGCGTCGTGTACGACCAGTAGCGGATCGAGAGTGCCGCACCGAGGACGACGATGATCACCACGACCCAATCGAAGCCCAGTCGCCGCAGCACGGCGATCTTCAGCCCCAGGGTAGCGACGAGCGCAATCCAGAGTCCGGTGGGTATGGCGCCAGAATCGAACACGAGCTCCACTTCTGCTCATAGGCGAACACCGGGTCATTTGCCATGCTAATCGACGGCACTCTCGCCACGCGCCTGAACCCAATCTGTTAACCTGATGCGTCGTGAGCCTCGACCCTCTCGGATGCGGTCGCCGAGCGCGGGCGGCAGGCCTTGGAATGGCCCGTCCGGTCCTCTTCATCGAGGCTGGCTATTGAGGCACGCTTCTTTGACGATATCCGCCACGAACTCACGGAACCATTGGTGAGGCGGGTCATTCTGACTGCGGGCATGCCAAATCAGCTCGAGCGGCACGGCGGGAAGCGGTAGCGGGGGCTTTCGAGCCCTCAGAGGAAGCAGAGGCAGCATCGCTCGTGCGAGACCGCTAGGAGCCGTGAGCAATAGATCGGAGTGAGCGACCAAGAACGGCGCCACCACGAAGTGAGGTAGGGTCAGCGCCACACGGCGCTTCTTTCCCATGGAATCCAAAACCCCATCCACGACACCGCCCGGGGTGTTGCGAGGCGCGATCAAGACGTGTTCTGCTGCCAGGTAGGCATCCAAATCCAAGCGACGACGCAAGGCTCGATGTCCGTCGCGCAGCAGCACCAGGAAGCCCTCCTCTCCCACGCGCTTGCGCACCAGGTGGGGTGTCGAAGGGAGTTGCCCGCCCACGACCAAGTCGACGCTTCCTCTGCTGAGTTCCAACGGAGCATCGAGCGTGGTCGTAACGACCCGCACCGTTACTCCGGGAGCCTCCTCGCGTAGGCGACGCAGTGCCGCCGAGAGAGCAACCAGCTCGCCATAGTCCGTCGTAGCAATCGTAAACTCGCGTCGAGCTGTCCGAGGGTCGAACTCGCGCTTCCGTGCGACGGAGTTCCAGACCGCTTCGAGAGCTTGAGTCAAGTGCGGTCCAATGTCCTCGGCGCGCTGCGTGAGGATCAGTCCCCCTTCACCGGGCACGAGCAGTTCATCGCCCAAGGCCTCGCGCAGTCGACGCAAGCGCTGGCTGGCCGCAGATTGGGTGATCCCGAGCTGCCTCGCGGCGCGGGTCACGTTTCTTTCGCGAAGGAACACCGGCAAGCAAGACAGTAGCGCAATATCGATGGGGCTGTGCATTAGCTGTACTAATACCAAGAATAACCAGAAGTCGTTTCACAACTACACGACTGCGCACCACGCTGCCCCCATGATGAGTTCATGGATGCGACGAGGGCGCCATCGGAGCGCTCCTTCGACCCGAAGGCGACACACAGGGAGCTGCGTCGTGGTGCTTCTGAGCGTCTGTTGCGCGGGTATCGGCCGGGCACAGACTTCCCCCTCCGAAGGGGCAACGACAGCACGGCCTCCTGAGGGAAGCCTGGAGGCGTCTGCGCGGTGGGGCAACCTGCATCTCGGGGGAGCGCTGACTGGACGCCTGCGCTTTGCATCGAAGATGCAACTCGGTCTCAGCGTCGTCGGTTTGCGGCCGCGCAAGACCTTCATCGCGGGATACGAGACGAAGGAGGGCGTGGCCCTCGAGAGTCGGGTCTCCGCCCTGGGCGAGCTCGCTCACAGCGGTCCGCTCATCTTGGCGCTCGAGGGGAACCTCGGCGTTCGGCACCTGGGTGGTGCAATCCCCACCGTCCAGGGCTCGTCGTCGACGCGGCTCGTGAGCGAGCTCGGCTACTTGGCCCACGTGGTGTGGAGCGATCGAGTCGTGACGCGTCTGGGGCCAACGATAGGTTTCGACTACGAGCTGGCCCCAACGTTTGATGTCGCCAGCCTCTCCCAACTGCTCACGGTGGGTGGCAGCTTCTTTGCCACGAAGCACATTGCCATCGCCTTCGATTTCGAAGCGGGGGGAAGCTACGGGTTCGACGGGAACAACGAGAAGTTCATCTTTCGCGGCAACTTGGGTCTTGTGTGGCGCCCCGCTGGGGCTCAGAGCGATTGGGTAGTATTCTGATGAACGAGAGAATGATGCAGCCCGTTGTGGCATTTGTGCTCGTCGCATCCTGGGTAGCGACGGCACAGGGCCAATCTCGTGCGATGGGTACCGCGAGCCAGGTTGACCAGAGCGCGACTGCCGCGGCTGCTTGGCGAGCGAGCGCGAGTCCAAGCGAAGACATCCCGGTAGGAACGTTCGTTTCGGTCTCTTGGCGGGGACTGGCGCTGGCCAAGCACCTTTCTCACGGTCCGGCCTTCTCCGCAGGTGCCACCTTCCAAAATGGACTGTTCCGGGTGGGCCTCGCCGGCTTCGGACGCCCGGGGCCCATCAATCCAAGGACCTTCTCGGTTCAATCTGCCAACGGTACGGATTACAAGGACGCCTCAACCCTCACTCTGCGCTCCGATGGTGGGTTCGTTGGCGTGCATATGGCTCTTGCGTTCGACCTGCCCGAAGCTCGATGGCTCTCCGTGGTTCTCCCTGTGACGGTGGGACAAGCGGCCTTTGGGTACTATCTCTTTGGCGACGATCGCGACACGCCGGACGGACGTCCCGTCTCTGCGTGGGAGAACGAGCTTCTGGACGCTCGGGATTCGTCCGCGAGTCTTGGAGTCGAGGTGGGTTTGCAACTTGGAGTCAACCTGCCAAGCCAATCTTGGCTCCGGCCGTTCATCTCGGTCCACTACCTGTGGACGCCGGGGTACGATGCCTACGTCTCCAGTTCCTATGCTGGGCCGTCCGTCTCGTTGGGGCTCGAGCTGGGCTACGGGCTCTGAATCTGGTTCCGAGAGCGGACCGCCATTGGGGTTCGATCGGGCAGACGGACACTCCGATGAGCCGTCACAGCCGCTGACGGCCGAGAGCTCGGGCATTGCGATGGTTGACCCGGTGCTTCAGAAGCGGTGGATCAGGGTTGCGCCGCGACCGGTGGGTAGAACGATAGTCGTGGGCGCAGCCACTGCGGTGTCTCCGTCGGCGGGATCGTCGTAGAACTCCCCAAACCAGTTCTCGTGCATGCCGTAGATCAGCGTCGAGACTCCCGCCCCTACCGCGGATCCCACGGTCACGTCGAGTACGTCATGACGATGGTCGTCGAGCCGCGTGTAGGCCACGTAGGAGGCCAAGCCGAAGGTGCTGAGTATTGCCGGGACTTTCCACAAGAGGTGACGGGCTTCATTCGTGGCGACGTTGTTGAGCAGGAACCAATTGAAGTACGTTGCTTGGCTGAAGGCCGTGGACGCGTGCCCGGACCAGAAGGACATGCGGTCATTCGCGTCGAGCGGTCCGCCTTCGCGTTCTACCTGATCGTAGTAGGGGCGCTTCTTGCCAGTGCTCAGCTTTGCCAGTGTCGTCAGCAATGGTGTGGCCACAAGCGACGTTTCCAGGAAGCCCTTGGCATGCCGGTAGGAAGCGTGGTTCAGCCAACCTCGATCGTTGGGCAGCAGCGCAACCGCCGCCCAGAGGGTCACCCCGCCGATGTAAAAGGACTTGGAGGGGACCGCCGACTCGCGGTCCTCTTCTGGGCCCCAAGTCTTCTGTTTTGTCGGCAGAAGCGGCTTCGAGGGCCAGGGATCCATGTTGTCCAGGACGAAACCATCCACGACGTAGAGCCCTGCTGCGATACTCCACTCCAGGGTTTCTCGAAGTGCCGTGGTGCCGCGCATTGGATCATAGTAGTAGACGCGAGGCGGCGAAGCGGATTCTTCGGGGGGCGCCAGCTGTTGTGCTTGCGCCGAGGCCGCGACGAGGAGTGAGGCGAGGGTTACTGTTACGAGGAGAATGAGCGCTGGGCGACACTGAAAAGGGATACGTAGGACGACTCGATCCATGGCGGGGTCTTGGAAGTTTCGGTCCCGAGTGACCGTTTCCCACCACTGTAGAGTCTAGCGGGAGGTCGGTCTTGACGTGGTGCGACACGAGCATTGTCCCAACGCGTCGCCGCTGACTGGTGCTCGGAATCCGGGCTTTCCCAAGCGCCTGTCCACACCGTGAGTCCTCCTGTTCGCAGGGGCTTTGCGCAGGCGCCTCGTTCCCGGCGCGCTCGAGGTTCACGCGGATCTGCTGAGGGCTTGTTTCGGACAGCGAAGGAGGCTGCCTGCCCAGTGCTCGTTACTGTTGGCGCAAGCGGGCTCGATACGTGCCGGGGGATTGCCCGGTCCAGCGCCGAAAGGCACGATTGAACGAAGCTTGTTCGGAGAAACCGCACAAGATCGCGACGTCAGCGAGTGTCAACCTCGGGTGCCGCAAGAGTGCCGTCGCCGTCGTTTGGCGCACTTGATCCAATAGCACCGTTGGCGTGGTTCCGAGGGCCCTGAGTTTGCGCTGCAAAGTGCGTGGGGTGAGGTCCATTCGCGCGGCAATCGCTTCGGTCGTCGGCGGCTCGAGCTCGCTCAACAAGTCCGATATGGCCTTCGAGGCTTGGGCCACGCAGTCGCCAACCGAGGGCAGTTCCTGAGCTCTGGTTTCGGCGAGCTGTTCCAGCAGAGCGGAGAGCTCCGTACTGCCCTGCCTCAGAGGTGTCTCCAAGAGTTCCCGTTTGAAGCGGAAACCATCGGCGTTGGCGCCAAAGCGCACGGTCGTCTGGAAAACTCGCGCGTATTCGGCCTGCAGCCCACGAGCCTCGTGGCGAAAGAACACTTCGTCCAGCGTCCACGGCGCGACCGTTGCTTGGGCATAGAAGAGATGCGGGACCGCGACACAGTAGTCGACGTCCTCGGGGCAGCGTGCGTATTGACTCTGAGCGTGGCGCAGTAGTGTGGCGGAAGAGCCCTCGATCACGAGCTCATAGCGCATCCCATCGGCGAGGAGTCTGAAGAACCGCTCCAGGCGGCGCGCGGAGATGAGAACAGTGGGGCTGGTCAGGCAGAGGTGGCTCAGCAGCTCGAAGGCATTGAGATCGGTCTCCTCGGCAACGTGTAGCCCGAGGGCCGGGTCCTCAGCACATCGGGCCGCTTCCGTCCAGAAACCCTCGAAGGACGAGCACTCAAACCGCAGTTCCGGATCCGAGTAGACCGTGGGCTCGAAGCCCCAACGCCTGACGAATTCGCCGAAATCGAGACCATGCCGACCGAAGTAGGCCATGAGCGGATAGTGTGAGCGAATGGACTGAGTAGGCTGTGGATCGGAGGGAGAACCTGCGGGGCGCCGATTGGGCATTGGAGCGGCAGCGTGGCACCCCAATCGCGGTGCTTCAACTCAGGGGGGGCGCATTCGACACCGGCGCTCCTCAATGCCCCAAGGAGCAGATGGCGCTGTTGTCCGCTCTTCCGTCACGCGGGGCGGCACCCTCTGCGTCACGACCTCCGACTGTCACCGCCCCTGGACGACTTGCACCCCGCAAACCTGGTGGTACCGATCGCCAGTGCGACGGTCACCAGACGCCGTTGGTGTACCATGGCTGTCGTTTTCACCCGTCTTGGAATTCTTCGGCATTGGGCCGCGTTCCGGAACTCGACCCGAAAAAGCTTCAGTCAAATCAAACGTTAACCATTTGCGGTTCAACGCGCACACTGGGGTGGAAGAGCGGACCGGCGAAACCCCGCCCGGTTCTCGCCGCGTTGCACCGACGGAAGGAACGGTTTGCAGGCGAAATTCACCATGGATCCGGCACCGCAACCTGTCATCATTGGCGAATGATACGTCGGTATGCCTGGGCAATGGGTACGATGGCCATCTGCGTGGGTCTGTGGTCTTGTGGCGGTCAGTCATCAGCGGGTGACACTCAGAAAGCAACGGGCGAGGGCAACGACGAGTCCAAGCCGACGTCAAAGGACGACGGTAGTCGATCGCCCGAATCGCGCCCGGACGGCGGCGGTTCATCCGAAACCCGACCCGTGGAAACCACGCCGTCCACGCCGAACGGAACCACCCCTGAAGGGCCAGCTTCTCAGCCGCCCGCTCCGCTGGCGTCGGAGCCTGCTGAACCGACGCCCAAGCCTGCTGACAGGCCTGTCGTCCCGGGAGCACAGCCGAGTTCCAGCGCAGCGCCCGATCCCACGCCCAGACCGGAATGTCCGGGTGCTTGCGCCGTGTCAGCGATCTGCAATCTGTGTGACGACGGATCTTGTGCTGTTCCGTCGGTGTCCTGCAACGACGACGGATCGTGTGGATCGACCACTTGGACTTGTCCTGAAGGTCAACCTGCCCAGCCTTCCGAGCCTGGTCCAGTTCCGACCTTCGATCCCGCACCCGCTTCGTCGAACTGGGAGATGCCGTGTGAAGGGAAGGCGTGTGGCGATCCGTGCAACAGTTGTCCGCCCGATGCGGTGTGTTTGGTAGGGCCAGGCCTTTGTGATGCGCGCGGCGCGTGTGTTCAAGTCGATCCGGCCTGTAGCGAGAGTGGCACCACGCCAGGTTGTATCACTGATAGCGAGTGTTCCGCCCCTGCAGGCTGTGTGAAGTGCAGCAACGGCGCCGAGTGGTGTCCAGAACCGAGGTGTGTCGAGGGCGTCTGTGGCACGAGCCCCAATCTGTGTCCGGAGGGCTACCAGCCTTGCGCTGGGCACGAGGACGGCGACACCTGCACCGAGTGCTCGCCCCTCGACGACGAATGCGTTGAACCAGCGGGTACGAGGATCTGCGACGAAGGCAGCTGCATCCTCGTCACCGCTCGCTAGACAGACCGTTCAGCCCACGATACACGCAACCGCCCCGAGAGACACCCAGCTTCAGCCGGGCGTTTTTCGGGGCGGCATTCGGTTCACGCTTGCTGGGGCGGCCAACTCTGAACCGGTCGCAGTCTCCCTGTCGAGGCACTAGTGTCCTGGGAGCCACCCCGTCGCGGCGCTATTCAGTCCTTCTGTTTGTTTTCACTGGGCGCAGTGAATATCAAGCCCGTGTCGAGGTCAGGGTGGTGCGAATCAGGCAGCACGGGGTTTTCGACTGCGTCTCGCACCGTCGCGAACGTTGGCGCCTCGACTGCCTCAGGCGCGGGCGCCGCCCCAGTTCGTGCTTCCCCCGTCCGATCCGAGTCGGGTTTGCGAGCTGCAGGGTCGAACGCGGGATCTGCGGGCGCAGCGAAAACCAGACCGGTATCTCGGGACCTCGGCGCCGCTTCTCCCGGCTTGGGGGGAGGGAGTTCGGCCGGGATCTCCAATTGCTCGCGGCTGGTCACAGGACCGTCGGTGGTCTCGTCCTGCGGTTCTTCTGTCAAGCCGTCTTCGGTTGGTCGTTCAACGTCCCATTCCTCCGTATCCGTCGGCTTCAGGTCGCCAACCAATTCGTTGGTCACGGTGCGCGACGGGACACTGGTTACCGGCTTTTCGTTCGCGACGACGTTGGACGACGCTTCCTGCGACTCGTTCTCTCCATCGAGCGGTGCGCGGGACTCACCGAGCGTGTGTCGCTCGTGTTGCGGCGATTCGTCCGATACGACGAATCGCCACGTAACAGCCGCTACCAGTGCAGAACCCAGCACTGCAACGCCGATGGACGCGCTCATCCAACCGGTGGGCGCGACAGCAGACCGTTTTGGTTGGCTCGTGGTCATACCTGGTTCGATACCGCGGTTCGGGCGTCAAGGGGCGGGGTTGCTTGCAGAGAAGCTGCGAGGCTTGATCTCGAAGCTGGTCCACTCGATGGGCATCTCCGTTTGGTCCTCATCCCGAGTGATGTGGTGATGCCGGTTCGCATACCAAACCACCAAGTCGGCACCATCGACCGATTGCCCATTGACCATTTGGGACACGTTTGCGGCAGGCGACGAGCAACTGGCCCCCGGATT
>QJWJ01000068.1 GCA_003235365.1 Deltaproteobacteria bacterium
GGCCGCCGGCCCCGCCGAGCCGCCGCCCACTGCAGACGCAACGCACGCCGGAGGCCCCACCACGGCCATTCCGAGTTGTCCTCCGAGTGACGAACCGGACGTCGGTGATCCCGCGGGAACGCTCGGCGACAGCAGCGGCGACGTCGATTCGCCAGACGCTGGCAGCGCATCGACGGAGGCCGGCACCGTCGATGGATCGCCGGAGCCTGTGGGGCTACCCGATCCTGGCCCCGAGGGTGATGGCGACTTCGAAGTCGGGCCTCAATACGTGTCCCAGCCGGAACTCAGCAATCGCGGAGCTCCGAAAGGTCAACGCTTCAGATTTACGATGCGGCTTTCGGACAGTCAGATCTTCGATGGCACGGACGCGACGCTCGACCCGGGCAAGCCGGTCAACGACAGTCGCGCCATCAGCGTCTACGTACCTGCGCAGTACCAGGACGGGACGAAAGCGCCGGTACTCGTCATTCAAGACGGTGACGGTCCTCTCGACATGGTCGCCAACGCGCTCGACAATTTGACGACCTCGGACGCCGTGGACAGAAAGCTGCCCGCCTTCGTTGCGGTCGCGGTGCAGAACGGCGGCAACGACGCACAAGGCAGCGAGCGCGGGCTCGAGTACGACACGATGTCGGACCGTTATGCCCGTTTCATCGACGAAGAGGTGTTGCCAGCGGTCATTGCCGATCCGGCGGTGCGCATGGCGTATCCAAACCTGTCGTTCACGTCGGACCCGTCCGGACGCGCCACGCTGGGGTGCAGTTCCGGCGCAGCGGCAGCGCTCACGATGGCCTGGTTCAGACCTGACCTGTTCAGTCGAGTCATCGCTTACTCGACGACCCTCGTCGACCAGCAGAATCACGAAGCGCCCGAACGCGCGACGTACCCCAACGGGGCTTGGGACTATCACTCCGGACTCGAACTCATCGCCAACGCCGAGCGCAAGCCGATCCGGGTCTTCCTCAACGTCAATCAGAACGATCTGAGGGCAGACGACCCAGAGTCGACACTGCACAATTGGGTCATGGCCAACCAGCGAACGGCTGCGGCGCTTGCCGCACAGGGATACCACTACCGCTACGTGTTCGGTCTCGATGCTGGCCATTGCGACTCGCGCGTTCAGCAAGCCACCCTCGCCGACGCGCTGGTTTGGGCCTGGCGCGGCTATCAACCCAGCCAGGAATAGGTGAGGCGCGGGTCGGGTGCCGTGAGCGCCGGTGGCCAAGCCGAAGCCTGCGGCCGGTTAGCCCGCGGCGATCGGATTTCATGACAATTGCCGAGTGGCCCCGACAATTCCATCCGCGGGCAGCACCGGACCGGGCTCGAGCGCGGCGCCGTCCTGCCCGGCTTCTGTGAGAAACACATGGGCTCCACGACTAGAAAGTTACATCTGAAGGGTGGCCACCACTGGTTGCTCAAGCCCCGCGGGTGCGTGGCCACGAGCGCCGTGCTGCTTGCGTGTGGGGGCGCACCCGATGCTGACAACCAGGCCATCGCCGGTGGTTCGTTCACGACCCCGATGGTCACCTCGAACCCCAGTGCGAGTAACCTGGCCCTGCCAGGCGCCAGCTCCACGCCGTCGGGGGTGCCCACTGCTGCGCCTGCAGCAGGCGGCACGGAGGACACGGGTAGCCCCCTCCCGACAGATGCTCAATCGGGTGACGGTTCACCCACCAGCCCAACCCCCGCAGGCCGGATCGATGACGGGCAGCCCGGGCGCTCGCTGGTGCGACGCCTCTCGAACGCGGAGTACAGAGCCACGGTCGAGTCCCTGCTCGGACACGGCACGGACTACACGGTCAACTTCCCCACCGACACCATCGTCAATGGGTTCACCAACAACACCGACGTCCAAGACGTGGGACCCGCACTGGTCGAGCAATACCTCGCGGCGGCCGAAGCGCTGTCCGACGACGCCGTGCGGGACGTCGACCCCCTGCTGGGCTGCCCACTCGCCCAAGGCGAAGCGTGTATCGCTACCTTCGTCGAAGGCTTCGGCAAGCGAGCTTTCAGACGACCGACCACGAGCGTCGAGCGGACCGAGCTCTTGCAACTGTTTCGCAGCGAGCCCAATGCCGTCGACGGCGTTCGGCTCGTGCTGCAGGCGATTCTCACCTCACCGAGCTTCCTATATCGGGCCGAAGTTGGCGTACCGGTCGCCGGTGAAAGCTTCGCGGCGCTCAATTCGTGGGAGATCGCGACACGCCTCTCCTACTTCTTGACGGGGACGATGCCCGACGCTGACCTGTTCGCTGCGGCTGAGGCCGATCTGTTGGTCTCCGCCGAATCCGTCGAGGCCGAAGCACGGCGCTTGCTCGCGACGCCAGCGGCGCGAAACAACGTGGCGGACTTCTTCAGCGGTTGGCTGAATCTCTCCGCCGTCGATCGATTGCAGAGAGACACGACGCAGTTCGCCGATTGGGATAGTCAGCTGCCGCCCCTGCTGTGGGACGAGACGCGTGCCTTTGCCACGCGGGTCATTTTCGACGGCGATGGCGATCTGACGACCTTGTTGACCGCTCCGTTCACCTATGGGGACCCTGCCTTGGCCCAGTACTACGGTGGCACTGCAGGGCCTGTCACCGATGGTGTATCCCGGATCGAGCTGCCGACGACGCAACGAGCCGGCCTGCTGACGCAAGCCTCGTTTCTGGCTACCCATTCCAAGGAAATCCAAACGGATCCCGTATCGCGGGGCAAGTTCGTTCGAGAGCGCATGTTGTGCCAGGGCATCCCAGCACCACCCGCCGACTTGATGATCACGGCCCCCGCCATCACACCGGGCTCGACCACCCGCGAGCGCTTCGCCCAGCATGAAGAAGAGCCCTCGTGCGCCGGCTGCCACCTGCTCATCGACCCGGTCGGTTTGGCTTTCGAACACTACGACGCCATTGGACAGTGGCGTGACCAAGAGCAAGGCAAGGATATCGACGCGTCAGGAGATCTCACCGGCACGGACGTCTCTGGACCTTTCGTCGGCGTCGTCGAAATGGCTGACAGACTCGCACAAAGCGAACTCGCGAGAGAATGCTTCGTGAGGTACTGGTTTCGCTTCGCCTTCGGGCGCGGCGAGAGCGACTCGGAGGCCGCCCGTATCGCCACGATCACGGGGCAGTTCGAAGCTGCACAGCAAGACGTGCAGGAGCTCTTGGTTGCCCTGACTCTGTCCCCCGATTTTCGCTACCTGGCCAAAGAAGCGACGCAATGACACGCAAGCACAGCCTCTGCATTCCATCTCGACCGTTGTCCCGACGCGCCTTGCTACGCGGCGTCGGGGGCGTAGCCCTCGCCATGCCTCTACTCGACGCCATGCGGCCTCGCGTAGTTCGAGCGCAGGGGGCCATGCCAAAGCGTTTCGTCGTGTTCTTCAGCGCGAACGGTATGATCAAAGATCGCTGGCAACCATCAGGTGGGGAGACTGACTTCACCCTGTCTCCGGTCCTCACCTCGCTGGAGCCGCACCGAGACGATTTGCTCATCATGCGCGGGCTCGACAACGAGGCGTCGTACATTTACGAGCCCAACGCCCACGACGCGTCGATGGCGACCATGCTGACCGCAGAAGCGCTCGTAGTCGGTCCGAGTGGCACCGGTCGCGCAGGACACGTGCTCGACGGAACCGCCAACGGACCGTCGATCGACCAAGAGATCGCTCGGGTGATCGGCGGCGAGACCAAACTGCCCTCGTTGGAGCTCGGCGTTCAATCGACCACGACCATCATCGAGCCGATGCCGACTCGCATGTGCTACCGCGGAACTCGCGGCAACGCGAAGTCCGTGCCGCCGGAAGACGACCCCAAGACGGTCTTCGCTCGACTGTTCATGGACGCGGAGGCGTCCGCGGACTCGATCGAGGTGCTGCAACGCCAACGTCGAAGCGTGCTCGATTTCGTCGAGAGCGATTTTGCGAGACTGCAAGCCAAGATCAGTGTGGCCGACCGACAGAAGCTGGAGCGCCATCTGAGCACCCTGCGTGCATTCGAGCAATCCTTGGACAAGTTGGGAGCCTCGACCGAGATGGGTTGCGAAATCCCCAGCTCGCCACCTGACGTCAACTTGGACCCGTTCGATTGCATCCAAGACGAACGTCCGGCGCGTTGTTTCGGCGACTTTCGGCAGCTGGGCAAGGCGCAGATGGACCTGCTGGTGCTAGCCCTGACCTGCGACATCACGCGCGTCATCACGCTGCAGTGGTCCACGGCCGAGAGCACGATCTTTCACAAATGGCTCGACGTTGCGGGCGAACACCATTTGATGTCCCACGATGCGGTGGGCAATCGCGAAGACTTGGTGAAAATCAGCACCTGGTACGCCGAGCAGTTCGCCTACCTGCTGCAAGCACTCAAAGCCCACGAGGAGGAGGACGGCGCTTCCGTGCTGAGTAGCTCCGTGGTGCTGTGGGCCAACGAGCTGTCGGACGGGGACATTCACAATCGCCGGGACTTGGGGTGGATCATCGCGGGACAGGGCAACGGGGCGATCCAAACTGGGCGTAGCGTTCGGTACTCCAGAACGACGACCAACCAACTCTTCGCGTCGCTGATGACGATGTTCGGATCGCCGACGGAGAGTTTCGGCGAACCACGATTCTCGGGCACCCTCTCTGGTTTGGGTTGAGTGGGTCCGGATTTGATTGCGCTACGAGGTTACCGTGCGACCCCACCTGGCCGACCAAGGTGATGCCGCGGACCAACGCGTGTACCTACTGCTCGAAGGCCTGGTCGAAGTGGTGAACGAATCGCGGAGCGAAGGCCCGTCGGAGCGGGCACCACTTCGGCGAGCGGGCGGCGTTGTCATGAGGCGCACTCGACGGGCCGCCGTCAGCGCGCGACGGCTCAGGGGAAGCACGCGCCAACACATCGCTGTGACCATCAGGGGCCCGCGTCGCTCCCCGCAGCAGTCGACACGTCGGGCTGCCCTGCGTCAGCGTCGCTCATGGCCGTCAGGTTCCCATCGCATGGCACTTGCTCAACGCAGTCCCACTCGCCGAGGCACGAGAGGCCCGTTTGCGCTTCGAGTTTAGTGACGGTGCTCTGTGCCAGCGACGGGTTGTTGTTGATCCACAGCCCTCGGGCGGTGTCGAGCAGCGGGGCAAACACCTGCGACAATTGAAGATTGTTGCTCACCCCGAATTGCGCCCCGACGCTGACCAGTCGGGGCAGCCGTAGTTCGGTGATGGTCGCGCTGTCACGCAGACGAAACCCACCGCGCTCGATGATCTCCAACGCGCCGAGATCTACTTCCGACAGATTGTCGTTGAACTGCATGAACACGCCGCTTTCGAAGATGTCGCAAGCCTCGGTCGCAAAGGTTCCGACAACCGACTTCAACACCGGAAAGGCCAGCGTCGTCAGCACGGGGTTCTCGCGGATTGCCAGGGCCCCGACGCGTTCCAGCCCAGCGAAGTCGAGCGTCTGCAGGGCGCGATTGTCGACGATCCGAACACCCGCCACGGGGTCGATCCCGTTGCTCTCGTGCTCATCAATTTCCACCAGACTCGGGATGGAGAAGTGGGTCAGGGAGCGCATGGCTTGGACCGAGATCTCCCCACCCATCGAGCGAAGTCCATCGAAGGTCACCCGTTGCAGCCCGGCGCCTCCCTGGATGCGGATCGAACCGGCGTGCTGCAGCCGCTCGAAGTCGAGCGATGCCATACTCACCCAGTCGAGGTACAGTTGTCCTTCTATCCGCTCCACGCACCGAACGCGATCCGCGACGTCTTGCGCGGTGTCGTCGCGGGTGATGTGCAATGACTGGAGAGTCTTCAAGCCCGCGCAGGGGTCGGGCCCGTCGGCATCGCGTTCGGGCGGGCCTCCGGAGTCGGCGGCATCCGGGGGCTGTGGTTTCGCTCCGCTGTCCGACACTGCGCCCGAGTCTTTCGACACTGCGCCCGAGTCTTTCGACACTGCACCCGAGTCTTTCGACACTGCGCCCGAGTCTTTCGACACTGCGCCCGAGTCGGAGCAGTCAGACACGAGACACCCCGCGTCCGGGGAGTGACCGTCAGACGACGAGTTGCACGCCAACGATGTCGCGGCGAGTGAGGCCACCCCGACGACGGGCGCGAATCGACCAAGCCAAGAGTACATGAGTACCCCTTAGCACGACGATCTCACGTCCAGCGCCTCCAACCTGCTCCGAACGGTCTGCCAATGACCTCGCGGCAGCTCCGCCCGAGCCGGGGCGCCGTTTGCTCACCTGAGCAGTCGGCCCCCATCGCCAGGCAGCCCGAGCCCCAGACGTCGGTTCACGGTGGCAACAGGGCGTCCACGATGGGGGTGACCCACGTGCCAGCACCGGAGTCGAAGAGTTTCATGTTGTTGGGATCTTCCCAAATGGCCCATCCAACACCGGCCGCTTCGCATCGTTGGCGCACCAGGGTGACGAGGTTTGCCCGAGAGGGCATGTCACCGCCGTCCTGGGGGCCCCACTCACCATTGTAGACGGTTCGACCCGAAGCGTTCTGGTAGGCCGTAAGATAGGCGATTTGCGCGTCGATGGTCGCGGGCCCTGAAGGGTTCTCCGCTGCTGGCTTCGAGTTGTAGTCGTCGAACCACGAGGCCGCCCAGCTGGCGTCCAAAGCTGCCTGGACCGGGGAGATCGGCGCAGCCGGGGGCCCGGGAAAGATCACGCCGGTGGTCATGTAGGCATCTCCAATCCAACTCTTGCCCTGAAAGCTGAACAGCTTCGGCTCGTAGAGATGGACCGCGACGAGCAGGTTGGCGTCGTCGGGAAGAGTCAGCAACGAGAGCTTGCTGGGGTCGGCCCAGAACACCGTGTCTACGACCAGCAGGCGACGCGGATTGGTATCGCGTATGGTGCTGATGGCGGCAGCCACGATCTCGTTCCAGCCACTGTCGAGCATGGTGTTCGGTTCGTTGAGCGGCTCGAACGCGACTGTATCGGGACGATCAGCATAGCGGGCAGCGATCTGTGACCACAGAGCCAAGAATCGCTCGCGCTCACCACTCGGATCACTGACCATCTCGTCGTACGAGTGCATGTCGATGATGGCAGCGAGGCCCGCGTCCGCGGCCTGGTTGAGCACGGTGTCGATGCGCTCGAAGAACGCGGCTTCGATCGTGTACGGCGCGCTGCTGAGCGCGTGCCCACTGAAGCGAATCGGAATGCGCACGTGATCGAAGCCACGCTGGGCGATGAACGGAAAATCGCCGGCAAGCACGCTGCCGCCCCAGTCGCCTTCGTTGGGGGCTTCGAGGCGATTGCCGAGGTTGATGCCCCTCTTGAAGTGTTCGGCTGCCCCAGGCGGACTACCGAAGGTGAACGGCTCTGGATCCTCCAAAGGCAGCGTGTTCCCTCCGCCCGTAGACGAGCCACCCAAGCCGCCAGAGGCGCCAGCGTTGGGATCTGGAGCGCCGCCGATGGAGGTGCCACCCGACCCGTCTGGGGAACCGCTGCTGGTGCTGGGAGCCGCTGTTGGGGTGCCGCCGGTGTCGTCTGGCGAGCCGCTGTTGCTACTGAGGGGGCCAGCGGTTGGGGTGCCGCCAGTGCCGTTGGAGCCAGTGCTGGTGTTGGACGCGCCCACCGTGGGGGGGGTGCCGGCGTTGTCTGGGGAGCCGACGCTGATGTTGGGCGCGCCCGCCGTGGGGACGCCCGTGCCATTGCCTCCCGTTGCCGTGACGGTGTTGCCACCCGCGGCGGCACCGTCACTCGTCGGTGCGTCGCCGCTTGGTGCGCTGCCGATGGGCGTTTCGGCCGGGTTCTCCGCGGACGCACAGCCTACCGCGATACCGGCGACGGCAAAGCACATCCACGACAGAAGCACGCGTTGCTGGGGCATGACGCCGAGTGTGGTCGTCGGGACGGCCACAGGTCTTCGCGTCTTGTGGTTCTTCGGCGAAGTGGTTCGGATCGGGGCGCGGACGCCACCCCCGCGGCCGTCAGCCGTGGCCCGGCGGTTGCTCCCAGGGCTCCAACGCGTCCTGCATCTGGTCGCGCAGCGGGGTTTCGAAGAACAGCCGTGGGGTGCATCCGAACGTCCGCTGGAAGATGCGGTGACACTGCGAGTAACTGCCAAAACCGGCGCCCAATGCGGCGGTGAGCAGATTCTCGGCGCCACCGTCCACCGCTTCGATGAAGCGCAAGAGGCGAAGGCGCGAACGAAACGCAGAAAGGGTCACGCCCATATCGCCGTGAAAGCGCCGGCTGATTTCCGTCGGGTAGGCCCGCACGAGTTGCGCGACCTCGCAGCGCGCCAACTCCGGGCGCTCGTAGAGTGAGACCAAGGTTCGCCGGGTCACGACGTGCATGCTGTGGGCGGCTCGCCGCAGCGTTTGTGCCCGGTGCCAGAGATCACCCAGCAGGTGCTCGATCGCGGCAGTGTCGTTGCTTGCGCTGTTCAGCGCAGCGCAGGCGCCCTCGAGTGCGGCGAGATCCGCTGGCGCCAAGCGCACCAGGATCGGGCCGACGCAGCCAGACTCGGGTGTCCCACTGAGCACCCGGGAAGAGAAGTCAGCCGTGACACCGATGACGAACAGATCGAAATCGGGCGAAGCATCGACGAGCATGTGATCCTGCCCGGGAGGCCACCACAGCAGATCACCCGCGGCGATGGGCAGGACCTTTGCTCCCATCGCGAAGGCGCCCGTGCCGCCCGTCACCAGGTTCAGCTCGGGCTCGGCATGAAAGTGCCGCGGTCGGCGCGTGGCCGGGACGTGGTGCCACACCTGCCCGCGCGCGCGCGTGGTAATGGGAAATGGTTGGTAGAGCGCCTCGAGCATGTTGCCTCGTCAGCTGACCCCACTGGTCACGGTCGGGGTTGGCCGGCTGCCTCTTGGGGGCGCTGGGGTCGTGGGTTGCATGGGTTCGTGGAAGCACAGTGAGAGTCGCCGGGACGGCCTCCGATCCCCAGAGTGAACCGCGAGCAGCCGAGATCTTCGCGCTTCTTGGGAATGCCGTCCAACGCTGTGACAAACCTTTGCTGCCCGTCAGTCCGTCACCGTCGTCGGCCGCTACATCCGCGCTGCCAAACCCACGCCCAAGCTGGCAATTGAGCGGCAGCGCGACGCCAACGTCGCGCCCCCAGAGGCAGCCGGCCAACCCCGACGGCGGCCAGTGGGATCAGGCCTGTGCTCTGCCGTTGAACGCCACCGTCATCATCGACCGGGGAATCGGATGCGTATCGAACTCAATTCGCGTTACACTCCGCACCATGCGCTTTGCCTGTCTACTTCCAGCCCTTGGTTTCGTCGTGACGTCGTGCATCGGCGGCAGCGCGGGCCAGGGCCGTCACGATGATGGCGATGCCGGCCCTGGCTTGTACAACGAGTGTGAATCGCACGACGATTGCCGGGGTACCGGGCTACTCTGCGACGAACGGCGCGGCTGCGTCGAGTGTTTGGGAGTGGACGACTGTTCGTCGGGTGAATCGTGTCGACTCGGTGTGTGTCAATCAGACGGACAGGGCGCTGAGAAGATGGGCAACGACGCTGCGACTGACGGGAACGCGGACCGGAGCAGCGGAAACGTCAAGCGCGACGACACCTCGCTCGACGACGCAGACGGCGGCGCCAGGGACGACGAACCGATGAGCGACGCTGACGATGCTCCGAGCGACGTCAACGAAACGGACGACGCGACCACCGACGACCGTGCCGGTCCGACTGACGATTCGCCCGCCGGTCCGATTGACGACGCGTCGGTCGACAGCACCGACGCACCGGACGCGGGTGGCCCGAACGGAGGCAACGGCCCGAACGCCCCCGAGGGAGCGTGCGTGATGCGCCTGCAAGCCATCTATCGAGACTTCTCGGAGTCTCATCCGGACTTCGGCGACAATGACGACTGCAGCGGCGTCGTGCAAGGGACGGTGGCGAGCGAACTCGACGCCGAGGGACGTCCAGTGTTGAGCCCCGTGCCACCAACGCTCGCTTGCGTGACCACGAGCCAGAACTTCAGTCAGTGGTACCGCGATGGCGGCACCAACAACCGCGTCGTGAAAGACTTGCTGCTGTTCGACGATGGCAACGGGGGATTCGTCAACCGCTACGGCGCCAACGGTGAGCGCTTCGAGTGGTCCGGAGGCGCGAACGAAGAACATTATCCCGGCGGAGCAACGTTGGATGCCTGCCACGCGAGCTGCCGCCAGTACGTCATGAACGAATCGTTCAACGCCGGTTGCGTCAACTACTGCAACCCACAGCGGAGCGCGGTGCTGAAACTACAGGACAGGCTCGAGGAGCTCCAGGCGGCACTGGAGGACCCGGAGCTGCTGGCCAACGATGCCGGTGTGGCGCCGTCCGTGGGTGAGCTCGAAGCGGAAATCGCACGAGTCGAGGCGGATCTCGCCGTTGCGGAAGTCGAGCAGGACGCGTGCATGACGAGTTGCGAAAACGACGTCGACGCAGCCGCTGCGGAGTGCGCAGCGACGTGTTTGCCCTGCTCCGACTCGTACGACAACTACTGCACTGGCGGCGAGTTGCTCGAGTACGACGGCACGCCGCTGTTTTTTCCGCTGGACGACGCGACCGGGCCCACGGCGGACTTCGACCGGGCGAAGCTACCCGATGTCTACGGCCTCATCGGTTGGCCGTGGGAAGACGACGTGTTTCCCGACGCACCCGAGCACAACTTCTACTTCACGACTGAAGTACACGCCACACTCACGCTCGCGACAGGAACCGAAGCGGAGCTGGAGTTCGTGGGCGATGACGACCTGTGGGTGTTCATCAACGACCGGCTCGCGCTCGACGTCGGCGGCGTGCACGTCCCCTCCGGCGGGACCGTGACCATCCAAGCGACGGCTGGTTCGGTCCAGACCGAGGTGTGGGAGTCCGACTTCGGCGACGTGATCCCCGTAAGTGCCGACACCTACTCCCTGTCGGACTTCGGGCTCGCACCAGGCGGAACCTACACAGTGAGCATCTTTCACGCTGAACGACAGAAGGAGGGTTCGTCCTTCCGACTGCGGCTCACGGGATTCGACGAGAACGAGGTCGAATGTCAGTGAGCATCCGACGCGGTTCTCTTTCGCTCCCAGACCACCACCCCCGGAAGTAGCGCGACGATTACGGATGGCTACTTCGGGGCAGTTCCGTGCATTGGCAAGCGGATCGGTGCGAGTGAGGGTGCCGCCGACGGGACGTTACTGACGACACACGTCGAGTTCGGTGTCATTCGCGACAAGCCCCGCGATGGTGTTACCCTGGGTTGCACAGTCGATCGGGTTTCCTGAAAGCATCAGCGTTCGAAGCGTGGTGAGCTCCGCAATGCCGTCGAGCTCGCTAATCTGATTGTCCGAAAGGTCCAGATTCGTCAGCACCTCCATGTACATGAATGGGGTCAGATCGCTGATCGCGTTACCGGACAGGTCGAGGTTGCGGATGCCTTGAGACAACAAGCGGACGAATTCGGCGTCCGTCAGTTGGTTGTTCGACAGATCGAGAGCGCTTGGGCGCACGTACGCGAAGATGTCGACCACGGAAATCCGATTGTTCGAAAGGTTGATGTCGCCGAGCGGTGATACTGTGTTGGTGTTCGGGTCGTGAACCTCCGCGATCGGAGAAACGTCGGTCAGATCGTTGCCCGCCACGTTCAGAGTATGGAGCTTCTTCATGTTGGCGACTACGCCGATGTCGCTGATCGAGTTATCAGCAAGGGAGAGGTTCCACATGTTCTCATGCCCGGCGAGCGCCGAGATGTCGCTCAACTGGTTACCGCTCAAGTCGAGCCGGCTCAGCGTCTTGCTTTGCAGCACGGAAATGTCGCTAATCAAGTTGTTGGCGGCGCTCAAGTTGGTTATCGGAACATCGCTCAACGGCTGCAAATCGCTGATCGAATTGCCGTCGACCTCCAACGTGTACAGGGTTTCGAGTCCGCTCAGCGGACTCAGGTCGTCGATGTCGTTGCGCGAAACGCGAAGATCCCTGAGCGCGAGCAGCGAGCTCAACGGGCTCAGATCCTGTACCTGATTGTCATCCAACGTCAGATTCGCAAGTGCTTCGAGGCTGCTCAGCGGCGTCAGGTCGCTGATCACGTTGACCCGTGCATACAATGCCTGCAGCATCGGGACCGAACCGAGTGCAGTCAGGTCGCTGACCGCATTGTCGTTGAGGGACAACGAAACCAAGCTGGGGTTGCCCGCGAGCGAACTCAGGTCGGAGATTTGATTCTGGTCGAGCTGAAGCGTATCGAGATGAGTCAGGTTAACGAAATCGTCGAGGCGACTGATCTGGTTCATGCTCGCGTACAGGGTCCGCAACATGCCGAGAGCCGACAGTGCACCGATGTCGCTGAGCTGATTCTGCCGCACGTCCAGGATCCCGAGCTCTACCAGACCGCCCCCTGCAAACGACGCGATGCCCGAGTCGGTGATGGCATTCTCGGTCAGGTACAGAGCCTCGAGATTGGCCAGCTCCGCCAACGGGTTGACGTCGCTGAGTTGGTTTTGCTTCAGCGATAGTTCAGTCAGCAAAGCCAGTGACCCCAAAGGGCTGACATCACTGATCTGGTTTTCGTTCAGCGCCAGGGACGTCAGCTGGCTGAGCCCCGCCAGAGGCCGTAAATCGGTGATTTGATTGGCGCCGAGCTCGAGCGTTTCGAGCGCAGCGAGGCCCGAAAGGGGTCGCAAGTCGCTGATGGCGTTGCCCCCGAGCTTCAACTCGGTCAGGTTGACCAGCCTCTCCACCCCCTTCAAGTCGCTCAGGCCGGCGTTGGCCAAGCTGAGGTGAGTGAGCTGAGGAATCGCTGCAAGTGGCGTCAGATCTTCGAGAACCAGGTCAGAAGTGATCGTCGTCAGCGCCGGTAGGCATTGAATGCCCTCCAAATGGACGACGTTGGCCGGGTCGCGAACGCCGTTGACGTCGTACAGGAACACCTCCGTCAGCTCCGCGACGTCCTCGGGGTAGATGTCCGCGTCGTCGTCGAGCAATTCGCTCGCGCGGATGCCTTCGGTGATGAGCGCGAGCCGCACCGAGAAGCGCACGGCTTCGTCGGAAAACACGAGTGGGCCATCGCCACACTCGGCCAGCAACTGGTCGATCGTGGTCTGGTCGACGCCTTCGACGGCAGGCAGTGGATCCACGGGATCCATCGGGTCGGTGGGAACGCGTGAAGGGCCGTTGGGGTTGCCCCCGGGGTCGCCCATCGGTGTTGAGGGATCGTTGGGCGACTCTTCATCTGCGGGTCCTCCCGCGGGGGACCGCGTGCCGCCACCGGCGGGCGAGGACGTCACCGGACCGGATGGGTCAGGCTCACTGTCCGCCACGTCAACCGCAGCCATGTCGTTCGGCTGATGTTCACCCGTTGTCTCGTCGCCGCTCGCAATGGGAGTGGCGTCCGAAGCGTCCTCACCCGCCCCGTCGTCGACACGGTCACCCCCGCTTCCGCAGCCGAGTAACGCTACCGCAGCCAGTGCCACCAGAAACAAACCATGACCCAAGCGTCGTTTCATCATCGTTCAGCCGTGTCCGTGCAAGTGCTTGCCACACCGACGGTGGGACAGCCATTCATGGGATAGCAGCCGGCGCGCCAGGGGGCGGGCGAAAACATTTTCGCTCACGCGCCGCGTCGCGCAGAGTGCAGCGTGGAAGCGGAATCTCCCTGCGGAGGCAGTAGCTGTTTGATCACGCACGGCAATCAGCCTGATTGCTGCGACAGCGGTGAGCGAGGCGTGGCTAGTCGACCTGCCCCGCGATGCGCTGCGCGATTGCTCGCGCGCCCGGAAGTTGTTCGACAACCATGAGATAACTGGCGCAGACTGGAGCTCAGCGCGCAAGCGGATCCTGCATTCGACACGAAACTGCACACCGAATCCCGCAGGAACCGGCAAACCAGGCGTCGGTGCAACCCGAGGGGCAAGCCAGAATCGTCCAAGTCGGTCTGGAACGCGATTGGCAATTGCCAGAGGCGTGCTGACCGCTCTTCGGCGCAACCAGATTCTGCCACAGGCGTTCCAACCCAGCTGGCAGGCGATTGGCGGTTGGCAGCGCCGCCCAACTCGGACGAGGACGCGAGTTGCGAATGGTTGCGCCGTGCAAGAGCGATGGCGTCGCGAGTTGCAGTTGGTAGCGTCGGACGGGACGCGTCTGCGACCTTGCCAACCCTGACGCCGAGAGTGCCTTGCTCTGCTGCGCTCCTCAAAATCCTGATCGGTCGCACTGCGGCTGCTCCCTCGGGCGGGGGGGGCGGGTCACGTTCCGCAATGACGTCACCGAACTGACCATGGCGCCGCGCTTGGGCCGGCGTGCAGTCATCCGACCTTGAAACCAGTGCACCTCACGCACCTGGGTTACACAAGTAAACAACACGAATCGGAGCTGGTCGCGCCTCGAGATGACGAGATGCCGCACGACTGGCCCCGAAAACCATACAGTCTGTCTATCTATTGGGGAGAACCATGAACAAACGAAGCGTCGTAATGCCTGCGGAGTCACATGTAAACACGACGAAGTCACGCCCAAGTGAGTTCACCTTGATCCACCCCTTGTCCGATTGCTCCACAGTGTCCTCCATCCGAGAGCGTCCCGTGAGTCGGGGTTGGTCGCGCAAGCCCCCGAGCCTTGCCCCCGACGAGGCCTTGCCCAATCCCGCGATCGAGTACAGAGCATGTCGTGGCCGCAACGAGAGCACAAGCGCCCTTCCAGAATCTGGAGCGATGTGAGCGTCGGCGAAGCAGGTGGAGCAGCCGCCGGTCCGTGCGCCCTCGGTTCGTTCAGTGGCGCGATATGTCGAGTCTCACCCTGCTTCGTGCTCTGGCAGCGTGACTCAGACTGGCTTCCGCATCTGGGGATTCAGGGTTTGCGTCGTGAACGACGCGCTGCGGTAGGGCTCGAACGTGAGTGCCGTGAGTCAGGTCACGCCGGATCTTGCGTGCGTTGACTTTCGGCGGCAAAGCCGCGACAACGTTCACGATGTTCACGGTACTGCTCTCACCCGTCGATGGCGGCCGTCGCCGCTGGATTGCGTCGTCTTGGTCGGCGCTTGCTCTTGCCGCCTGCAGCGGTCCGACCAGCGAGCGTGTCAGCGGCGGTGGTGTTGATTCTGCCAACAGCACTGTCGTGACCCCAGCGGGCACCGAGCAGGCAGGCCCTAGTCCGACAACCGCGTCGGGCAACCCTCGAGGAGAGGCCTCGACGCCGACGACGGGTGAGGTGCCGGCGGGCTCCGCTCCGCTCACGCAGCCGAGCCAAGACCTGCAGCCGAGTCAAGACCCTCAGCCCAGTCAAGACCAAGACATCGCCGCTGCTGCGGAAACGGGGCAAGCGTCGCTGCAACCCCCGCCGAAACTCGATTGCGATCAGATCTGGCTCAACAACTCCGGCGTGCCCAGCGATTATCCTCCGATCTATGGGCGGCTGCTCAGTGCCGAGCAGCAGGAGGCGGAGTTGGCCCGGGTGCTCGCGCTGACCAACACGCCGCTCGATGCCTATCGCATCGAGACGGAACCGCTTACCGGGCTGATCTGGAACCTGTCGCTCGAAGTCGGCGCTGAAGGCATCACCGTATTTCCTGAGGTGATAGACAAGACGACGGTACCTCCAGCGTTCGGCGCCTTCTTGGATGAATGGAGCGTGCTGCTCGGCGTCGACAGTAGGACCCTGCCCGTCGACCCCGACCGGTTGCGATCTGAAGTGCTCGTGCCCGGCGGGCCCGTCCTGTCCCACATGCGCCTCACCGAGAGCTATTGCGGGCGGCCAGTGGCGTCCAGCGACCCCCGGGTCTATGGAGACTGCCAAGTACACGTGGTGGGCAGGACACTGGAGGGAATCCGATTGAGAATGGCCCCCATCAGGCCGGTTTACGGCAACGCGGCGCTCACCCCCGAACAGCTCATTCCGACGTTCATCGGTCTGCAAATCGACTACCTGTGCGCAACGGGAACCGTGACGGAGACGTTTACCGAAACCTGGTTTGCGACTTTCCCGGAGCAAACGTCCGTGTATGTTCGCCCGGTCGAGGGTGACGACATGGCCCTCGAGTACCGCACGGCGTTCCACGTCACCGTAGGGCCGAGTCCGAACCCGACAGACTTCGCGATCGACGTGGACGCCATCGATGGCACCATCTTGGATGCCTACGCGAGATTCACTTGCGATTGAGCGCAGCCTCTTGGCGCCACCTGCGTGGAGCGCTCCGATGGGGATTTGAACGACGTGCTCGGTAGCGGGGGTGGCGAGAGCGCTCAGGGTACGCCCAACAGGTAGCTGCGCGCGCAGCAAGACGGCGGGGGCCCCCTCATTGCGCGTAGTGCCCAAAGTAAATGACCTATGTGACTCGCCGAGGCGTTGCGCTCGAACGTGGCCGTTCCATGACGGGTCAACGCACCTGCGAGGATCTGGGGCGGCAGCTTCAAGGGCTGCGCTCATCGGAAACGCGATGTTGGCGCGGTGTGACGTCGAGAATACGCGTCGGGTCGGCTGCGGCGCTGTTGCCTCCTTGCGACTCGCTACCGCGGATGCCTCGCCGAGAGGTTTTGACGATTGCGCCGCAATTCCTCGGCGTGCGGGGACTTCGGCGACCGTTCTGACTCCCATCCGACTTCGATCGCAGAACACGTGACACGTACAGCGCCGACTTCAGTGCGCGCGGAAGCTGGATTAGCCAAGGCTCCTCTTGACAGCGCCACCGCACACAGGCTTACAGTGAGCACTGCAGGTCTTCGGATCTTCAGTGTTCACTCGAGACTGGACCACGCTGGTTTGCTGGCGAGGAGGCGGGCGATGAGGGTGTTTGACGCGGCAATAGTTGGCGCGGGCCCTGCGGGCAGTGCGCTGGCGATCCTGTTAGCCCGTGCAGGACATTCGGTCTTACTTCTTGAAGCGAAGTCGTTTCCTCGTGACAAGGTCTGTGGCGACTTCGTCAGTCCGAAGGGCCTGCAAAGCCTGAAAAACCTCGGATGCTACGACGAGATCGCCGCAGTCGGCTGTACGCGACTTCGCAGCTCAGTCGTCTATCTCAATGGCAAGAAGTTGTCAGAAGGGTTTCTACCCGCGCTGCATGGGTATCCCGAGTTCGGGCACGCAGTTCCGCGCCAAGTCTTGGACGAGGTCCTCTTCCGCCGCGCCCGTGAGGTCGGTGCCACGACACTGGAGAATTGTCGAGTCACTGGGTTCCACACCACGCCGAGCATCGCCTGTGTGGAGGCCCGAGTGGGTGGGGCAAACCAGCGCTTTGCTGCTCGCGTCATCGTCGGAGCGGATGGGGCCAACTCACTGGTAGCGCGGCGCGCCGGATTCGACATCAGCGATCCCCGCTACGTCATGGGCGCCTTGCGTTCGTACTGCACGGGATTGCGACTCACGCAGACGATTCTCTACTTCGATGAGCAGTTCTTTCCAGGATTCGGCTGGATCTTTCCGGTCAACGATCGGATGGCCAACGTCGGAGTGGGCATGGTCAAGGAACCCTTGGTCAAGCACGGTTTGAACCTCCACGACTTCTACGCGCGGCTGCTGGGGTTCGTCAGGCAGCTTGCAGCACGGGCCAATACCCAGGTCGAGTTCGGCGACAGTGCCGGGTTCCCCATCCGCACGTATGGCGGCAGAAGGCGAAACACGTTCGAGCGGGGACTGTTGATCGGCGAAGCCGCATGCCTGGTCGACCCGATTTCCGGGGAAGGTATCCCGCTGGCGTTGGAAAGCGCCGAGTTGGCTTTCGAGACGTTGCATCGGGCGTTCGAGAGTCATGACTACTCCACAGAATCGCTCGCGGACTACGACGCTCGCTGGAAGGCGCGTTGGGATCCCGACCTGAAGCTGTCAGATCTGATCGTCACGTTGATTCGCAATCGGTACCTGGTGAAACTTTGGATTCAGTCGTTTCGCGTGATGAGCCTCACCGCCATGCAGGACAGCGACTATGCCTTGAGGACGGGAGGGATCTTGGCCGGACTGATCCCCAATCGCGAGGGGCTGTCACCGGACATCATATTCAAGACTCTCGTACACGGACCCGACTTCTGGCGTCGAGCCCTCGAGATCCCGAGTTCGGCGACTCCATCCGATCTGATGCGCAAGGGCATCTCCTTGCTCGAATGGAATACGACAGCCCTCCGCCAAGCCATCGACGACCAGCAGTGGTACTCACAATGGCTTCGCGAGGTCGGGCTCAAACAGTTCGAGGTGCTGCGCCAGTTTCCAACGTTGCTGCCGTCGCGGACGCCCTTCCTCGCACCGTCGCCTTTGGATGAATACTCTCTGGGTGAATATCAACCCTTGGTCGGCATTGGGCAGAGGGTACCATGAGGGCTGACTTCGATGCCCATCGCGACGTCTGGGGGCCGGTGCTCCTCACCCAACTGCGCACGTGGGCGGCAACCGTCTTTCAACCTGCACCCGTGTGGCAGGCTCTCGGGGTGTTCCAACCGGAGAAGGCGGGCAGTGCCTTCGAGCCCACGACCTTCGTCGGGGGTGGCCCCAACATCATTCAGCGAGGTCCGCGCGTGTCTTTTCTTCCCGAGACGCCTGCCGGGTACGAACGCCTCCGAGCGTTCGACGTGATCGCCGCCGACTACCGCGCGGCCGTGCAGGACTACTCTCGTCACATCTTCGCCAAACTCCTACTGGAGCTCGGCCCGAGTCTGGTGCCGGATGCTCGATTGCTGGATGTCGCTTGCGGGCCGGGAACCGAAGTGGTGCAGCTGGCAAGTGTCGTTCCGGACGGAGAGGTCATCGGTTGCGATCTTTCGAAGGAGATGATCGCTCAGGCCTCGCGGCTCGTCGCTGAAGCCAAGCTCGACAACGTTGGCCTGCACCAGCTCGACGCGCACGAGCTTCCCAGTGACTGGACAGGCGCGTTCGATGCTGTGCTCTGCAGTCTCTCCTTTCAGTTCTTCCTCGACGGTGATCGCTGCGGGCGTGAATTCCATCGAGTCTTGGCCCCGGGAGGGCGATTGCTGATCGCCGACCCGGGTCCGGCATGGTTCACCGCCATCGCTGCACCGCTCACCAAGGCGGCTTTGCCGGCATTCGTTCGCTACCGCAGCGGGGCCGAGTTTTGCGAGCTGCTACTTCGTGCGGGGTTTCGTCAAGCGTATTCGGTGGAGGTACTCCCCGGCATCGGGGTCGTGTCAGCGACACCCTGAAGAAGACGGCGGACGGATGTCGAGCAGCAAGCCGTACGACGCAGAGGTCATCAACCGCGCGCTGGACTATACGCGTGAGCGAGTCAGCGACGCGATTGCTGAACTGCTGCAACAGAAGCGAGCGCAGGCGGGAGCCTACCAGCAACTGTATGACTTGTTGTCCGACTATCCCTTTCGGACTGGGAAGTCGCTGCGACCAACCATGTGCGTCAGCACGGCACGCGCGATTGGCGGGTTCGGCCATTCTGCGCTGGTGTCCAGTGCGGCGCTGGAACTCTATCACAACGCGTTCTTGATCCACGACGACATCGAAGACCTCTCGGAGAGTCGTCGTGGAAGGGGGACTTTGCATGAACTCGTCGGCGTGCCGCGCGCGGTCAACGCCGGCGATGCCACCAACGTGCTTGCGGTGAGCCTGCTTCTGGAGAACCTCAAGCAGGTCGGCGTCGCCAAGGCCTTGCATGTGCTACACGAGATCGAGCACATGGCGTGCCAGTCCGTCGAAGGCCAAGCGATGGAACTCGATTGGGTGGCCCAGAACACGCAAGGCCTGGGGGACGACGACTACTTTCGAATGTGTATCAAGAAGACGTGCTGGTACTCGTTCATCACGCCCTGTCGGATTGGATTCATCATTGGGTCGTCAGGTGCCTCACCGGAGCAACTCTTGCAGCCACTGGAACGAATCACTCGTTTCGGGATGGCCCTGGGGATTGCGTTTCAGATCCAAGACGACCTCTTGAATCTGGAAGGGGACTTCGAGAAATATGGAAAGGAAATTGGCGGAGACATCTACGAAGGCAAGCGCACAGTGATGCTTTGTCACGTAGCGAGGCATGCCGGAAGGGCCGAATCCAAGATTCGTCGTATCATGTCCAAGCCTCGTCAAGAGCGGAGCCACGACGACGTGGCATTCGTGATGCAGCAGATGCGGCGGTGTGGAAGCCTCGAACACGCGCGCGCTGTGGCACGACGGCATGCCGATCGCGCGCGCGAGCTTTTCGAGGCGTTGCCGTTCCCCGAACCCACACCGGTTCGCAGTGGTGAACAGTGGCGCGTGGAGGTGGTCGATCGCCGATTTCTTCAGGAGCTGGTCAACTATGTCATCTATCGAAGTTTGTGACTCCGTCGAACCTCGGAAAGGCGAGGCGTGACGACGAGGCAGGATGCCGGGCAGGAGCCCGCGTTTCGATTGCAGGCAGCGCCCGGATCGGTGTTGGTGCTGCGGTTGGTCGTCACGAGCAGAAACCCCGCGCCGGCGATGCTTCAACCCCATCTGGATCCCTGGGTCGGGGTGCACGGAGCGATCGTGAGTGGTCAGACGCGAGTCGCTCCAGCATATGTTTACCTGGCGCCAGGCCAGGAAGCGCGACTCACGTTGACGAATGCACTGCCGGCTGACCTGGCCGTCGGCGAGGTGCTTCAGAGCGGATTGGGGTTTCCGGGGGCAGAGCCCGAGGTGTTGCCGCTGTCGCTCGAGATCGTCGAGCCTGGGGTTGCGCCACGTGAGCACAATCTGGGCGTTCGACTGCCGTTGGGGAGTGACGACCCCACCGCACCCGAAGTGCCGACCTCGTCGACACAGGCCATCTATCGGCTCGTCGCCTGCATGGCCGGGCTCGAGGTCGTTCCAAGCAAGTGGCTCGCGGGGGAACTGCTCATCGCCGTCTGCGAGTGTGGTCTCGACTATTCCGAGACCGAAGAAGGTGCAGCGCTCTTGCAAGAGCTCTCTCGCACCCGGCTGGTCAAGAACGGGGTATTGGCGTTTCGGGGAGCGCACATCCCAACCTGGGCGATGGTGGGTACGAGTCTGTCCAGTGGGCTTCGAGCCGCGTTCGGTGGCAGCGATGGCAACGGCAGGATGCTTTCGGCGTGGGAAGGTTGGTTGCTCGACTTGATCGACTTGGACATCGAGTCCGAAGCCAGTGAAGCCTCAGGGGCAAAGGTTGCCGTACCAAACATGGATCACTCCTTCGAGCGTTTGGGCGCGACTGGAGACAAGTGGTTCGGTTACCTCCTGCTCGGATTGAGCCGGATCTCCCGACGGCTCGACACGGTGTTGCGTGCGGTGGCCCGCACCGCGCCGAAGGCACCTCCAGACCCGGTCGAGCGCCCGCCTGAGCCGAACGACGTGCTCGCAGAGAAAGGCAGCCTGCAGCGATGAACAGCGACGAACGCCTGGCGCTGCTGATGAACGACGTGCACATCCCGCTGTGCGACCCGAATGCACCTCGTGATTGGAAGGAATGGTACCACTTCATTCTGGTCGAACCCAACCGGGGCATCCGCGTGCTGGCGAACGTCTCGCTGTCGGGGCTGCCCAATCACGGTCAGGTGATCGTGACGCTGTTCGTCACCGTGCCGGCACCGACGGAGCCCGGCGGTGAGCTGACCTATGGTTTCTGCGCGGATCACGAGTGGCAGGAGCAGACCGTGCAGCGCGCACCCGCAGGGGCCCAGGGGCGCGATTTTCGAATCGTTCTCGACGGACTGCACAGCAGCTTCTTCGCCAAGAGTGATTACCACCAATTGGCGCTGGAGATGACCGGACAGGCCCAAACCACGCCGATGTTCATACCCGAGCTGACGCCCCACGGTTCGAGCTTCGTGGGGTGGGGGCTCATGCCAGTCGTTTCGCCCTCGGGTCAACTACGGATCGGTCAGCAGGTCGTGCAAGTAGGCCACGACTGGTTCTGTTATCACGACCACAACTACGGTCGTTTCCGCTGGGGTGATGACATCGGTTGGGTTTGGTTCGTCGTCACGTTGACGGTGCGCGGAGCACAGCCGGCTTCGAGGGCACGAGGCTCCCGTCTCACGGTGGTCTTGCACCGCGGCAACAATCGGGACCAAACGAAGCGCGGGTCGCCGCACCTGTTCATCTACGTCGGTCGCCAATTGCGCAAGATGTTCGTCGGCCCGGCTTTGTCCTTGTCGTTCAGCTGGACCGACGAGCCTCAGTTACCCCCTCGGTTGCCCGCGGCGATGGCGTCGCTATTCGAGGATCGTGCGTTGTTGCTCCCCACGGCGATCAGCATCCGCGCCCGAGACGACGTTGACGCATTGGAGCTCGAACTTCCAGTGAGCTCTTGCACGGAACTCGTGCTCGCTGACGATGTCGACCGACGCTACACGTTCATCGAGGAGCTGTCAGGGGAAGCCGAACTCAATGCCGACATCGACGGCACCGCGCTGTCAGCCGAAGGGTACTTCTATGCCGAGTTCGTCCACTGATCCGGCGGCATTTCTGGCCGCGCTCTTGTATCGCCTGGTCGACGTGCTGCGCGAGAGCGCGCCGAGTACATTTGAACATTTGGTCACCGCGACCCGCGGTCGCACGGCGTTGGTCGAAGTGGACGGCCATCGGTTGCGCTTGAGTTCCCCTGCGCAATTACCGTATCGGCTGCAGGCCGAGCCCGTCGCGGTGGACGATTCTCCAATCCAGTTTCGCGCCGTCGGGACGGCTTTGACCGCGATTCTCAACGGCTCGACGACCCTCGATAGGGCAGTGGTTCGCGAGGAGATCTTCGTTCGTGGCGAGCTCGCAGACCTGTTGGCAGTGCACACCTTGGTGCTCGAGATCTTGGCAGAGGGGCCCATCGTCGCTGATTTGAGGCGGCTGTGGCACGAGTGGGAAGACTGCTGGCCTCATCTCAGCCTTCCGACTCAGATGGTTGCGCTCCAACATCAATTGGCAGTGCACGGCAGTCTGGTGATCGGTTTACCTCGATCGCTGCGCAGCGCAGCCGAGTTTCTGACGTCAGACTGACGATTGCCCGACGTGGCCGACCGCGTCGATGGCCCAATGGCGGCCGCGACCTACGATCTGGCAGGCGACGGTGGACGAGCTACTTCTTCTTTGCCTTGGCTTTGGAAGCTTTGCTCTTCGACTTCGTCGCGGGGGCTCGAGGTCGGGGAGTTTTGGCAACGCGCGGCTTTTTGGACGCCGCCGCCTCAGTGGAGGGAGGCTCTGCTTCCGCTTTGCTTGCTGGCTCGACTTCGACGAGCAAGCGGAAGCTCATTTGAGGCATCGCTTCGGGCGTCACCAGAGTGTGGTAAGTGCCGGGCCGAAGATCTTCGGGAATCGCGTAGCGCACGATCACGCGCCGCCGCTCGTTCGGAAGTAGCTCCAGCACCTCCGGTTGAAACTCTATCGCAGCATCGATGGCCTCTTCGCCAGCGCTGTCGACGAGCAACGAGCACTTGAAACCAGTGCTGACGGCCTCGCTGCGATCACTCTCGATGGCAAACGCTGTCTGACACAGCGAGCCGGGCGTGCCGCTCAACTTGAGATCGAAGAGTGGCTTGGGGCTGGAAGTTGACGCCCCGCGGGCTTGGCGTGCGCCGACCAAACTGTCGGAGACGGCAACGCCGAGGTCGATCAGCTGCGCGGTATGGTTGGTGCTGAGTCGTACGAAGTCGGTGAATGCTTGACGAAGCACGGAACGGCCGTGATCCGCCAGGCGCGATACGTTGACTTCGCCCGCAGCCGCCTGACGCACCAAGTGCGATCCGTTCTGTACCATTCGCACGTTTGCATCGATCGACTTCGAGACGAGCGCCTGCAATTCGGCGAGCATTTCTTGCGGAGTAGGTGTCGATGGCACTCTGTTTTCAGCCTCTTGGTACCGCGATTCCCGGAGGAACGTCGACCTGTCCGGTGGGGTCGATGGGCGGTGGTGGGGGGATGTCCTGGCGCCCCTTCGAATCTGGTTCGCAGCAGTAGAAGTACTGCTGCCAGCCGACGAAATGGCACTTCAAGTCCTTCTCGTCGTAAGGCGTCGCTACCGGGACCGGTTCGGCTTGTAGGATCAGCCGAAAGCAGATGTTCTGATTGATGTCCTTCTCACGCACGACGATCGTCGCTTCGTATTGGCTACCCATTCGATAACCCGAGCTGAGGTCGATGCGCATCTCCAGTAGCACCGACTGCAACGGGTTGATGTTCACGCTGGTCTTGTCGAGGGTGGGCTGAGAGGGCGCGGGGGTCTGATCCGGACCAACCATCGGCCGCACTCCGACTGCATAGTGCTTGGGTACCGAGCTGCCGTTGTGTATCCGAAACGGGACGAGAATGACCTCGCCGGGTTGGGCGCGCCGCGTGATCTCGAGCAAGCACTGAGGAGGGCACTCCCATTCTGGCGGACAACACGGCACCTTCTGCGTGGACTGGCGGGTTTTGGGTCCCATCGCGCGCGCAGCATCGAGCACATCCCCCATGCGACCCAAGAGGTTGGACGTCCCGGTCAGGGACTCCTTGAACAGTCCGTTCACGGCGGTACCTAGACCGCGCAGCGAGCTGTCGAGCGACGGATACTTTGCCGTCCTGTATCGCGTTGATTCCATGGCGTTTGCTCCTTGGTCCTCTTCCTCGCGTGGTTGCGGTCGTCCACCCTCTGGTCTGTCAGCCTCTTCGTCTGTCAGCCTCTGCGTCTGTCAGCCTCTGCGTCTGTCACCTAGGCTACACTGGGCTGCGGCTCATCTGCAGCGCAGGCGTCGGGCAAGATGGCATAGCGTACGAGCCTGTCGAACAGCCGAAACGCACCTCGGTATTCGTACTGTCCTTTGACGTCCTTCGGTTGTGTCAGCTTCAGATGAAGCGTCAGGTCCATCCCCGGCTGGACAACCTTGCCTGCTTCGACGAGCCGAATGTCGACCCAATCCGCCAGGTCTTTGCGCAGGCTGCGTGCGATACCGTCCAACGTGGGTTGGGCTCCTTCGGCGCCGTGCTTGCGCAGTGCCAAAGACATGGCCCGGCAGAAGGTATCCGCATCCAACATCGTCGAGTGATGAACCTCAGGGACGGTCACCGGAACGTTGCCCGTGTTGATCAGGGTGAGGGTCACGTCGTGCACGCGTCCCGGTGCCAACCCGAAGAACTGAAGACGCTTCGGAGCGATTTGCACCGACCGCTTGCCTTCGACGGCAAGCTCCACCACGACGTCTTGCCCACCGACCTTTGCCGGCACTGTGTAGCAGCCTGGCGGCGTCGTGTCGGCGACCGAGGCGCGAACACCACACGCGCGCGTTTCGCCCGCTTCGAGCCGCCCCGACAGCGACAACTGAGCGGAGCCGCTCAGCCCCGGGACCTTCTCCAGGGACGTTACTTCCCGAAACAGTGCCCGTTCCGCTCCGTCGTTGCGGAGCTGCAAGCTACCAGCCAGGCGAGACGGTGGCCCCGACAAACGGAGCGTCTCCACTGGGGCTCCGACTCGCACCGTGGCGTCCTCGGAGTTCACCAGGCGATATCCGAGACGCCCCACCTTCACGGGACTGCCCTTTCATGGGTTTGGGTATCCCTGGGAAATGGGCGTTTGTCGAGATCGGGACAATCGCTCTCGCAGCGTTCGCGCGGGGTGGGCTCGTAACCTTGGATGATGGTCTGGAATTCACCACTGAGGCACACCGAGAAGACTTCGAGCCCGAACAGTTTGAGGCACACTTGCTCGTAGTTCGGCATGCGCACGCGGATCTTCGGCGTCAGCAGATCTTTGATGTCTGCGAGCGAAAGACGCGGAATGTTCAGTAGTTCGAAGGTGGTGGCGATCGGGTTCTTGGCGTCCCCCTTCAGCAGCGTCGTGACCGGCTTGTTGGGATCACCCGTGACGAGTGTCGCCAACGGTTTGCCGGGATCGCCGGTGATTAGCGTCGCGATTGGACTGTTGGTGTCGCCAGTCAGCTGCGCGCGCACGGGCTGACTCGTGCCGCTGAGACGGACGTCGAAGAAATCGAAGTCCTTGAGCGTAATGGTGTACTCGTCTGGAATGTCAACGCCACTCACAACGTACCTCCCGCGCTGAGGGTCGCTGGATGAACTGCAACGTACCCGAACTACTGAGTAGCGAAACACGGTGGGCCACAAACGTCAAGTGGAGCTGCGCGCTGGTCACACCACTTGCCGACGCACCGTGATGCTGTCGGTATACACGACATCAACAACTCCCATGCGCTGAACGCTCGCGCACTGCTTTTCATGGCGCACTGTGCCAGCGTGACTGCGCGCATCCCCAACGCTGTCCACTCGTCGCGTCTACCCCACGCGGGCATGGGGCGTGGCGGCTCGACGATTGACGCGGCGTGCTGAGGGTGTCCGGTAGTCAGCGGCCCCCCCCGGGCGTGGGTTGATCGTCGTGACCACATGCTCGTGGTTTGCGGCAGCGCACCCCCAGCAAACGATCGAGCGCGGCGCCTCAAACGTCGTGTGTGGGCGTGCGGTAGCAGGGCCCCAATAGCGCGAATCGGCGTCGTTTCGCGCGAGCAACAAGCAGGTCTCGTTCGGTGGAGAAGGGACGGGAACGAGTACTCGCCTGCGCCTGCCGCCCGCTGCGGCGCTCACCCAATTGGGGGCCGCGGCGATTCCTCTCATTTGGCCCGTGCCTTTTTTGGGTTGTCAGTCGAGGGTCGTCATCAGTCGGACATCACGAGGGGCGACTGATGACGACCCGGGCCTCGCCCCCAAACCAAACAACGCATCCCGGCGCACGCTGCGCTGCCCGCGCTGAAGCACACCGCGTCCGAGTGAACGCAGTTCGAGACGGCAGCTCGACGAGCGGGTCCGACGTCGAGGGCGAAGTGCAACAGTGGTCATTCGACCCGCACCGCGCCGTCGTCGATCGCAGCAATGTGACGCCGACGAGGCGCGCACTCGACGCGGGGGCGTCAACGCCCGGCACGTCGTGCTCACCGCATGCGACACGTGCAGACGCACTTGCATCGCCAGTTCACAGGCGCGCGACCCACCAGCCGCGCTCGTTGTTGCTCTCGTTGCTGCTGTCTGCGCCGCGCTCTGCCTCACCCAACACCACACTGCCGTCGTTGGAGACGTCGAGCGCGCGGGTGAGGGTCCAACCGGCGGTGTCCACGCCTCGTTCGGACAACTGCTGGGAGATCGACTGAACGCCGTGCGCCTTCGACCATAGGACGGCTTCGCCGCTCTCTCCGACAATCACGCTACCATCGTTGGTCATCGCGTACGGCTCGCTGTGTGAGCCGGCGACGAGCGGCGGTAGCTCTTCCGGAACACCGTCGCGCCACAAGGTAACGCTCCAAACGTCGTTTTCGTAAGTGCCTGCGCGACCTACCACCCAGATGCCGTCGTCGCTCACATCGACCGCGTGGGCGCGTGACTTGCCCGCGGGAGGCGGCAGTTCGACCATGCCGAGCCGTTCCGTCCAACGAAACGCGCGTTCCCCGCTGTTGCCGACGACGACACTGCCGTCATTGGTGACGGCCAGCGCCGAGCTATTGGGCTCATCGGGCAACGTGCCGAGATCTACCCGACCTGTGGCGGCAGACCAACGGTAGGCGTGGATGTAGTCCGGCACCCAGAGGTAGCGTCCTACCACCCACTGCGCGCTGTCGCTCATGGCGTCGAGAGACCCCACGATCGGCACGAACTCGATGTCACCGTCGCGCCACAGGTACGGCTGATAGGACCCACGTGCCGTCGTCATCCCACCGCGACGAGAACCGTCGGAGCTGACGCACACGAGCGGCGCGTTCTGTTCCGGTGCCGGAACGAGTTCCCGACTCCCTTCGGGGTACGTCCACACGATCGGACCGACGCGTTCACCCGCGTCGGAAGCGAACAGCGCCTCGCCCACAGCCACCGTGCCGTCGCCGCTCAGCGCCTTGTACTCGGTGCGCCCCACGCCCGGGATGGGGTCGAGCATCAAGAAGCGCCACGACGGCTCTGGAGGCGGAGCGTCGGTACCTGCGGCGGTGCCGGGAACGGCCACGACGGGTTCGGGCGATGGGGCACGTTCGGAATCGAGGCCAGAGCGCGCACCACAAGCGCCGAGCAGCGCCGCCAGAGCAGTGACACAGCAGAGTGAACACCGACCCGCGGAGCGAGCGCGCCGTGACCAGGCGGTCATGACGACCCAGTGGACCCGGGGGCAGTCAGCTCGTTCGTCGGTGTGGACCACGCTTTGCCCTACTTCGATCATGCTGCGCACGGAGGGAAGAGCGCGGTGGCTTGTGCTCGTCCGATCCCAACGGTGGCAGCCGCCAGCAAGCGCTGCGCGAAGGCCTGTGGCGAACTTTGCGTCGAGGCCGGAAGGGGTCGCCCTCGCGTGCTCGACACTCGGGGCAGTCGAACGGCTCGTGGGGATCGACGCCCGGTGCCGCTCCGGTGTCAGTGCAAGGTCTGCCCGCGAGCGCACATCGCAACGTACTCGGCGATGCGCCGCGCACGTGTCTCGGCGCGCTTGGCGTCTTGTACACGGTACAGAATGGCGTAGCGGTTCTGGGCACTGAGGGTCGCGAAGAAGTCGCGGGCACGGGGATTGCCGTCGAGCGCCGCTTGCAGGTCGGCGGGCACTTCCGCGACTTGTTGCGAGGCGTAGGCGCGCTGCCAGCGACCGTCGTGTTTGGCGGCCTCCACTTGGGCCAGCCCCGCTGGTGCCATGCGCCCCGCAGCTATCAACGCCTCGGCCTTGCGCCGATTAATCTGCGACCACCTGCTGCCGGCACCGCGTGGCGTGAACCGTTGCAAGAAGAAGTCGTCGTCGAGTTTCGCTTTCTGGCTGTCGATCCAACCGAAGCGAAGCGCCTCCTCGAGCGCTTCGGCATAGCTGGGGCCCGCCCGCCCTGCCGCGCGTTTCGGGATCTTCAGCCAGATCCCGGGTGACCGCGCATGCTCTCGCTCGAGCCAGCGCCCCAGAGCCGCAGCACTCGAAAAACCGCGCACCGGCAGCGCATCGACGGTCTTGGTGAGAGGGTCACGACGCTTCGCCGCCATGGCGCAAGGCTAGCCGCCAGCGAACGGCGAGTCTTGAACAAACGCGACCGGGGCGTGCGGCAGGCCATTGTCCACCATTGCGGGTACCTCGTTGACAGCACGAGCATTCGTCGTCGTTCGCGCTGCCTGGTGATTCGGCCCACTGAAATGCATCCTCTTTTCGTTCCCTGAGCCGCCGTCAGGAAGCTTACTCTGGCCACATGGGACTCTTGACCTTCAGCATCAACGTCACCCTGGACGGCTGCGTCGACCACCAGGAGGGGATCGCCGACGACGAGACACACGCCTTCTTCACCCGCCTCATGGACTCGGCCGGCGCGATGCTGTGGGGCCGTGTCACTTACGAGATGATGGAGAGCTATTGGCCCGCGGTCGCTCGCGGCGACGTGGAGGCGCCGCCGGCGATACGAGAGTGGGCGGTCAAGCTGGAGGCCAAGCCAAAGTACGTCGTGTCGACGACGCGAAACGAATTCCCGTGGACTCACAGCCACCACATCGCCGGCGACTTGCGCACGGGCGTGCAGCAGCTCAAGGACGCGACGCCCGCCGGCGTGCTCCTCGGTAGCGGCAAGCTCGCAACCGAACTGGACCGGCTGGATCTGATCGACGAGTACCTGTTCCTCGTCCACCCCAGGATCGCCGGCCACGGCCCGACCCTGTACCAGGGCGGACTGCCCAGCACGCGACGGCTCGAGCTGCTTTCGACCAAGCCGCTCCGCAACGGTGCCGTCGCCATGCACTACCGGCGCACGCGCTGATCCTCAGCGCGTGGAGCGGGAGGGCTCAATCCTGCCGTGACGGCGCCGCGCCAACGCCAGCAAGGCTGCGAGCGCGAGGGGAAACAGCCCCGTCGAAGCGCTGGCACCCCCGACCCGGCACGAGCAACCGCTCTCATCGTCCGTGGCATCGTCCACGAGCAGGGGCGACGCCGACTCGCCGCCGCTCGGTGCTCCGCCGGGTGCGGCGGAGCTGGCTGCAATCGTGGGCGTGGCGCTGGGCGTGGGGGACGGTGCGCCGACATCACTCGCACTCGCACTCGGCGCGCTGGGCGGCGCATTGCCGGCGCTTCCGCCAGCGCCGCTAGGTGGGATTGCGATGGGTGAACTGTTGGTGCCCGCGCTCGGCGTCGCGTCGGGCACGACACCGGCTTGGCCACCCGCCGAGCCCTCGGCATTGGGCTGCCCCGCGCTGGCCGCGTTGGCTCCGCCGCTGGAGGCCGTTGGCAGGGTCGCCCCACCGGCGCCGCCCGAATTTGGCGCGCTCGACGTACCGCCAGCGCCGTCGCCGCTACCGCCGGAACCTGCATCGCACTGGGCGATCTCTGGATCGACGGCGGAGGTGTCGTCCAGACCCAAGAACGGGATCACGTACGAGGCGTCGAAGATGGCATCGGAGGGACCGTGATCACCGCCCAACGACGTGTAAGCCTCCAGCACGACATACCCGCAGTCGTTCTGCCACTGTTCGCGTGTGGCCTGATGCGAACCGAGCGTGACGGTATCCGTTGCACTCGGCTCGGAGCTCAAGCCGAGCAAGTTCGTCCATTGTTTGATCGCCTCGGTGTGGTTCGCGTAGCGGATCGTCGGATCGCCATCGCCGTGGAACAACTGCACACGCGGTCGATGTCCCGTGTACGTCGGGTACATGTCTCGAGCCAAGTCACCCCATTCCTCGGCGGTATGCGTGACTTGGCCGTCCGCGCACTGGCCGCTCCACGAACCGTCGGGGTTGCCGACAGCCCAACACCCCGCGGGCACCCCGGCGAACTCGGCGCCCCCTTTGAAGACGTCGGGGTACACCGCCAGCATGGCCTGCGTCATCATCCCCCCGGACGAATCTCCAGTGATGTACACGCGATCGGCGTTGGCGCCGTACGTCGCTATCGCATGCTCGACCATTTGCGCGACAGCTTGCGTTTCGCCGCCGCCGTCGTGGGTCAACGACTTCGTCGAGCCGACGTCCCAACAGTTGTTGCTGGTCTGGGGGACGACGATGATGAAGCCGTACTGGTCGGCAGCACTGACGATGCCACCGCCCTGGGCTTGTCCAAACACGGCGTCAGCCGAGCCGCCACAGAAGTGAGCGACGACCAAGATGGGTGGGTGCTCGGCGGGCGTGTCGGGCACGTAGACGTACATGCTCGCGGTGCCTGGCACCCCGCTCGCTCCCCAGTCGTTTACCTTTTGCAGAGAGGCCGCGCGTGCCGGTGTCGCGGCAGACAGGCCGACGAGAATCGGGGCGGCCGCGAAGGCAAGTCGATTCATGAACGAGACGCGAGTGTGTGGGTGGGAGATGGCTGCGCTTTGCATGATTGAAGACCTCCTCGAAACGTCACGGCAGCAACAGATCACAGGCGCAAGGCAGCGGGAAGACGGCACGTGCCGTCTGACGCACGGCGGTCGCGAGAAGGTTCACGTGGTGGAATGGTTTGGCGACGCTGACTTGGTCCAGGAAAGCGACGGAGGTGACCTCGCCAGAAAATTCCGAAGAGGAGGACATGATCGCCTCCTGATACTCTGGCCGTGAAGCATTTCGAGTGTCACCGCATTGCTTTGCGAAGGTTGTCCGAGATTCCGGACCCCAGCCGCGAAAGATCAAGATGCGCGAACTAGGACTTGGGCTTGTCGGTGCGACCCTGCTCATGACGGGGTGCAACTACGAAGACACAGGCAACAGCAATGCTGCCAGTTCAGCTGTGCCCACGGCGGACTCTCCGGGACCAAGCAGTGGTCAGCCCAGCACCGAGCAACCGGGCCCCAACGGGCCGAGCAGCACGCCTCCGTCGAGCAACTGCAGCGACGCTGCAGCGTGTGGCGGCGATGCGGTCGGGACGTGGGTCGTCAGTGCTTCGTGCCTCGAGATCTCCGGGGATCTGGACGTCTTTCTGACCAGCCTCGGGTGCGGTACGGTGCCGGCCACTGGCTCCTTGCAGACGAGCGGCACGTTGCTCCTCGACGCCAACGGCACTTACACTGACAACACGACGACGACGGGTAGCGTGTCCTTCCCGCTGGGTAGCTCGTGCTTGGCCATTTCAGGCGTGGACGTCGAATGTACTCGCGTCGGCGACATCTTCGCTTCGGTTGGGTGGAAGACGAGCTCCTGTAGTGAAACTGATGGCATGTGTCACTGCGAGCTCAGCACCGAGCAAAAAGGAGGGCTCGGGGTCATTCTTCCGTACACCGAGCCGAGCGGTGCCTACACGACATCCGGTACGACGCTCACCGCGTCCAACGCGTCCTACGAGTATTGCGCGGCGGCAGACACCCTGACCCTGTACCCGCAAATGGCCGCGCTGCAGGGTAACGTCACGCTGACTCGAGAGGGGGCGACGCCTGCCGTCATGCCCTCGATGTCCAGTACCGCAGGCACGCCCACCACCCCAGACAGCACGCCCACCGTGGTGACGGAACCGAATCCTTCCCAGAACGCGGGCGGGATGATGTCGATGGTCGGGCAAGGGGGTGGGCCTGCGGGCGGCGCCGGAGGCGGAATGGGCGGAACGGGTCCAGGCGCTGGCGGCAACGGTGGCAGCGGTGGCAACGAACCGTCGGTCTCCACCGTCGGTCCTTGCGATATCTACAATCAGGAAGGCACCCCCTGTGTGGCTGCCCACAGCACGGTGCGCGCGCTGTTCGGCGGCTACGATGGCAACCTCTATCAGGTCCGGCGTCAGGACGGGATGACCCAAGACATCCCCGTACTCGCGCCGGGCGGTTTCGCGGACTCCGCCGTCCAAGACGCGTTCTGCAGCGGCGGAACGTGCACCATCTGGAGAGTCTACGACCAGACGGGCAACGACAATTTCATCGAGGCTCAAACCCCCGATAGCTCCGTCGGCGGACACTCCGGCATGACCGCCGCGAACGCCGCGGCAGAGTCGGTGACGGTAGGAGGAAACAAAGTCTATTCGCTGTTTACGAGACCCTCTCAGGCCTACTGGAACGACGGATCCCAAACCGGCATGCCGTTGGGGGCTGAGCCTCAAGGCATCTACATGGTCACCAGCGGGGAGCACTTCAACGGGGGGTGTTGCTACAATTACGGCAACGGTCAGCTGGACCGAACCTACCACGGTGGTCCTACGATGGATGCGCTGTACTTCGGCAACAACACCATCTGGGGTACCGGGGCCGGGGACGGCCCGTGGGTGATGGCGGACATGGAAGACGGCATGCTCGCGTGGGGCAACGGAGGCAACAATCCCAACTCGATGAGCCTGCCGCACACGTTCGTGACCGCGATGGAGAAGAACAACGGCACGTCCCAATTCGCATTGAAGGGTGGGGATGCGACTCGCGAGACGTTGAACACGATGTGGAATGGCGCTTTGCCCGGCTCGAAGAATCCCATGCGCAAAGAAGGCGGCGTCCTTCTCGGCGCGGGGGGCGACTGCTGCTACAGCAACAACAACGCGAGCGAGGGAACCTTCTATGAAGGAGCCATCGTCGCCGGCTATCCTTCGGACGAGACTGACGAGAAGATCCACATGAACATCGTCGAGGTGGGCTACGGCAAGTAGCCCCGCACCAAACGCCGTCATGCTGGCCGAGTGCGCAACGCTCGAGGAGCACGTCTACTCAATCAAGCGGCGCTTCTTGGCCATGTACAAGCGGGCGAACGCTGGTCACATCGGCAGTTCGCTTTCTTGCGCGGAGATCCTCGTCCTGCTGTGGTTTGCGTGGATGGGAGACCGCGACCGGTTCGTCTTGTCCAAAGGACACGCCGCGGCAGCGCTGTACTCCCTGCTCGCCGAGGCCGGCAGACTGAGCCCCGAACAGATCCAATCCTTCTATCAGGAGGGCACGCTACTCCCGGCGCTACCGCCGTTCAACGCCTTCGATGAGATCCCGTTCGCCACGGGCGCCCTCGGCTACGGGCTCTCGGTGAGTGCTGGCATGGCGCTGGGAGCCGCGCTCAGCGCCGGTGGCAGTCGGTGCGAGCGACGCTTCTTTTGCGTCACCTCCGACGGCGAGTTGGACGAAGGCAGCGTGTGGGAGGCTGCCCTGTTCATCGCCCATCACAAGCTGGCGAACGTCGTTTGGATTATCGATCGCAATCGCATCCAGGCGTTTGGCCGCACCGCGGAGGTGCTGGAGCTCGAGCCTCTCGACGCCAAACTGCGGGCCTTTGGGTTTGTCGTCGTCACGGCGGACGGCCACGATCTTCAGACGCTACTGGCGGCGAGGGATGAATGTGAGTGCGTGCTGAAGGCTGGCGGCGGGCCCGTCGTCATCGTTGCCAACACCGTCAAGGGCAATGGCCTCAGCTTCATGCGCGATACGGTAGATTGTCACTACTTGCCGCTCAGTGACGCCCAATACGAACGAGCGTTGGCCGAGATCGCTGCCGCGCACGAGGCTCTGCTGGAAGCGTATCGCAATGCGGGCTGAATTCGCGCAAGCCATGGTCGGGCTCTTCAAGACGCGCAGTGATCTTGTCTTCATCACCGGTGACGTCGGATACATGGCGCTGGAAAGCGTGGCCGAGACCTACGGCTCGCGTTTCATCAACGCTGGAGTGGCCGAGCAGAATGCAGTGTCACTGGCGGCCGGACTGGCGCGTGAAGGACTGCAGCCGTGGGTGTACAGCATGGCTGCGTTCACCACGCTTCGCCCCCATGCACAGATCCGGGACAACGTCTGCCTGCAGAAACTCCCGGTGAAGTTGATCGGAAACGGCGGCGGCTACGGTTACGGTATCATGGGTGCGACTCACCACGCTCTCGAGGATGTGGGCGTGATGCGCGCCCTACCCAACATGAAGATCTTCGTTCCGCTGGTTGCCGAGGACATTCCGCGCGTCGTGCAGATGATGGCCAGTGACCCTCACCCCAACTACTTGAGGCTCAACACCGCAGCGACGATTGCCGGCGTGGCGCCCTTCTCCGCGTGGCGTCGAATCAAACCTGGCAGAAGCTGCGTCGTGGTCGCAATGGGGCCGGTGCTGCAAGGTCTTTACGATCTGGAACGTCCAGATCTGCTCGATGAACTCGAGATTTGGGGTGCAGGTACGTTCCCGCTCGAGCCTCTCGCGGGCGAGCTCGCTGTCAGCATCCAGCAGAAGCGACGCGTCGTCACCATCGAGGAGCACTACTTGCACACCGGTTTTGGCGAGGCGTTCAGCCACCTGCTGTTGACCTCGGGGGTCATCCCCCAGAGCCTGATCTCCTTGCACGCTGCAGGGTACCCGTCAGGGCGCTACGGAAGCCAACGCTGGCATCAAGAGGAGAGCGGCCTGCGCGGAGTCGCCCTAGCCAAACGCCTGGAGCAGGTGCTCCGTGGCTGATTCGGCACACGGCCAGAGCCAACCGACGCTGCCAGCGAGCGACCTGATGCTGTCAGCAGTGATCACTTGCTACAAGGACGCTCGAGCCATCCCTCCAATGCACCGACGTCTGACTGACGTATTTGCTTCCTTGGGTGTGCGGTACGAAATCATTTTCGTCAACGACGCCAGTCCGGACGAGGCGGATGCCGTCCTGGCGCAACTGACGGCCGAGGACGAACACGTGCTCGCAATCGAGCATTCGCGAAACTTCGGTTCACAGAGCGCCTTTGTCAGTGGCATGCAGCTCTCAATCGGGGACGCGGTGGTCCTGCTCGACGGCGACCTGCAAGATCCGCCGGAACTGATCGCTGCGTTCTACGACAAATGGCGAGCGGGCAACGACGTCGTGTACGGGTGCCGACGCCGTCGCGAAGGCTCGCAGGTGCTCGCGCTGTGCGCCAGAATCTTCTACCGAGTTTTTCGCGGGCTGTCAGACATTCCGATGCCGTTGCACGCCGGCGACTTCGCTTTGATGGACCGACGTGTCGTGGACGCATTGTTGGCGCTTGGGGAGACGGACCAGTTCGTTCGCGGTCTGCGCGCCTGGGTCGGTTTCAGGCAAACAGGCGTCGACTACGTACGTCCCGAGCGGGTCTTCGGTCGTTCGACCCACAGTTGGCTGAAGAACTTCTGGTGGGCGAAGAAGGGCATCTTCTCGTTCACTTCCGCGCCCATCGAGCTGATGGGCTACGTCGGTGGTTTGCTCACGCTCGTGTCGCTCGGCGCCTTGACGTACCAAGCGCTGCTCGCTTGGCGCTACCCCGACCACGACGGAACTCTGCTTCTGACCACCGTGGTGGCGTTCTTCGGCAGTCTGAACCTGTTGGCGATTGCCGTCATCGGCGAGTACCTGGTCAAGGTCCTCGAAGAGTCCAAGCGGCGACCCCAGTTCATCAGGAAGGCCATCCGCAAAGGCGGCGAGCACCTCGTAACGGACGCGGAGATCCGCCGATTCGTTCGACAGCGTGCTCGCAACTCGAGAGCGCCGCGCCCCGTGAAGAACGCGGCCTGCGAGTGCGAAGGAGGTTCGCCCGATGTCCGTGCGTAGGTCGACTCCGGTCCCAAGCGTGCTCATCACGGGTACCACTTCCGGCGTGGGTCGCGCGCTACTCGAACACTACGACCACGCCGGATCAGCCGTCATCTCCGTGAATCGGCGTCGAGTACCCCAGCTCGAGTCGCGACATCCCCGAGTTCGCTTCGAGCATGCGGACGTGCGCTCCCCCGAAGCCGTCGAGGCGTTGTTCGATCGACTGGTGCGCGATCGGCAGTTACCCACCGTGCTCATCCTCAACGCAGGGATCAACCGCGTCGACAACGACGAGACCTTCCAACTGCCGTCCTTTCGAGAAGTGGTCGACACGAATCTGTACGGGGTCCTCGCCTTCGTCGCGGCGCTCACACGATTGCCCCCCGGTCCGGTTGCGCGTCATGTGGTGGCCATCAGTTCGATGGCGAACTACGTCGGCAACCCCTACGGGCTCGGCTACCACGCGAGCAAGCGTGCATTGACGTCGTGCTTCGATGTTTGGTCGCAAATGTACAGTGGTTCGGACTTGGTTTTCCAGCAAGTGATGCTCGGCCCGGTGCCCACGACGATCTACGACATGGGGGAGCACTTCCCTGCCTGGGTGCGTCGCACCAAAGACGCCTTCTCGGGTTCACTCGACGGTGCGGTGCAGGCGATCACCCAGTTGGCGCAGACTCGAAAGAAGAAGCTGGTCTACCCGAAGCGAGCAGTTCCGCTGTACGTCGGGATGTACCTCGGGCAGTCACTGGTGCCGGGTTTGTTTCGAGGCCGAAAGACGTTGAACGCACAGCCGCGCCGACCAGTGCCAAAGAGCGAGTGAAGAACCATGGGTGAGATCGCAGAATGAGATGGGTCCCGCGAGCACTGCGCGACACCACGGTAACCTACGACGCGGCGGATCTCGTCTCGGTAGCCGTAATTGGTGCCGCGGTCACCGCTTGGACCAGTGTGGCCAGTGGAGCATTCTCCGCGTTGGTATTCGTCGTCTGCCAGCTCGCCTTCTTCACGTTCTACGCCGTGGGTTCGCTGCTTTCCGCGTGGACGACCCTTGCCGCGGGCGTGCTTTTCGACCTACCTCTACGGCTATTGATTGGCTACGGGGTGATCAACACCGCGCTGCTCGCCCTAGCCTGGCTTTCGCCTCTGGGCATGCTGGGGAACTTCGCCCTACTCTGCTTGCTGACCGTACTTCTTGCGGTCGGGGCAACGGTTCGTCGGCAGAGCTGTACCAACGCAGCCAGTCGCTGGCTCGTGGCACTGTGCTTGGTCGCCACCACGTTGTGGTGCCAGGACTCCATCGACCCGATCGTCGAGCAAGAAAACTGGGTCCTGTTCAAACCCTGGGTGGATGGTTTCTACCACGCCGTACACATCCGCAGCTTTGCCGACAGCCACGGAGCTTCGACCATCGAGGACTTTCGCATGTCGGGCGTGCCCGCGCGCCTGTACCACTACGGGGTCTACATGTTGCCCGCGCTGGTCAAGCAGGCGTCGGGGATCTCGTCCTACGCTGCGTTCGCGGCCGTGTTGGCCCCGGTCGGTGTGCTGTTCACGGGATTCGCCGCCTACGCATTCATCGGTTCGATGTGGGGTGCCTGGCCCGGGTTAGCTGCCGCCACCGCGCTGCTGTTGATGCCGGACGGCGCGCAACAGGGTTTCGGAAACCCCTTCATGTCCTACCAATGGCTGACGCAGATTTCGCCGAGTGCGACGTATGGTTTGGCGCTGCTCGCTGTTGCTTGGCTGTTCGTCATTCGAGGGTGTACTGGCGGCAACCGGCTCCAGCTCTTGGCAGGCTGGTCCGTGGCCGCCGTTCTCGTGGCCTACAAGCTGCACTACGTGGTAGCCAGTGCGTTGCTGCTGCTCGTGATTCCCGCGCTGTTCTTCCGTGCGAAGGTCGGCATTCGTGGCCGCGCGTTGTGGGTCGCTCTAGCATGCGGTTTCTACTTCGCAGCCCTTTGGCTCGGACAGACTGTCCCCGGTGTGCCCATCATCCGCTTGGACGGATCGGGCGCTCGCGAGATCATGCACCTGGTGCACTCGTTCCACGTCCCAGGAGCCCTTCAACAGTTCTTCTCCGAACGCGTGGGTCGCGATGCACCCGGAGACACCAACCTGCTGTACGGGGTGCCCTACGTGCTGCTGGCGGTGCTCGGAAGCTTTACTCCCTTGCTGGTACTGCTCGTTGTTCTGTTGCGCCGGCGCAGCTCTCTGCTGTGCGTCGTTTTTCCAATCGCCCTGATCCTCAATTTCCTCGTGATGTTCTTCGGGCTGGCGCTCGACTTCGAGAGCAGCACGCCGGACGAGCTCTCGCACCGCCCGCTGATGATCGTCTACTTCTTCGTCACAGCGTGGGTCGGTGGTGGTTTGGGCTACCTGTTGTCCGAGTCTGTTCGCTGGGGTAGATTTACGCGCTACGGAGTCTTGGCAGGTGCGTTGGCTCTGATACCCGTGCCGGCTTTGCTCGGGCCTGGCGTACAGCTGATGTGGGTGATGCCCAAGATCTCACCGGTGCGGTTGCCCACGGCGTTGGTGCGCACGGCAGAGTACATTCGAACCCACGGCACCCCCGACGACCTATTTCAGGATTCGCAGTTCGATCGAATCTACGCCATCGCCGCCCTGTCCGAACGAAAGACGTTCGTTGCTCACACCCTGACCAACATGCCGTTCCGCGCCGATGATGTAGCAAAGCGCACCGCGGCAGTGGACCGTATCATGAGTCTGAAGCAGCTCGCGCTGGTGCAAGGCACCGCCCGCGCTTTCGGGATCCGCTGGTTCGTGCTTCAGCTGGGCAACCAGGTGCAGTGGCCCGAACAACTCGCGCAGCATCCCGTTTTCGAGATGGGAGCCTTTCGGGTGTACGAGTTCTGAGCGCCCTCGCTCTTTGCACCGCGTTTGCCATTCAGCGCTCGATTCGCGAGATGCGCACCAGTACGTTCGCGTCGTTCTGAAACTCGTACACGGTGGTAAAGCGTCTGTCGGTCCAATTCTCGTAGCCAGGGTATGGTTGGTTCGTGGACAGTTGGATTTGTTGAATCACGTAGACGTCCTGGAACAACCGACGATTCAACGCCGTCAGCAAGTGGATGTCTCGACGGGCAGATTCGAAGGTCATGGCGCCGTAACCCATGATGGTGAAGTGACTGGGCCGGTCCGTGACGATGAGAATGTCCTGCTGGCGCACGGACTCGAAGAAGCGCCAGGTTGCGGCATTTTCTCGCGTCTGGGTGAGCCGGGTCGAGAAGCGGGCCTGAGCAGCCACCGGCAGCTGCACGACGAAAACGCCCACCGCCAACAGAATGGGCGCGAGCGGTGGTAGTCGCCTGGACACGACCGTCACGGCCCACGCCGCCGCGAACGAGAGAAAGGTGTCGATCGGTATCAGCAAACGCGCCGCTGAAGGGTACTGGGCGCGGCTCCACACATAGGTGAAGATGATGAACGCCGCCGATCCCATCCAAGTGCCGACCAGAATTGCAAACTTCGCTTCGGGCGCCGTCCAGTCGCGTCGACGAGCGTAGCCATACAGGGATCGCAACCACAGAGCGCAGCCGCCGATACCGAGGGCGATCACGAGCGCCGAGTGCGCGGGGTAGATGCCAAACGGGTCGAAGAGCGGCTCGAAGTACTCGGCAACGTTGTTGACGAAGTTCTGATAGCTGAAGGCGGCGCTTCCCGACTCTTGCGGAGGAACGTTGCCGCGTAGGATCGACTGCCAGATGCGGGGCGCCAAATACAGCGGCGTCAACGCATAGACCAGGGCGAAGGGCCGAAGCATGCTCCAGCTGCAGCTCTTGACGACCACCAGCACCAGCACGACCGGCGCAATGAACAGCGCGGATTCGTAGCGTGTCTCCGCAAACAGGCAGAGACTCAGCCACAAGCTGGCCAGTCCTCTGGGACTAGGCCTGCGAAAATGGTCGAAAGCCCTGTCGAGGACGAGTAGTCCCAGCACCGCCGCAAGGAAATCGAAACCTGCGGAACGCACGGACATGAGAGTGATGGGGTGGGCAACGACGAACAGAGCCGCGACAACGGCGAAGATCGAGCCGCCCAGCATTTTCGCGAGCCGATAACTCAGCAAGACGAAGACCGGGAGCAGCAGCACGTTCAGCAGGAAGGCGTTTCTGTAGGA
>QJWJ01000226.1 GCA_003235365.1 Deltaproteobacteria bacterium
CCCCGGCGCCGGGGAGGTTGGCCTCGGGCGCAGTTGGCATTACGTACGAGATGCCTGCCGCGTCCCGACCTCGGTGAGCCTGCGTGCGGTGTTGGAGTGCCTTCACGTCCTCGAGCAAATCCACAACCGGACGGGCGACGGGGCTGGTCCTCATGGCGCCGTGTGGGACGGCAACCTGATGTTTCGCCCCAACGGCGAAGCGTTTCTCGTGGTCGACCCGGAATGTCAGTTGCCACAGCCGTTGCAGTTCATCGCCACCGAGGTCCGCCAGCGTGGAGGGAGTGCGCGCCGACGCACCGTCGAGGCAGACGTCTACTCCGCTGGCGTGATGCTGCTCGAAGCGTTGCGCGACGCCAGGCTCAGTAGCGACGAGTTGTCCGGACTGAGTCGCGGCGAGTCGACGCTCCTCGCCGAGTGGGGAGCGGACCCGCTCTTCGTCGTCGCCTTGCGCGCCGTCGACCCCCAGCCAGAGGCGCGTTGGACGAGCGCTGCCGAGTTTTGCTGGGCGGTCAAGCGCGCTGGGCGGGGTCGAATTGCCCCGTTTGAGGCGCTGGGTGAACTGGTTCGATTGACGCTCAGCTACCAGTCCGACAGGGCCACGCCATTGCTCGGCGAAACATCGCTGCTCGGTGGCGCGTCGAGCGACCGCGTGGCCTCGCCCGAGCACCCCGTATCGACGAGGGGCGCGCGGCTCGCGCTCGACGAGCCGGCCCCGCCGTCGAGCCACCGCGTTGCCCCACGGCGCGTCGAGGTTGCTGCACGACCGGTCCAGGCGTTCGCCGCGCTGTTGGAGGACAACGAAGAGGCGACGACGCCGGCCGGCGCTCACATCGAGGCCCAGCTCGCCGCGCTACTGGCCATGCAAGCGCAGTCGGACGTCGACGAAGCGGAGGGTCCCGCGTCGGGTCGGCTGCAGCCTGATGACTATCGCAGCGGGATCGCTCCACGGCGCGTATCCCTGGAGCCCGTCGTACCGGGGCCTGCAAGCGCCCTCGACGGCTGCTCGGACGTGGAGGTTGAGGTCGAGACGGACGAACCAACCGTTGTCGTGGAAGTCCGGCCGAACGCGGAGCCGCGCCGTCGGAAAGCGCTGTTCACACGTCGCCGTGCTTTTCTGCTGTTGCTAGTGCTTGTGAGCGTGGCTTCGTTGGGGGCCTACGTGCTGGCGCGCCGCTCGGGCATGCCGTCGGATCTGCACGGCATGCGCGAGTGGCTCGTGGCACTGGCCTGGAGCCGCTGGTACTGAGCGTCACAGACCGACAATCGCCGAGTCGATCCACGCCATGCGCTGTGGGATCCACTCGCGCAGGGTGGTGACTTGGTCGAGCCAGACGGGCGCCTCGGGTTCTTCTGCGGGCTCGTCCCTGCCGCCGCCGCCGAAGCCGAAGCCGCCGCCCAGGCCAGCAGCAGGCCAGCGTTCCATGTCGCGTTGTCCCGCGCCTGCAAGTGGCGTGGCGATTGCCGTGATCTGTTCGTCGATCGCGGCATCGGATAGGAAGCTTTCACGCAGTTCGCGCCAGCGGGTGGCGAACTGGGCCATGAATGCCGGGTCCTGCCCCAACTTGAGGAACCAGTCATCGTTGCCGCGGCCGGTCGCTTGGCTTTCGAAGTGCCAGCCTTCGAAATCGGCGGTCGTCGAGGCCATGGCCAGATTGTAGTCCCACAAGGGGCCGGCCTTGATCAAACCGTCGCGCTCCTTGTGAAAGAAGCTGCTGCGCACGTACGCGTCGACGTCGCGAGTGATCTCGTTGATGATCACGTGGTCGACGAAAGACGCGACATCGATGTACTGCGCGTAGTCGCCCATCGGCTCGGTGTGAATCGCATCGTGGAAGTTCTGGACGTAGTCGGTCAACCACGTGACCTGTTGGTCGTTTGCGGGGAACGGGTCGACGACACCGAGATCGTTCCAGCAGTGGCCCGGCTCGACATCCGTGGCCGGTTCATCGTCCATGGACATGCCGAATCCGCCGCCACCGAATCCGCCAGCGCGACCAAACGGTTCTGAGCCGGTGCAGATCAGCTTGGCTTCACCGCCGTCGAGTGCGGCTTGGTCGAACTTGAAGATGTAGCCGCCGCTGATGTCCGGCAGCATCGTGTCGTCCTCGCGCAATTGCTTGAGGTCCACACGGTCCTTCTGGTTCTTGATGGTTTCGCTGATCATGTACAGCCCGAAGTAGTCCGACTGCTCCAGCGGACCCCCGTCGAAGTTGATGTACAGTTCCGCGAAGCGGACTTCCATCGTCACCAAGCCCATCTGTTCACCCCACCCGTACACCACCGGATTCTGGATCAGTGATCGGTCGAAGTACTCGCCGATCATGGCCCAATCGGCCTCGGCGGGCATGCCCAGGACCGGGTAGTTCGAGTCCTCGTCGTAGTTGTCCCAGAACTCCACGCGGTAGGGTGACTTCTCCGCGTTGGCCGAAGACTGACCTCGCTCGTGGTAGCCGGCGCGGGTCGCAATCGTCGGGGCGTTGGCTATCGACGCCACGCCGTCGACGGGTTCGAAGAGCATGAACGCGACGTCGAGGAACTCCTGCGGGACGTAGGGCTGCTCTTCGTCGGCGCCACCGAAGTTGAAGGTCACTTCCTTTTCTGGGCGGCCCCCACCGTAACCGTCCATGATCACGATTGGCACGTCGGAGGGCAGATCGAAGGTTCGCGCGATGTAGATCGCCGTGCTGGGGAAACCGCTTGCCATCCCACCGGCGAAGGCCGCGGCCCGCAGCTGGGTCGTTTCGGTCAGGGTCAGCGCGGTTCCATCATAGAGCGTCGAGCTTGCGGTCGGCAGGGTGCCATCGGTCGTGTACCGGATCTCGGCCCCGTCGGGGCCCGTCAGCGCCACGCTCAATTGGCCTTCGAACGTACCGCTCGGAACCGAGAACGCGACGTCGCCGATCAGCGACGGAGCGCCGTCCGTCGATGGGGGGGGATTGTTTGGGCTAGGGCCATCGACAGGTCCGCTCGCCACTGGCTCGGTGGTCGTCTGAGGTGCCATCGCCGGCCCGGTGCCGCCGCTCGACGGCGTCGAGGACGGGGTCGTCGGAATGACGGGCCCAGCGGTCACTCCCGGACCTGGCGAGACTCCGCCGGGAACGGCAACGGGAGTCGTGGGCTCACCCAACGGCGTGACGGTCGCTCCGTCGGTGACCGGTTGCTGAGGGACCGTCGTGTCGCTGCTGGGGACCGGACTGCTGGCACTCGAGGAGTCTTCTCCCGAGCAGGCGCCGCACGCGATGGCGGCTGTGAGGGTGACCAGGGCGGATATCGGACGGGGGCTTCGGTTCATGAGGTCCTCGGGGCTAGCACGACGCGTCGGCGCCGCGGCCTAGTACAGTTGCGCTACCTGTCACCTTGCTGTCACAAAACCCCCATCGTTTCCTGCACTTCTGCCCCCATTGAATCTTCTAGTCATTCCGCAATCCAGTGCTCCGAGACGCAACGCCGAAGGCATCATTTCTGCCAGTGGAGAGCCTCGGGTCGGATCCCTCCGCTCGCCCTGCGATGAACGATCCGGTGCAACACGCCGGTTCGACGCGCGCCGCTCAGGCGCCGTGCGGACGACGGCGAGTTGCGTAGAAGAGGCAGTCGCTCAGCGCGATTTCCGGGTTGGTCGTCATCATCACCGGAACCAGGTCGACGCGTGTGACGAGACGATCGCCGCGAGGCTCGAACAACTCGCTCGCGACGTCCCGCCCGGAAGCGCCGACTGCCGTCACGGGTAGGGACTCACCGGGCACGGCCCAGCCCAGGGTCGAACCCGCGGGGAGCCGCTGGAAGTTGCTCCTTTCGATCGCCAAGTCGACGGTCAGGTCCGCGGTGGAGTCGGGCTGGGTCGCCAGCGCCAAGCGCACGCCCGAACGCACGCAGATGCGAAGTGGCTCGTGCAGTACTTCGACTCGCGGTGCGGCGCTGCCGTGCAGATCGAGTTCGGCGGTCGTCAACAGCCGCTCGAGCCCTTCGAACGCCAGTTCGTCGGCGGCCGGGTCGCCTGCTCGCCCACACTCGATGACCACGCTGGGCGCGCCGGCGCTGGTGGCTTCGACGAGCGTACCGAGTCGCAGATCGCTGTGAACCAGGCGCTCGGCGAAAAGCGCCGTGAGCTTCAAGATGGGACCGGTCACCGCCGTGGCGACGCCGTAGGCCGGGTTGTGGCCCGTGTTGTTGTGTAGATCGACGATGGCCTCGGGATTGAGCCTTTCGATGCGCTCCAGCACAGCTTCGGCAAGCTGCCCTGACTCGCCGTCGAAGGGGGGCAAATAGGTGCGGTTGGCGTCGGGGTGCCCGGGGAGTAGGCGATAAGTGAACACTGGTTCGGTCAGTGCGGCGTCCACCGAGGCAACGAAGAACTCGGCATTCACCGCGGGGGTGCGCCCCGCTGCCAACCAGCGGGCTAGTGCTGCACAACCGGAGGGCTCGTTGCCGTGGAGCAGCGTCACGACCACGCGGCAGCGGCTCGGGTCGATCCCGCGCTGGCTGATCCAGGTCGGCCTTGCGCAACGTCGGAGGAAGTCGACGGGGAGGCTGGGCCAATCACCAGATGCGGCATCGACCAGGGCGAACGGTTTGACTCTCATCGGGGCCAGCGGTGTGCGGGCGTGTTGCCAGCGGAGTGCTCGATATACTCCTCGACGAGTTGACGCAAGGCTTCCTCGCGCGAGCGCGACGGCAGTAGCTGCTCGAAACGAGCCCGTTGCCACCGCGCGCCGGTTTGTCCCGTCGCAATCCGCTCTTCGATTCGCTCCAGGTGGGGGGAGTAGTCGGCGTCGGCGACGCCTGCGGCGAGCAGTCCGCGACGGGCGACCGGGAGCAGCCGTTGGGCGAGTTGCCCGGCGCGCGTCGTCTCGATGCCGGCCGGCGTGGGCCATCGAAGCGTCGCATCCAAACCGTCGCGTGCGGCGGCGTAGAAGTTCGACTCTGCGTCAGTGAATGGTAGCGACTCGTGTGGAGCCGCGTCGTCGTTTGCCAGAGCCAGCGCGAGGCCTACCAAAAACGCCGCATTGCTCTGCATGTCGGCAATCGTGGGCCCGGCGGGCAGCGCGCGCATCTCGATGCGCACGTGTCCGCCCCCTGCGGTGTCGTAGACTGGTCGGTTCCAGCGCCAGACCGTCCCGCTGTGCAAACGCAACTCGCTCAACGTCGGTAGTCGCCCCGCGGCCAACACTTCCAGCGGCGCTTGGGGTCCCAGCAGTGGCAAAATCGGTTCGAAGTGCCTCACGTTTTGCTCGAACAGTTCGTAGGCGCCTGATTGCAGCCAGCCGTGGCCGAAACTCACCCTCGCCGGCTCCCCTTGCTGGCGTTGCGCGACGGAGCGCTCGTCGACGGATTGTTTGAAGAGCGCCACGCGGGTTTCCTCCCACAGTCGGTGTCCGAGCAACAGCGGCGAGTTGCCCGCGACGGCCAACGCGGGCGCGGTGGACAGTTGCACGGCGTTGTACACGCGCGCGAAGTCCGCCGGTGGCACTCGGAGGTGGATTTGGAGCGAGGTGGCTGCGCCCTCCAGAGTGATGTCGTCGTGCTGGAAGGTCAGTGGATCGATCCCGTCGATGCGCAACTGGAATGGCGCTCGTCGACGCTCCCGCAGTTGACGCGACAGCGCCCGATAGCGAGCGGTATCGGTCATGCTGCCGCGCAAATGCGCGGCGTCCAGCGTGGGCAGGATGCCGATCATGACCGGACGCGCGCCGTGCGGCGAGGCTTGCCGTGCCAGCGTCTCGAAGCGACGGCTGAGCTGCTGACCCAGGTTGGCGAAAGGGGCGGCGTCGAGGTCGCACGGATCGGTGTTGCATTCGATGTTGAAGCGGTCGATCTCGGCGCTGAAGTCGCGCTCGGCGACGCACGCGAGCAGCGCGTCGCCGCAGGGACTCGGCTGGCATGCTGCGTCGACGAGGAACAGCTCGAGTTCGGCGCCGAGGCACAGCGGTCCTTCTCCGAATCGGTCGCTGCCGAGGATCGTCGACAGCGCGCTGAGATTGTCGTCGAGGCGCCGCGCGAAGAGTTCGAAGTCGCGCCGGTCGAATCGTTCGCGCTCGATGTCGACGCCCATCGGCGCAATCTACCAAAAACCGCCCGCGATCGCGAAGAAGCAAGCAGGGTGGGGTGGGGTGGTGTCAGCGCCAGCGCCTGTCAGACATCGAGCGACACCGGGCCGGGTGCGGTTGCCTCCGACGCGCCCTGTGGCTAATACCCGGGTGGAATGACGACCCTGAGGTCGATGAGCTCGGGGCAATGACGGGGCTCATCGGTGCGAGCCGGGGTGGTCGGCGCGCTCTTGGGAGCCAACACGGTGGGCACATGAAGAGCAAGTCTTCGAAGACCAAGACCAAACGCAAGTCGAGGCGGCGTCTGCTCGTGCTCAATTGCCACGAGGCGTGGGTGTATCAGCTCGGCGCGCTCGACTTCGACCTCGACATCGTAGTGGGGCTGAAAGGGCGCCACACGGCGACTTGGGACGAGCGAATGCGTCCCGTCCCTCCGCGGGCGCGGCTTCTGACTCTTCAACAGGCGCTGGCTGTCCCGACCGAGTACTACTGCATGGTCGCTCACAACATCAGTGACTTGCTCGACCTCAAACAACGCAAGGGTCCGCGCCTGTTGGTCATCCACTCGACCCTCGACGGCAAATACGCCGAGCAGGGAGCCAGTGCCGATCCCGACGAAGTACGCCGGACGCTGCGCACCTACGTGGAAATGACGAACACTCACGTCGTAGCCGTTTCGGAGCTGAAGGGCCGCAGTTGGGGCTTCTTGGACGACCTGGTTCCCTTCAGTGTGGACGTCTCGGCTTACCCCGAGCCGACGTACGAGTTGGCGGAGGGGCTGCGGATTTCCAACTTCTTCACCCAGCGGCGCAACATTCTGATGGGCGAACTTCACGCTGCAGCCTTTGGTCGGGTGCCGGTTCGTTTGGTGGGGCACAATCCTGACCTTCCGGGTGTCGAAGCCGCGAAGGACTGGCAGCAGTTGAAGGACACGCTGAGCAAGCACCGTTTCTACGTCCACACGGCCGACCCTGCCTTGGAAGACGGCTACAACATGGCCGCGCTCGAGGCGATGGCGGCAGGATTGCCGGTGCTGAGCAACGTTCACCCGAGTTCGCCAATCACCGACGGCGTCGATGGGTTCGTTTCGAACGATCCCGCGAGGCTCGAGCAGTGCGCTCTGCGCCTGCTCGATGACGCGGAGCTGGCCCGGCAGATGGGCACTCGCGCCCGGCAGACCGTCGCCGAGCGCTTCGGCGTGGACAAGTTTCGGCGCGAGTTTTCCGCGTCGATCGAACGCGCTCGTGCTGCGTACCGCGCCGGCTGAGGACGGCTGGCGGGGCGGTTGGCGAAGCGTTGCTGAGCGTTGGGCGAGCAACTCGCGCTGACAGCGAACGATTGAATCGCTTGCTCGCTGGTCGTGGCGCGGAGCGTCGCGAGTTCGTCGCGTACAGGCGCGCACACGACCTCTGCGTACAATACAGACGTCGTCAAGCGGTTCGCCGGTCGCATCGCGGTCGACAGCTCCAACTTTGCCCGTGATTCTCCGGTGGTCATCACTAGACTGTCTCGCTCTGAATGCAGCGCTTTGGAGGGCCGACACATGGGTGCAGATAGAGAGTCGAGCGGGTTCGATTTGGGCGGGGGGTTTGCCGTTGGGCAAGCGTCGGGCGGGTTGGATCTAGGACCGTTCGCCTCGCACTATCAGGAGCTGTTCGCCGACGCCTTGGAAGACGGGGTCATCACGACCGAAGAGCGCGAGCGCTTGGACAAGGCCGCGGACAACTTGGGCATCAATCGGATGCAGCTGCAGCAACTCGAGCAGGCGATGATCCACGCCTACGAGATGCACAATCGAGTCAAGGTCGTCGAGAAGTGGGAAGCGCCGGTGGCGTCCCTGCAACCCATCGACGTCAAGGCTGCCGGGGATGCGGGGCGTCAGATGTTGCTCGCGCAGATCGACCGGCTCAACGCGCGCATCGCCGAGCTGGAAGAAGAACTGCGCGAGGCAAGGGCTCACGTTGCCGTCGAAGTCGACCTCAGCGGCCTCGAAGCCGTCGACGACGTCGAACAATCGGTGGACGAGCTGCGGGTCCGGGTTCGCCGTGATCCGACCAACACCAAGCTGCTTCAGTCGCTGTTCTCCGCCAATCAGCAGCAAGGCGACCTCGATGGAAGCTATTGCGCCGCGCAGGCGCTTGCCGTGTTGGGGGCGGCGAACGAGACACAGCGGGCCCTCGTCGGCAAGTACGCTCGTAAGGGACTCATCGTTCCGCGTCAGGCCTTGTCTCAGGAAGACTGGCACGACAGCCTGCTGCACCCCGAGCTCGAGATCACGACCAACAACATCATGTCGTTGGTTGCGCCATCGGCCTTGATGGGACGCGTCGCGGCGCTTCGACGCGAGAAGAAGCTGCTGACCTTGCCCCAAGAGCGCAAGCAGGATCTGGCCAAGACCACGGTGATGGCTGCGCGTGCGCTGGGCTGGGCAGCGGCTGTGCTCGGCATGCCGGCCCCGCCCGTGTACGTGGACCCCACCCGCGAGGTGGGTTACGCCCACGTCCCGGCGATGCCGCCATTTTCGCTCGTGGGTAAGGGTGTGTTGAGTGGGCGAACCCAGCTCGACAATGCGTTCTTGGCCGGACGGCACCTCACCGCTTACCGCGCGGAGTTTTTCGTCAAGGTCCTGTTCGGCGCGGTCACGGAGCTCGAAGATCTGTTCCTCGCAGCGTTGCTGATTGGTAGTCCTGGGTTACCGATTGCAGCTCACCTGCGTACCCGGGTCGCGCCGTTGAGCGATGCTCTCAAGCCGATGTTGGCGCCTGCGCAGCTCGATCAGCTTCGGCAGCAGTTTCAGGCCTTCGTCGCCGATGGTGGACGAACGAACCTGCTGCGCTGGAGCGATTCGGTGGACAAGACGGCGTGTCGCGCGGGCCTGTTGCTCTGTGACGACCTGGCGTCGGCCGTCAAGCTCCTCGAACCCGAAGAGGGGCCGCTGGGACCGCTGGCGAGCGATCTCGTCGGTTTCGCCGTGAGTGCGCGCTACGCCGCCTTGCGTGAACGCCTCGGGCTGCGCCTGGTGGATTGAGCTAGCGGGCTGAGCTGAATTGGTGGACTGCGCACTTCGTGCGCTGAGCCACGCGCCTGGGGTCTCGCACCCGGCAGGCTCGGTGCGTTGCCGCGGCGCTCAGCCGTGCAGCTCGGGTAGTGCGCCGGTGACCGTCGCCGCGTTTGCCGAGTGACCGAATCGATCGACCGCGATGCCGAAAGCCTGGCAGATTGACACCAGTGCCCGATTGCTCGGAAGCAGCTCAGTGCCCTTCGAGCTGCGCAGATCGACGTGGCGGCCCATCGAGAAGTGACCCCCACAGCCGCCGGCGATGAGCGTCGGGACGTTCTTCGAGCTGTGCCGTGACGGATCGCCCATGTCGCTCTGGGCAAACACCAGCGTGTCTTGCAATGCCCCTGCCGAATCGAGCCGTTGAAGCAAGCGAGCGATGTGGCCGTGCGTGTGGCGATTCTGCAGGGCCAGAGCGCGCCACGTCTGCGGCCTACCACCGCTGGCGTTGGTCGCAGCCCAATAGCGATGGGCGACGTCCTGGTGGATGTCGTCGGGCAGGCCCGGGTACAGGCGAGCACGAGTCAGGTCGGCGAGCATCAGGGTGGCGAAGCGGGTGATGTCGCAGGCAAGGGCGAGCGCGAGCAGATCCGTCATCAACTCGGTGATCGTCTCGAAGTACGGCTCGCCTCCGCCGAAGGCGTGGAGCTTCGGAAACGCCAACGGATCTGGCCGCGCCGGGGCCGCGCACACGCGTTTCGGTGGAGAGATGCGCTTTTCGATCTCGCGCAGTGCCGTGTGGTGCTGCTGCATCTTCACGCGTTCTGCAGCGGGTGCCCGTTGGTGGAGCCGCTGCAAGTCGCGTCGCACGAAGTCCAGCACGCTGCGCTGCCGAGCGCGCTGCGCTTCGAGTGCGGCGCGGTCTCGATCGGACAGCGGTTTGCCGAACAGTTCGTCGAACACCTGCGCGGGATCGATCCACTTGGGTACGGGCGTGCCGCCTCTGGCGTAGCTGACGTTCTGTCCCAGATCGGTCTTGTCGTTGCCGATTGACAACGCGATGCTCGTGAGCGGCGTCTGTGCACCCAACAGGTGTTCTTGGGCCAAGTACTGATCGATGGATGGGGTGGAGCCATCGGCGCCACTGCCGGTGAGGATCACGCGTGAAGCGTCGTGCCCGACGGTCCCCGTTTCGATGCCGGCTGCCAGGTCGAGCCCATCGACTACCAACAGGACGTCTTTGAAGCTTCGCCCGTAGATGTCCGGCGCATCAAACGGCGACAGACTACAGTCTTCGTAGCGGATGTCGAAGTCCGGTCCTGGCTTCCACAGCTCGTAGGCCGATCCGTGTGGCATGTACACGCCGATGAAGCGCAGGGGCGACGCACCGTCCTCACTCGCTGCGGCACTGGACGACGGGGAGGCAACCGCGTCAGCGCCCAGCAAGCTCGGCGCCAGTGCTGCGGCGCCCGCCGCAAACAGAAAGCGGCGTCGGCTGTTCATTCGGGCATGCGGTTTGCCGTGGGGACGAGACGGACCGTTCATCGGGACCTCCTGCGAGTTACGAATGCGTCGCTACCTGCGTAGGCCACGAGCAGTTCGATGAGATTGCCTCGAGCACTTCCGGGCAGCTGCGTTTGCAGACGCACGAATGGAGCTTCGGTGGCGGGTTCACTTTGTGCACTGAAATAGCGGAAGGCTTGGCGGGCGAAACAACGCGTGACATCGGCATTGGCGGCGAGCCAGCGCGACAGGTCGCGGCTGTCACCAAACTGCAGACGTTGCCCGTCGAGGGACAGTCGCGCTTGGGTTTCGACCGTTTGCCCAGCCTCGCGCGTGCGCAGTCGACCGGCTTCGTCGAAGTTCTCGAAGGTGAAACCCAGTGGATCGATGCTCTGGTGGCAGGTCTTGCATTGCGGGTCGGCGTTGTGCGCGACGAAACGCGAGCGCGTCGTTTGATCGGCAGTCGGCGCGGGCATGCTGACTTCGATGCCCAGTTCGGCAGGGCGAGGCAGTCGCTTGCACAGTAGCTTGCGCAGCACGAAGTCGCCGCGCCGGACCGGGCTGGTGCCGTCGGGATGCGCGTGCGCAGCCAGGAAGCTGGCGTGTTGGAGGATGCCCAAGCGTCCGCTGTCACCGACCGGCACCGCGGGGCCGAATGCGTCGAGCTCGTAGTAGCGAGCCATGGCAGGTGGCACCGAAACGAACCCTGCGGTGAGCAATGCTTGCACGGACGCCCCGCGATGCACCATGACCTCGTCGACGAACGCTCGCGTTTCGTCGAGCATGCGCGATTTCAACGCCTCGTAGGTTGGGTGGGACTCTTCGGTTTTCGCCGTTTCTTGCAGCGCATCGACCTCCAGCCACTCGAGTACGAAGCGTTCGAAATGAGTGCGGGTGGAGTCGTGCCCGAGGATGCGTCGGGCCTGCTCGCGGCGGGTTTGCGGATCGTCGAGGCTTCCGCTCTCGGCCAGCGCGAGCAGCTGAGCGTCTGGAGGAGCGCCGCTGAGAGTGAACGACAACGCCGAGGCGATCTCGAATTGGGTCAGGGTCGCCAGGTCCCCAGAGCCGATCTCACCCAGCTCGGTGACGTACAGGAAGCTGGGTGACAGCATCAACGCGGACAAGAGGGATCGCAAACCCTGTTTCGAATCGCTGCCTGTCGCGCCGGTTGCGGCTCGTGCCTCGGCGCTTCGGAAGATGTCGTGCAGCGCGTCGAGTTCGGTTTCCGTCACGGGGCGACGCCAAGCGCGAAACGCCAAGGCGTGGATCTCGCGGCGGGCGCAGTCGTCGTCCCGACACGCGTCGATTGCCGTCGGTGAGCGCGTTGCCGCTCGTTCGGCGAGCTCCTCGACCAGGGCGTTCCAACGCGCGCCCGCTGCCGCGGTCAGTGCGCGCCCGGCGTTGGGGGTATAGCCCGACTGTCGCACGTCGGGGGGCAATCGGCGCGCGAGCCCATCGCCCGTCGCAACGGAGTCGGAACCGAGTAGTTGTCCAACGCTGCGTTCGAGCTCTCGGTTGCTCAGCAGGCGTACTCGCGTGGGCAGCAGCTCGCCGGGGCTTGCCGTCTCTGCGCCCCGCGGCGCCTGCACGCTGCCAGCGCAGCTGACGAGCCCGAGACACGACAACGCCAGTCCGGTGCGCAGTGCCGTCTGCGCGTCGCGCAATGCGGCCAGCACCTCGAAGCGCCGTGCGATTCGGGAGACGCCCCGTTGCTGTCGTCGGGGTCTCGAGGTGACGGTCCACGTACGGCCATCCACGGGGCGCCTCATTGGGGCGGCGACTGGGGTGGCGTCGCCGTGCCGGCCGAGCCCGGGGCATGCGGAGCGGGCGGCGCGGGGCTCGTCGTGGTGGCAGTAGGGGCGATGGCTGGGCGCGTTGCGGTTTCAGCTCGCGGGCTGGTGGGGGCGGTACCGGCCGAGCCTGCGGCGCTTGGGGGCCCGGCACTGGGAATCGGGGCACCTGGGGAGGCGTCTGTGCCGAGTGCAGGAGCCGGCGCGTTCGTGTCTTCGCCGCGGGTGATGAAACGAATGTCGTCTACCCAGAACTCGACGGGCAGGGACTTGCCGTCGACCGTGAAGTTGACGTGGAGGATCCGCGCCGGGTCGAACTGAGCCTCGGCGCCCCAGCCGCCTTGCTGCACGCGATCCCAACGCAGGACGTACTCCCGCCATTCGGGCGTCAACACGAAGGTTTGTCCGTGTACATCCCAGCACCGCTGCTTGCACTTGCCTTCGTATTCTCCGGGGACCGTCGCCGGGTTGCCGACCTTGACCTGGAAGGAGCCGGAGCCTCTGGCTCGAAAGCGCAGGCCCTCGAAGTGCGATCCATTGAATGGGCACTTCACCCCGTCACGCGTCCACTTCAGCGTGCTGCCCCACACCACGCCCCAATCGTCGAAGCCACTGGCCTTGCCGTGGAGTGCGTAGCGGTTTTCCGTGGTGGCTTCGTCTTCGGGTAGGGCGGAGGCCTTGAAGTCGCCCACGTCGGGAAACACCGTGCCCTTCGTCTCGTCGACGGCCACGTACCACCAGCCCTCGCGCTCGAAGGCCTTGAACAGCTGATTGTTCGTGTCCTCGAAGTCTTCGAACAGTACCGCTTGCGATGGCGGCGCGGGCTTGGCGCAAGGCCCCGTGTACAGGTCTTCTTCGGGGGCTTCGGAGATGGGCGTCTGCTTGGCGTCGAAGCGGGCGCCCTCACCCCCGAAAACAGGCGGCGGGTCGTTGGTGCCGCAGGCAACGAGCAACAGTGCGGTGAGCGGAACGGCCCGTGGCGGGGAGTGCCGGTGGGGGGCGCGAGTTTTCGACATCGACGGGTCCATGGCTGTGAGTATGGAAACAGCGACGCGCGGCGGGCAACGAATGGCTCGCTTTCGCGCTTCGAACGACGACACCCGGCACCAATCCAGCAAGGAATCGCCGCCGCGTTGCCACGGGTCGTGTTTGGGGGGTCTTCGTGCGGGAATTTCCGTGACGACAGGTTTTGGTGGTCGCCCCGGGGGGTTTGAACTATGCGGTCAGATCGACCCGATGCTGACCGACGTGCCGTCCGAACCACTCACCGAGGAAGAAGAGGCCGAGCTGATTCGCTTGCTCGAGCACAGTGGATCCGTCTCGCTCGCCCACGCTCGGGGTGTTTTCTCCGCGCTCGCCTGCGAGCACAGTCTTTCGGATCCGAGCGACTGGTTGGGACTGGTGCTTGGCGGGCAGGTCGCAGATCAAGGGGTACTCAAGCGGGTCTTCTCGTTGCTGTTGCGAGACCGCTTTGCCATCGCGCAGTGTTTGCAGTTGGGCGAGCCCTACGTGCCCCACCCCGAGGAGCACCATCGCATCGTCCAGTTCTGCAAGGGGTTCGTTCGCACCACCCGGCAGAGCGGTGTCTGGCAGAACGACGTCGAAGCCATCGGCCTCACGCTTCCCATCGCGGTACTCGCCGGCTACCTCAAGCTCGATTCGTTGCGCAAGCTGCACCCGAACATGGCCGTGGACGAGCAGGCCTGGCGCAAAGAGCAGCGCAGCGGCTTGGGTCGACGATTGCTCGAGGTCTACGAACATTTCTCGGAGCTTCGGGCCTCGCAAGTGGCGGCCGCCCGCGCCGAACCCGCTACGAGCGAGAAGGTGGGGCGCAACGACGATTGCCCGTGTGGGAGCGGACGCAAGTTCAAGAAGTGCTGTGGCCGCACTCAGCTCTAGGGTGGTAGGCAGTTTTTTCGTGTTTCTCGGCAAGCGGGATGGGGCCGGGAATTCGTGCGACGTTTGACCGCAGGCGAACGGACCGCTGAGTTCTGCACACTGCTCGGCGGAGCGACGGGGGTTCACTCGTCGGAGTCGGGAAACGATGAACGCACGTCTCATCACGATCGGGATCAGTCATTACTGTGAGGTGGCGCGCTGGGCGTTGCAGTACGCGGGCGTGGATTTTCGAGAAGAGCGGCACCTGCAGGGGTTTCACCGTCGCGTGCTTCGTCCGATGAACGCCCGAACCGTTCCGGTGCTCGTGCTGCCGGACCGCGTGTTGACCGAAACCTACGACATCCTGCAGTTCGCCCATACCTGGGCTGTGGGGCGAGGGCGGCACGGATTGCTGGAGACCCCGAAGGAACAGGAGTCGACTCGGGAGATCTTGGCGAATTTCGGACCACCGGTGCGGTTGTTCTTCTACCACTACGCGTTTCAGCTCCCCAAGAGCGAGATCCTACCCACGAACAATCGGGGTGCGCCCTGGTGGCAGCGCGTCGTGTTTCGGCTGTCCTACGACAAGGTCGAATCGATCATGCGCCAGTACTACGCCATCGACGATGCCAGCGCCGCGGAGGCGATCGAACGGTGTCGTGCGACGCTGGACGACGTAGCCGCCCGACTGTCGGACGGCCGCCGCTACCTGTGCGGGCACAGGTTTTCCGCGGCGGACTTGAGCTTCGCCGCCATGGCCGCCCCGCTTGCGGCGCCTCCAGAACACCCAATGCAACTGCCGCCCTCGGAGGCTTGGTCGGCGCCAATGCGCGATGCGTTGGCGCGCTTCGACGAGCATCCCGCGCTGGAGTTCGTGCGGCGCTTGTACCGCGAGCACCGCTACGACCCGAGTCAACACGCCGCTGCGTAGTCCGCTCAATGAGCGAGCAACGGTCCCGTTTGGCGGTGTTGGCTGTGGCGTGTGAACGGAGGCGGCCGAGTGACGCCAGCTCGAGCCTGCGTTGCGGCTGCTGCCGACGAAGTCACGCGGCGTCTCGGCCGGGACGTGTCCCGGCGCGAATGCGCAGTGGTTTCGCTTGCCGGGGTCGGCCGGGCGCATCAGACTCGCGCCGTGACGCGTCGTGACGGTTCGGAGACCCACCGGTGATGGACGCGGCGGCGTTGTGGTCGCTGCTGGCAGTGCTGCTGGGAGGGCGCGTGGGGTTGGGGTTCGTGGGGGTTGCGACGCACCATGGTCACGTCGGACTGGTCACTGCCACCCTGTGTGGACTGCTGACCCTCTGGACGCGGCGCGCGTTGCTGTGGCGCTGGCGACACCGCTCCGCGCGGCCGGGCTGGTGGACGACCATCGTGCACGCGTTGAGCGGTGGGGCCCGCGCATTCTTCGAGGCGCTCGCGGTTCCCGTGGCGGCGTACTACTGGGCTCACGCTGGGGTGGTGTTGCCGTCCCCGTTTCGATTCGCCGTTGCGCTGCTGGTGGTGGGGCTCGCCTCTTGGGTGCTGCATCGCGCGGGCTTCTCTTGGCACGAGCTGCGAGCGGTGCCGTCGCGCAAGCGGGCGAAAGAGGCGTTCGGTGTCGTGTGGCGACCGTGGAGTGCACACGTCGCGTGGTTGACCCTGACTCTGGCGTGGTTGCCGCCGCAGGGTGACGTGCAACGGTTGCTGCACGAACGGTACGGCGAGCAGGATGCCGACTTCGATTCGTTTCAGTGGGTCGATGAACCTTTCGACGGATTCCGCACGGCGCTGAGCAACGCTCGTGGCCTCATGTTGGTGAGCTCGGCGGAAGCTCTTGCTGACGTGCAGCTCCTGCACGTCGCGTTGTCGCACGAGGGAGTGCCGGTCCGTGTGGCCTCGACCTACGACCTGTCGGATACCGCCGCTGTCGCAGAAGCGCAGTTGACGGTCTGGCAGAAGTGGGCGGTGTGGTCCGTGGTTCATGCCGGTGCCGCGCGGAGCATCGAGGTTGCGGACCTGCGCGGGGAGCCCGAGAGCGCCATGGCCGCATGGCCACTACTCAGTCGCATCCAACGGGCGATCACCAATCGCCAACAGACCGGGCAATGGCGCGGTGTCGGGCGCTCCAGCGTCGAGCTGCAACACGAGCCCGAGCGAGTGCAGCTCACCGTCGATGACGGTGTGCTTCGTGCGTTGGTTGCGGAGCGCACCGTCGAGCTGGACCTCGGACGCGTGCCATCCGCGGAGACCCTCGGAGCGAATCTCGTCTACCGCTCCTCACCCCCGCCGAGACCCGGTGCCGTGGTGCCCTGGGCCGTCGATCGCTTGCGGGCGGTATCGTGGATCGGCAGCGAGCGCATGCAGTGGCTCAAAGGTTGGGTCTTTCGGGCGAGTGAACAGCTCGAGGAACTGCAGCAAGAAGTCGTGGGGATCGACCCGGACGAGGTGATCGCCGAACAGATCGGCGACGTGCTGGGCAGTCTGCCGCTCGCGCGCTCTGGAGAGATCCCCGGTTGGCCTCCGCAGCCGTTACAACCGCTGTTCAAGGTTCCCATGGCCGGCGAAGGTCGCTGGGTGAGCCTGGCCGAAGACTTGCTGGCACCTGCGTACGACGGTGCCGGGTCGCCTTTCGTGTTCACGTTCATCCGCACCGATCCCGAACGCGCTTACATCCAAACGTCGGTAACCTTGTGGGATCCGCGACGCGTCGAGCTGCACGTCGTTGCGGGGACCGAGGAGCCGAAGAGTGCCACTGGCGAACAGGGCACGGGAACGATCCCGCGCGAGCCAGAGGTCTTGCAGCGTGTGGTCGGCGCGTTCAACGGAGCATTTCAAGCGGTTCACGGCCAATACGGCATGATGGAGGAGCGGCGCGTGCAATTGCCGCCGAAACCCTACGCGGCGACCGTGCTCACTTACGACGATGGGCAGGCTGGTTTCGGGACGTGGCCGGCGGACGGCATCATCGGGGACGACGTGGTCTCGTTGCGACAAAACCTCACGCCGCTCGTCCAAGACGGACTGGTGAACCCCTATCGACGAACCTGGTGGGGCGGCGTGCCAGAAGGCTGGACGGAGGAGTCCCGCACGGTACGCAGCGGCCTGTGCCTGACGACCGAAGGGTTCTTGGCGTATTTCTACTCGCCCGGGATCACTCCCGACGGGTTGTCCCAGGCGATGACCATCGCCCGCTGCGACTACGGCATTCACTTGGACATGAACGCTGGCCACACCGGATTCGAGTTCTACCGCGTCGCGCCCGAGACGGAGCTGCCGAAACTCGAGCGGCGCCTCGACTCACTGTGGGAAGCGCGCGGGCGCGTGGACGGCGTGGAAGGCTACACGTTCCTGGCGCGGCTGATGGTTCGCAAGATGCCGCTCATGAACTTCCCTCGCTACATCCACGTCACGTCCCGCGACTTCTTCTATCTGACCCGTCGCGAATTGCTGCCCGGGGCACCGCTGCCCGGTACGGCGGGCGACGCCGAAGACGACGCCCGATGGCGCTTGCTCGACATCGGCGGCGTGGCTTGGCCCCACGCCGGCGCGATCGCTCGGCTTCGAGCCTCCGACGACGACGGTGTGGAGCGAGCTTTTCTGATCACGCGCCTCGACCCGAAGCAGTTGCAGTGGGTCGGCGATGGCGCCATTGCCGAAGTAGGGCTCCAGATCCCCAGCGGCGCCGGGCCCGAGGACCCATCGGACCAGACCGTGCTGTGGTTCTCCCAGCGCCGTTTCGTCATCGCAGCTTCGAATCCGGGTGCGGCGCAGCGGGTTGCGGTGGGCGCGGCCGTTCGCCCCCAGCGCCCGGAGGCCGTGCTGTGTGTCGACGCCTTCGGGATGCTGACGCTGGTGGCTCCAGATGAGCCGGCCGAGCACGGCGTTTCCGAGTCGCTCCTGTCTCGCATCGGCTGTGGGCAGCGGATGTACTTCGAAACTCGCGCAAGAGTGCTGGCAGGGGAGTCTCTCGCCGGGGCGCGTGAGCGCAGCGATGCGACGTGGTTCGTGCGTTCTGCACTTGCCGGCGCAAAACGCGTGTTGAGCGAAACCCCCGTCGTGCCACCGCAAGATTGGGCCTACGTCCAGCAGCGACCCGTGCAGTACGTCAGCCCGGACGCGACGGGCAGTGCGCAACGCTGAGCCGCTTTCGGTCCACGGCGCTCGTGTTCCTCTTGCGAGTTCAATCGGGTCACTATTTGCGGTCCTTGCAGCAGCGGAAGCCCAAGTGGTAGTTGCGGTGGCTCTGCGAGTCGGTGACGCGCGTGGTGTGCCAGCTCTTGGCGCGCCAGCGGCAGTCGTCGGGATGGCTGGGTTGTCTGGCGAAGATGAACCAGCTGCCCTTCATTTCCGTCCAGCCCTTCCCGCCTCTGCTGGTCATCTCCTCGGGGTGCAGGGGTAGATTCATGTGCTCGGCCGCGTTGCCGTGTTGGTCGTACGCCCCCAGAGGGCTGACGCAACGAGGGAATGCCCCTGCAGGGTACGTGTTGCTGCCGCACGTTCCCCAGTCGACCACGTCGCACCGCGCGTCTTTCTCCGCTGCCATGGCGCACACGCTCGTATCCGATTGCAGGCCGTAGGCCCAACGCACCTCGCGGGTTCGATTGTGTTCGTACTCGAGCCACAGGCGCTGCTCGCGACGCGGGCTGTTCTTCACCGATCGGGGCATGGACGCCCACGGGTATTCTCGTTCGAAATCCGACAGCGCTCCGGCGCAAGCACCCTCCCATTCGTGGGCGTCACAGAGGCGTTTCCCCAAGGCGTCACACAGTGCGTCGGCTTCCGAGGCTCGCACCCAAACCACGGGGTACTCGCAGGGCAGGTTGGGGAATTCGTACTGGTCGATGCACACACGTGCGTCGGCAGCCGTTTGGCCTCGCCTCGGGTCGAACAGTGGGACCATGTTGGGCGCGCCGCAGGTCGGATCGGGAAGAGGGAGGTCCGCGCCGCGTCGGCGGACGCGGCACTGTTCACGAGTCATCGACGGCTGGCTCGTCTTCGGGTTGCCGAAGCTCAGCCACGGCGAACCTTCGAAGACCTGGGCGACGTGAGCGAGTGCCTCGGGTGACCAGTCACCCTGTTCATGCAACGCACGCAGTATGGCTGCCTGTTGGTCGACGACCGGCAACTGCCGGACGTCATCGGGAATGGTGTGGCTGTAGCGCTCAGCGACGTTCTTCGTCGGTGGGCGAGGGTCCGGCGCAGGAACCGTCGTGGGTTTGGGCTCGGACGGCTTGGCGTGAATCGCGTTTGCAGTTGGCGCGCCGTCGCGCGGATCGGCACTCGACGCAAATGGTGCGCTGGTTTGCGTCAAACCTGCGCGCGCCGAACGTTGTGCCGACGTGTTCGACACGGGATCCTTCGTCGGTGCAGGCTGCTCCGTTTGCCTACAACCCGCGAGCGCTGCGATCCCCGCGCAAGCCGCGAGCAATACTCGTGGAAATATCCATGCGTCCTGTCTCACATCGGTCGGCGCCCAAGGGTTGTTCGGTGACTGCATGACTCGGCCTTGCCAATGCGGGAGCCGCAGGCAGACTCCAACGTTACATGCTTCGAAGTGTCCTTGCGACGTTGGGGGTCATCGGCGTAGCAGCTTGGGCGTTCAGCCCGTCAGCCACGGGTGCCCCCGGAGCTGCTCACCCGCCTTCGGTCACGCCATCCCACGAGGTGATTGGCGATACTGAAACGGCAACGACCCCATCGGTGAAGTCGAACCCGCAGCAGGTGCTGGCTGCCGCTGGTGCACACGTCGGCGCGGCCCCCTCGCCGGAGGCTCCGAGGCGGGCGCGAGCGTGGCCTCCTTCGGGTCTGCCCGCTCCAGGGTGGGTGATGGCACCGCCGGCCGCGCGCACTCAGACAGAGAAGTCGTCGTTAGCTCGCGGTGTCAATCCTTGTCTGTCGCCGGATCCGGGGTTCGGCAATTTCGACAAGTGGGATCGCAGCCCGTCGATCGGCCAGATGATCGTGCCCAAGGACTTGAAGCTCGACGACCGTGGCGAGTTTGCCGTGATGATCCATTTTCACGGCCACGAGGCGGCGCGCAAAGAGTGGGTTCAGGCTGTCGAGGGTGCTGTCCTGGTCGGCATCGATCTGGGCAACAACTCGGGGCCGTACACGCGCAAGTTCTCGGACTCCCGTCAGTTCGAGCAGCTACTGCAGAGCATCGAAACGGGCGTGGCGGCCGATCTCGGCGTACCCGTCGCGCACATCGGGAAGCTCGGCCTGTCGTCGTGGAGCGCCGGTTACGGCGCCGTAGAACAAGCGTTACGCGGTCGGTTGGCGCGCCGTCCCGACGTCGTGATCTTGCTCGACGGTTTGCACACTGGACACGCCAACACGCCCCGCGCGGCGACGACGCTGCAGCCCTTCGTGAAGTTTGCGCGCCGCGCCGCCGACGGTGGGGCGTTGATGTTCGTCAGCCACTCGTCGATCCTTCCGCCGACTTACGCATCCACGACGGAGACGGCGAACTACCTGCTGTGGCAGCTTGGCGCGCGGCCCGAATCGGCGAAGGCCAACGCCGATGATCCGATGGGCCTCGAGCTGATCCGCAAATACTCCGAATCGGGATTTCACGTGCGAGGCTTCGCCGGCAACGGCAAACTCGATCACTGCGCGCACTTGGGCCTGTACCGCAAGGTGCTGCGCTCGTACGTGGCTCCGCGTTGGCATTTGCCACTCAGCGCAGAGGATTGATCCGCGCAACGGTCGAGTCGCTCGAGCGCGTCCCACGCGCCAACGCCGAGATCGCGCCGGCCTGGTCCCGTGGCTGGATCGTCAGACTGAGCTCGCCGAAGCTCACGCAACGCGCGTAGGCCAGGTCACGTCGCGTCCCGCGTGTTTCGCCGTCGAGTGACCACGGGCCGATCTGCCCCCTTCGAAGGGAAGCGTTACCAAGCGGACCGGACACCGCCCGCGAGTGTCGCGTCCGTCGAGCGTCGATGCCGCCGCCAGGTAGTTGTCATTATTGGTCTGCTGCGGAGTCTATGTCAGGATGCGGCCTTGCTGCATCCGGTGCTCTCCCCGTCTGCTCGACAGGGGCCGTTCGCGTTGCGTGCGGTGCAGCGGGCCACGTGGGTATGGGGGCTGATCACATGGGTCGGCCAAGTGGCGGCGCAGCCCGACGCCGCAGGCGCGAGCAAGGGGGCTCGGCTGCAGTTCGGCGGTGCGCCCTGCGCCGACCGAGCCGAATTGCAGCGCTCGGTTCGGAGGCGCTCCGAACGCGTGCACTGGACCGACGGCGACCGGACAGACGACACGTTGGTCGCGGTCGACATCACGCCCGCGGACCTGTCGCAACCCTGGCGGGCGACGTTGCAGTTCTCCGGCGGGGGTCAGCCCCCGCTGGTGCGCGCGCTCGCCGCCGACGATTGCCGGACGGTGATCGACGCTGCTGCGCTCGTGATCGCCATCACCCTCGATCCACCCTCGGTCAGTGAGCCGGTTTCTGACCCGCCCGAGCCAGGTCCGGTTGTGCCGCCTGTGGTACCCGGGCGAGAGCCGCCTGCCGTCGTTTTCCCCGAATCTGATTGGGAGCTGCCCGTGCCGCCGCGCAGTTCCGAGTGGAATCTCGGGCTTGGCGCAGTGTGGACCGGGGGCATGGCGCCCGGTGGGGGCTTCGGTCCGGTGTTGCTCGGTTCGGCTGCCGTCGCGGGAGGCCGCTTTGCCGCCTGGCGCCCTGCACTTCAGGGTGCTCTTCAGTATGTGATTCGCGATGGGGTTCGGGCAGATCTGGGAGTGGCGCATTTTCGACTGTCCGCGGGCAGTTTGGAGCTCTGCCCGGCGCGTTGGGGAACCGCGGACTGGACCGTCGGTGGCTGCTTGCTGGCCGTCGGGGGTGCGCTCCAAGTCAGGGGCGACGACACGCTGGAGCCGGAATCCCACACCCGGCCCTGGGCGGTCGTCGGTGCTTCGCTGGCCGCGGACGTGCGGATCCATGGCCCTTGGCGTTGTCTGGCGAAAGGGGCGGCGGGCGCGACGGTCGTTCGCGATACGTTCCGATTCGAGCCCGAGGTCGTGCATGCGGTTCCGCGGTGGGCGCCGATGTTTACCCTGGCGGTCGTGCACGAGTTGTAGAGGGTCGTGCACCCGCCGCGGATCGCGATCGATGGTCCCTTCCGGCCCGCTCGGGCGCCGGCTAGACTGCGCGTTGCTTGTTCCGGGGTGGGACTCGTGCCATCGATGATCGATAGCCCTGCCTGGTGCATTCACCTGTCGAGCCATGTCCAATAGCTCCTGCCTCGATTCTCCGTTGTCGCTCGCCATGTCGGCGTCGGCGGTGCGTGGCGTCCGGCTCGATTCTGGGCGGGCCGCGTCGGGGCAGTCGATGATCGCACAGCAGGGCAGTGGGGCACGCATGGGCGAGGGAGAGTCGAGCGACGCCCACGACCCGACACCACCGGTCGCGCTTGCGCCGCGGGTACGCCTCGAGCGCTTGTTTGCCAATCACCACACCGTGGTTTGGCGGACGTTGCGTCGCATGGGGGCCGACGCTGAGGTCGCGGCCGATCTGACGCAGCAGGCCTTCTTGGTGGTCGCCGAGCGCATGGCCGACATTCGCCCTGGGGCCGAGCGTGGTTTCCTGTTCACGACGGCCCTCACGCTGCTGCACACGCGCCGTCGGCGTGAGAGTCGCTGTCAGCTCGAAGAGGACATGACGCGATTCGGCCCGGTCCAGACCCGGGACGTGTTGATGTCCAAGAGTTACGCTCGGCAGTTGCTCGACCGGGTGCTCTCGGACATGGATCCTCAACTGATCGTCGTGTTTGCGCTGTACGAGCTCGAGGGCATGACGACTCCGGAGATCTCCGTCACGCTGGGCATCCCCCTGGGGACCGCGGCGTCGCGCCTGCGCCGCGCCCGCGAATCGTTCCGTTCGGAGGTGGAGCGCCTGGAGGAATTGCCAGCTTTGGAGGGCTTGAAGTGAACGATCCGCGCCGCTTGCTCGACGGGGATGCCACGCCGCTCGAGTCGTGTCTGTTGGAGGCAGGGCGTGCTGAAACACCGCCGGCCGACGTGAGTCTCGCGATGGCGTCCGCACTCGGCTTGGGTGCCGGGCCCGTACTGGTGGGCGACGTGGTCGGCTCGGCCGGTGCCAGCGCGAGCGGAGGTAGTGCCGCCGGGGGAACGGCAACGGTGGCCGCGACTGCCGGGGGGGCCTTGAAGTGGTTCGGGGCCGTGGCTGCCGCGGGGCTCGTGGCCGGTGGCTTGGTCGTCGCCGCGGCATCGGTGCCGGGGTCGGGGAACGATCCCGGGACCTCGAACGTGAGCGGCCACGTCACCGAAATCGACTCTCAGCCCGCGCCATCCGATTCGTCCCGCGCGCTGGGCGAGCGGGAATCGGTGAATGCGCCGGCACCTGCCGTCGAGGGCGACGCCACGCAACGAACGCAAGCGTCGGACGACGTCCCGTCGCCGCGTGCGACGCCCGTCGCGGCGGCGCGTGCGCCCGCGACGACCAAGGCGGCCTCGAACGGCGGTCGGGCCCGGCCGGTCTCGGAGCGCGAGTCCGTGGGGGACGTCGCGGCAGAAGTGAAGCTCCTCGACGGGGCGCGCCGGGCGTTGGAGCGGGGCGACAGAGCGGCGGCGTTGCGACAACTGGGCCGCTACGATGCTCGGTTCTCCCAAGGCGTGTTGAAGCAAGAAGCGGCGGTGCTTCGCCGTGCAGCTCGGGCTTCGGGATCGACTCGGGAGTAGCGGCGTGAGGACGTGGTGTCGCCGCGGTGGCTGGCGTCCGGTTGCGTTGGCTGCTTGGGTTGGGGCCTGTGGCGGCCAGGAAGTGAATCTGGGCAAGGCTCCCGCGCGTGCTACCGCCGCGCCGCAACCCCCGCAAACCCGACCCACCGACGCTGGTGTGTCCCCGCCGAGCCCGTCTCCCGACGCGACGACGACGGACCTGCCAGACGCAAGCCCGCCACCGCAACCGACGCGCGATGCAGAGCCTGTCGCGCCCGCTGCCAGCGAGGCGGCAGTGCCCGAAGAGCCCGGGCTGCTCTTCGACGAACCCCGACTGGTGGCCGTCATCAACTCGGACTTCAAGGACGACAATCCGACGCTCACCGGCGACATGCTCGAGATCTACTTCTCCTCGAGACGCGAGGACGACGCGGACGTGTGGTTTGCGAGCCGCAGCAGCGTCACGGACGAGTTCTCCGAGCCCCAGCGGGTCGACGTGGTCAGCACCGAACAGTTCGACTCGAGCCCTGCCGTCGAGTCGGGTGGCTTGGTGCTGTGGGTCGGGTCTCGCCGCTCCGAAGAGCAATTGGGAGTCGACATCTTTCAAAGCACACGCGCCGCCCTGGGAGACCCGTGGGGCGAGCCGGTCCCCGTGCTGGAGTTGAATTCCACGGCAGACGACATTCCGCGGCCGACGGGGCAGCGGGGGATGGTCATGCCCCTCGCTTCACGCCGCGATCAGCAGATGTATCAAACGTACCTCGCCGAGCGTGCGACGCCTTCGGATCCATTTGGGCAACCCGTGCTCCTCGCAGGACTGACACGAGCGGACTCCAACACGGTCGACGCGTTTCTCACCGACGACGGACTGACGCTGTTGTACGTTCACGCACAAGACGGGATCGGTGATCTGTACGTCAGCGAGCGCCAGTCCGCGGCCGACGCGTTCGTCGACGAACAGCCTCTGACGAGCCTCAACACCGCCGCCGACGAGCGGGACCCGTGGTTGAGCCCCGACGGCTCCATGCTCTACTTTGCCTCTGACAGGGAAGGCGTTCTGAACATCTACGTCGCTCGGCGTACCGAATAGCGAACGCGTTCACGCCGCGCCCGCGCGTCAGAGGCGAGCCGTGCGACGACGGCTCCGCTGCATACTCATTCGGCAGGAGCGATACCGGATTGGGCGGAGGCGTCGTCTTCCTCCGTGTGCAGCCCCAGCAGGCCGCGCACGTCTTCGACGATGATGTACAGCGCGGGCACCAGCAGCAGTGCGATCCCGGTGACGAACAAAGCTCCAAAGCCCAGACTGATCGCCATCGGGATGAGGAAGCGCGCTTGCCGCGACGTTTCGAAGATCATCGGCAACAAGCCGAAGAACGTCGTGAGTGATGTGAGCAAGATCGGTCGCAAGCGGCGTGTGCCCGCCAGGATCACCGATTGCCAGTAGTCGTTGCCCTGTGCCCGAAAGCTGTTGACCGCGTCGACGAGTACCAACGAATCGTTCACGACGACGCCCGACAGGGCGATGATGCCCAGCACACTGATGAAGCTCAGCGAGTAATCCAGCAGCATGTGTCCCAGAACGGCTCCGAGAATGCCGAAAGGAATGGCAGACATGACCACCAGCGGCTGGCTGTAGCTCTTGAGCGGTACGGCCAGCAGCGCGAAGATCACGAACAGGGCGAACAGGAAGTTGGGGCCGAGTGAACTGAAGCTGTCACTGCGCTCCCGCTGTTGACCGACGAGTGCCGTGTCCAGGCCGCGGTACTGAGCGCGCAGTTGGGGCAGGACGTCGTTTTCCAGGGCTTCGAGTTCCGGGCGGGCGGACTTGACTCCAGTGACGAGCTCTGCGGACACGTTGACGTTGCGGTTTCCGTCCTCGCGAGTGATGGCAGTCGGCGCTTGTCCCCGCGCGAAGTCGGCCACGTAGGTGAGCGGCACGAACCCTGCGCCGGGAGCGGCCACGGTGAGTTGTTCGAGGTCGTACTCGGAGTTGCGTTGCTCTTGCGGGAGGCGAACGCGCACTTTCAACTCGTTGCGGCCTCGCTGCTCACGCAAGGCTTCGGCGCCGAAGAACGCGGAGCGCAAAGACCGCGCGACGTCGCTACTGGTGATCCCGAGACCCAATGCTTCGTTGCGCAGTCGGAAATCGAGCTGCGGCTTCCCCGCGGAGTAAGTGTTTTCGATGTTCGTCAGTGACGGATACTCCGTCAGACGGCTCGCTAAGATCTCGGAAGCCTCCGCCAGCACGCGCGAGTCACGATGGCTCAGCTGAACGTCCACGGCCTTGCCGGCACCGGGACCGGCGCTCGCACCGACGGTCAACGCCTCGATTCCGGCCATGGGCGGCAAGCGGCTGCGCCACGAGTCGGCGAAGCGTTGGCTCGAGAAGTCGCGCTTCTCCGAAGGCACGAGACCGAGTTCGATGGTGACCAGGTGGCTGCCTTGAGCGGCCGGGCCAGCGCTCGGACCACGCCCCTTGGGCCCGGTGCCGATCTGGGTGAACATCCCGCGCTTGATCGAGTCGCCGCCGAACTCTGCGACGGTCTCGTCGGCTGCATGCTCCAAGATCTGCGCCACCTCGGTGGTGTGTTCGAGCGGCGTACCGTACGGCAGCCGCACGGACGCCGTCACGATGTCGCCTTCGAGCGTGGGGAAGAACGCGAACGGGACGACCCCGCTCTTGACCAAGCTGGCGCAAACCATGAGGCTCGCGACTCCGGAGGCAACGACGGCGTAGCGCCAGCGCAGCATCACGTTCAGAAACGGACGGTAGACGTTCTCGATGAACGCGTTGAGCCACTTGTTCACTATCCGTTGCAGGTGGTCGACGGGCAGCATGACCATCGTGAACACGGGCCCGATGCTGCTCGCCCACAGCCCTCGAGGGTTCGACTCGTGAGCCATGTGCGCTGGCAGCACGAAGAACGATTCGATCAGTGACACCACCAGGACGGCGATCACGACCAGGGGGATCATGCTCATGATCTTGCCCATGGTCCCGGGGATGAAGAACAGCGGAGCGAACGCGGCGCAGGTCGTGAGGATCGAGAATACGACGGGTACCGACATTTCACGCGCGCCGACGATGGCCGCTTCCAGCGGGCCCATGCCTTGCAGGCGCTTGCTGTGGATGTTCTCCGAGACGATGATCGCGTCGTCCACCACCATGCCCAAGGTGACGATCAGCGCGAACAGCGTGACCATGTTGATCGACGCATCCAAGACGCCCATCAACATGAACGCCCCCAGAAACGAGATGGGGATGCCGAGCGCGACCCACGCGGCCAGCCGGCGCTGGAGAAACAGTGCCAGCGTCACCAACACCAGGAGCAAGCCGCTCTTGGCGTTGCGCACCAACAGATCGATGCGCGACTCCAACAACTCCGAGTCGTCGTCCCAGACCGCGACGGAGACGTTGTCGGGCAGCTCGGCGTCGGCGCGCTCGGCGTAGGTCTTGACCGCCTCGGCGACGCTCGTCGGTGTTTCGTCGCCCACGCGGTAGGCGGTGAGGCGTACCGCCGGGTTGCCGTCGAAGAGCGACGCTTGGTCGGTGTCTTCGTAACCGTCGTGGATCGTCGCGATGTCGCTCAGGCGCACCTCTTCGGAACGCGTTGGGCTGTGCACCACGATGTCGCCGAAGTCGCTGCCGCGCTTGCGTCGGTCCGCGACGCGCACGAGCAGCTCGCCACCTTTGGTATCGATGCCGCCGCCCGGCAGCTCCACCGACGCGCTGCGGATCTGCTGAGCGATTTGCTCGAGGCTCAGACCGTATGCTTCCAGGGTTTCCCGGGGGACCTCGACGCTCACCTCGAGCGGACGCACTCCGGAAATCTCGACTTGAGTGATTTCCGGCAGCGCCAACAGATCCGCGCGCGCGGTTTCGGCGATCTCGTGCAGCGTCGCATCGTCGTGGGCACCTGAGAAGATCAGCGAGATCACCGGCCGTCGCCGCGACATGACCGAAACGGTCGGCTCTTCCGCGTCCAATGGGAAGGTCTGGATGCGATCGATCTCGTTCTTGACGTCCGCCAACACCTTGTTGGGATCGACGCCGAGCAGCAACTCGATACTCACGTTCCCCGCGCCCTCGGCCGCGACCGACTTGATGCGTTTGACGCCGTCCAGGCCCCGCACCGCTTCTTCGATGGCCAATACGATCCCCTGCTCGACTTCACTGGGACTGGCGCCGGGGTAGGTGACCGTCACCGAGATGACGTCGAGCTCGAACTCCGGAAAGACCTCCTGCTTGAGCGAAACGACGGAGATCAATCCCCCGATGATCGCCACCAACATGATCAGGTTGGCGGCGACGGAGTTCTTCGTCATCCACGCGATCGGGCCCTTGGCGCCCTTCATGAACTCCTTGTCGCTGCGCGACGTCGAGTGGGCCATCAGTTGACCTCTTGCTTGGGCTTCGCTGACGAGCTGGCGCCGCTACCGTCCGGCGAGGGTTCGACGGCGGCCTGCGATGGCGTCTGCGTCGTCTCTGCGCTGCCTGCGGGCGGAACGACGGCCACCTTGGTGCCGGCGATGGGATTGGACTGGCGCGTGAGCACCAGTCGATCCCCGGCTGCGACGCCCGAGGTGACGTAAACGTTGTCTGCGTCGCCCCAGGCCACCGTCACTTGTCGGCGTTCGAGCTTGTCTTCTTTGCCCATCACCCAGACGACGTTGCCTTCGTAGACCGTTTGACGCGGCAGCGTGTACACCTGATCGAACCGTTGCCCCTCGATCGCCACCTGGACGTGCGCCCCCGACAGCAATGGCAAGCCGCGCTCCGGGTTGAATGGGTCGTCGACGGTCACCACCACCTGGGCCCGCCGCGTGCGGTCGTCGAGTTGATTGACCAACCGAGTGACCTGGCCTGGCCGTACGATGTACTTGCCGTTGCTCAGACGCTGGCGCACCTCGACGGTCGACCCGTGCTCGGCGTTGACGCCGGGGATGCTGATCAACGACAATTCCTCGACGCTGATCGCGACCATGACCCACATCTGGTCGGTGCCGATCAAGCGCGCCAACTGGGATTGAGGTCCCACGACTTGGCCGAGATCCACGTTTTCCGAGATCACGGTGGCGTCGAAGGGGGCGCGCAGCGACGTTCGCGACAAGTTGAGCTTGGCCCGATCGAGCCCTCGCTGGCCGGCGCCGAGGTTTGCTTCGGCGGCGGCCTTTTGACTCTCTCGTGAGAACAGTGGAGGTGGCGCTCCGGATTCACCCAAGACCTGCCACTCGTGTATCGCCAGCTCCTGTTGAGCCTGTTCGCGTTCCACTTCGAGCTCGGCGCTGCGCAGGTTGCCGTTCTGTTGCTCGACGGCGAGTTTGTAATCGCGCGGGTCGATGCGCACGAGCAGATCGCCCTTCTTGACCCGCCCACCGGGAACCATGGCCTTGGATACGTGTACGACTTCCCCCGTGACTTGTGGGATGACGATCACCTGTTGGGCGGGGGTGGCCAATCCGGTGCCCTCGATCACGGCTTTGCGTGCTCGGGGCTCGAGCGGTTGGACTTCCACCAAGGGTACGGGTTTGTCCACCGCGTGGCGTTCGGCGGTCGGAGCTTTCTTGGCGACCCAGCGCGAAATGCCCGCACCCACTGCGAGTATGACCAACGGCAGCAGAAGCCGAATGATGTTGGTTTTCATGCTTTGTTTTCGTTCGGGGGCCATGGTCTGGGTCACTGCTACCTCGGGTCGCCTGGGCCGCAGCCCTGGGGCAGATCCGCCTGGACATGGCCCCATGGGGTCCGGACGTCAACTGCCGTGTCACCTGTTGGGCGGGACCGCGACATCGACGCCGGCCTTTGGCCCCAACGGCGCTCGTCGTGGAGGGACCTCACGAAACTTGCCGCTGACCTTCCGCGAAAGGCTGTTAGTGGCAGCCGGAAAACACCAGCTGCCCCGACACGGACGGACAATCGATGGACACGCTTCCGTCTACCGCCCAGATGTCGTTGATGCTGGTGTTCGTTCTGTCGACGCGGACGTCGAATCGGGCACATCCGGCGCCGTCGAACACGCGGTTTGGTTGTCCGGGACGAACCGCCACCAAGACGTGACCTTTGACGGGATCGGCCACGACGCGCAACAGCTGCCCCCGCGCCGCCCCCGAACTGATCGTCACGCCGCCGAACCCTTCTCGCTGTCCGGACACGCAATCGTCGCCTGCGAACGTCCACGGGTCGTCGCCTTTGGTCGTCAGCGTTCCCGACACTTCCGTGTGCGCCGCGAACGCAAACAAGCCGATGCCTCCCGCGACCAGGCCCGGCACCGCCAGTGCGGCGAGAGCGCCCGACAGCGCGCCGCGCTGGGCTGGCCCGGCGAGTTGCACTGGCTCCCTGGCGAGCTCACCCTCGACGGCGACGTCCACGATGCCCAGCGCGGCTTCCAGCTGTTGCTCGATGAACCAAGCTTGATGAGCCGATGCCAGTGGCGCCACCAGGGTCAACGGCTCGGCGCTCGAATGCAACTGCGCCCGGACCGCGTAGAGCGCACCGTGCTTGACGGCGAACAGTTGCTTGACGTCTGCGCGCCGTGCCGAACGTTTGAGGCCAAAGGGGCTCGGCAGTGGCCCGTGGGTGACACTGATACCGTGCTGGTCGACGCTGACCGCCGTTGCATTGACGAACATCGCGACCAAGTTGTAGTTCCAGCTCAGCGCGATGAGCGTGCCCGCGATGAGCCAGCCGTTGGGCTCCGTCGTCGACCAGAAGTAAGCGACCACCAAGTCGACCATGCTGAACACAGCCAGCATCACCCAGTGCTTGGTCCGCAGCCACGGTCTCTTCAGTACCAAGGCGTCGGGGCGGCGGCTCATGGTCATCCCCGCGGGGAGCTGAACGTTCGGTGTTGCCTCGGGGGCGGACTGGGGCGCGGTCGCAGTGGCTGAGCGCAGATCGCAAAGGCGTCCACAGTTGCCGCAGGTGGCGAGATCGCGCTGGGCGTCGATGTCTTTGGATTCGAACGGGGTCTGACAGTTCGGACAAGCGGTGCTGGAATTCGTCATCGTCGGTATGGTTGCTGGTTACCAGCCGCAACGGGGTGTACCGTGCGGTTACCCCTCGCGCGGTTGCTGAGTGTATCAGGCAATGACCGACGGGCGAGGGGAGGGCCCGCAAAAGGGCTCGGTCGCGACTCGTCTCCCGCGGGATGACAATGGCGCACATGTGCGACGCGATCGTTACCGTGGGTCTCGAACGACGTGCGGCGCTGGAGCGCAGCCGCACCCCACCGTGAATTCAGGCCATCGGCTCGGCCAACCGACAGTGCGACGCAAGTCGAAACACTGTCGCAACCCGGTGCCGCGACGCTCGGGCTGCCGAGCGGGTCGGCGCGACAGGTGGAGAACATGAGTGCAGAAATCGAACCGTTGGTATTCCTGGCTGGGGTGAACAAGCTCGGCGGTGAGGGGGATTGGCCGCTCTCGTTGCCGGGCGAGCCGGGGCCGCAGGGCGAGCGGCGCAGTTGCGTTCAGTCCGTTGCCTTCGAGCGCGCGTTTCGGTCCGCACCCGTCGTTCACGTCGGTGTCGTGGGCTTCGACATCTCCAACCACGATTGCGCGCGCCTGCAGGTGCGAGCGGTGAACATCACCGAGTCGGGGTTCGACGTCATGGTCGAAACCTGGCTCAATTCCAGGGTGTGGTCGGTCGACGTCAGTTGGTTCGCCATCGGCTCCTGAGGCACGCGCGGTTTCCGGCCTCGGTCATCCCGTTGCGGGCTGCGCTTCGCGCCGGCGTTCCGCTGTGGACGTTTCGCGCCCGCCGTCCGGCTGTTGGCCTGTCCCTGGAGTGCCCCCGTTCCGGATGTTTACCTGCAACGGTATTCGGTTGGGCGGTAGGCATGGCGGTCCTGAGCGGGGCAGCTCGAGCCTCGGCAATGTATGCTCGTGCCGGCGTCGTGGGGCAGCGACGCACCTGCGCCCATCGATCGGCAGCGGCGTCGTGGCAGAGTTGCAGCTGCGAGCGGTAGACTAACGAAATCGAAAGTAGCGGTCGTCGCGGGGCGTGAGCTCCGATCCGGTCGCTGTGTCTTGGGAGTTGATCATGAATGACGAAAATCGACGCATCATCTGTCGGATGCTGGGCGGTCTCGTGACCAGTGACTTGGACGTCGGGGACGACGAACGCGCGTTCCTCGACAAGGTCATGGCGCAGTTCGAGATCCCCGAATCGGAGTGGGACGCGCTGTTCCCGCTGATGGAACCCCAAGAGGCACGCGACGCGCTGTTGGAGTTGGAACCACCGGTGCGCGAGGAGGCGCTGAACCTACTGATCCAAGCCGCCGCCGTGGACAGGGTAGTCAACGAGGCCGAACGGGAGTACCTCGACTGCGTGGCCTCGGCGGTGGGTATCGACGATTCGGAACTGTCTCGCCGCATCGAGGCCTTGCTCGCGGCGTGACGTTTCGAACCAACTGCGGCCCGCTCCGAGCAGGTTGGGGGTTGGGCTTGCAGTCGGTCGGCGTCATCAGTCGTCCCATCATGCGGTCCGCCGTCGCGCATCGGCTCTTGGGAGGCGCGCGGCGGCCCGCAGCGCGCGTCGCGGCGCCTGCTGACGGCGCGACGCCTGGCGTGGTAGCGTCAGCTCGCCATGACAGCGACTTTCGACCTACGCCCGCTCAGCGCGGCCGAGCGCGACCGGCTCGTCGCGACGCTCAGCGACGAAGAGAAGGCGGTTCTGTTGCACGAGGGAACCGAACCGCCGTTTTGCGGCGGGCTGCTCGACAACAAGCAGGACGGCACTTACACGTGCGCGCTGTGTGCCCTGCCGCTGTTCGAGGCGACCGCCAAGTTCGAATCGGGGACGGGCTGGCCCAGTTTCTTCGCGCCGTACGCCGCCGAACACATCGCCGAGATCACCGACCGCAGCTACGGCATGGTGCGTACGGAGATCCGTTGTCGTCGCTGTGACGGGCACTTGGGGCACGTATTCCCCGACGGTCCCAAGCCCACGGGGTTGCGCTATTGTCTCAACAGCGTCGCGCTGCACTTCGTGCCGGCTGGCGAAACTCTGCCGGACAAGTTGGGGCGCAGCTGAGCGACGCCCCGAATCGGACTCGAGCCTGGGCGGGCGCTCCGATTGGAGCAATTCGGGGCTGCGGTTCCAGCAGCTGCGAACGAAATGGCGAAAAGGTCTCCAGGTCCAGTAGAGGTCGCCGTTCATCGCCTTCGGTAAGATGCGCGTCGGTACTGCAGCAGCGACCTACCTAGCCACGACGGCGCGGGCCAACGCGGCCGTGGAACCGTCGAGTCGCGATGGCGCTGCCGCCAAGGTGGAGCTCAGCGACCGGGCACGCGCTTTGGCTCGACAGGCTGCCCACAGCGCCGTCGGGCTGGAGGCGCGGGCTTCCGCGGTATCTCAGACCCGAGGCGTCGCCCGCATGTACGCTCAGCAGTCCGCTTCCGCTCGCAGCGGCGTCGTCCCCGCCGCAGGTCGGATCTCCCCCAGGGGGAACGAAGCGCGACTCGGAGACGACGCGGCTGCGGTCGTGTCCTCGAGCGGCGTCCGGCCGCGCACCACGACGCCTGCCCAGCGAGCGCACGATGGCGCGCGCTCCGCCCTGGGACGACCCGAAGCCGACGAAGCCGGAGTCGGGGCGGGAGCTTCGGAGCCCGACGACGAGCTCAGTGGCGCTGCCGGCGCAACCCAGGACGAGGCGGCGACGAGCGAAGAGCTGCGCGAACTGCAATCGCGCGATCGTGAGGTGCGCGTTCACGAGCAGACCCACAAGGCTGCCGGTGGGCGTCATGCCGGCGCCATCCACTACGACACCCAGACGGGGCCCGACGGCAAACGCTACGCCGTTGGGGGACACGTGAACATCGACGTGGCACCCGTCGAGGGCGACCCCGAGGCGACGCTGCGAAAAATGGAAGTCGTGCGCAAGGCCGCTCTGGCACCCGCCGATCCTTCCGCGGCGGACCGACAGGTGGCGGCGTCCGCGGCAGCCACAGCCGCGTCGGCGCGGGCCGAACTGGCAAAGGAACGGATCGACGGCGTCAGCTCCCCTGCGCCGGGCGAATGACCTCGCGCCGCCTTTCGGCTCTGTTCTCTGCTTCTCGATGAGCTGCCGCGTCGAATGAGAGTTTCGCAAACTGGGAACTCTCACTTAGACTCGCGCCGGTGACGCGCCGCCCGGTAATCCTCGCGCACGGGATCGCTCGTTTCGACGAGCTTCCGCGTTTGTTCGGCGCGAACCTCTACTTCAAGGGCGTTGCCGAGGCGCTGCGCGAAAACGGTTTCCAAACCGTCGTCGAGACGCACGTCGACTACGCCGGCGAGGTACAGATGCGTGGGCAGCAACTGGCCTCACAGATCGCCGCGGTCTGCGACGTGGCAAAGGCCGACTCGGTGCAAGTGATCGCCCACAGCATGGGGGGGCTGGACGCGCGCTGGGCCATCGCTACCGGGCGAGCTCCGCAGGTCTTCAGCTTGACCACGATAGGCACGCCGCACCTCGGCACGCCGTTCGCGGACGTCGGGGTGGATGCCTTTGCCGACGTGATCCCGTTGGCCGCGACGCTGGGTGTTCAGCTGGGAGGCTTCGCCGATCTGACCGTTCAGGCGGCGCGCACGTTCGACGCGCTGGCGGACGTCGAGGCCGAAAACGACGTGCGCTACTGCACCTACAGCAGCCATCAGAGTCGCTGGCGCACGTTGGACGTGCTCAAACCGTCCTGGCAGTTGATCCACGAGCGTACCGGGGAGCCCAGTGACGGACTGGTGCCGGTCAGTTCGCAAGCATGGAAGTCCGCCCTGATTTCGAGTAGCGGCCAACAGAAGCGTGTGGACCAACGCGGCTTTCCGTTTGCCGCCGATCACCTCAACCAGACTGGCTGGTGGCACCCCACACCGCTGGCCGCGGCTCTGTTCTGGCATCGATTTCCAGGGCGCGTTCGCTACGAACGGGCCGTAAGGCAGCTCTACGTCACGGCCGCGCTCGACGCCGAAGCAGCCGCCGCCCGCTGACCCGTCACCGCAGCCTCACCCGGCACACTGCGGATGGCCCGCTCATTCAGTGAAGTCCATCACGAAAGCCCGGTTGGGGCCGGCCGTGGAGGAAACCTTGAAGAAAGTCGCAGCCGAGCGAGACGCACATGTCGCGTTCTGCCGTCTTCTCGATGCCTTCTGCCACGACTTGCATGTTCAGGTCGTGGCACAGGCTGGTCATCACACGAATGAGACGCTGCTTGACGGGGGCCAGGTGAACGTCTCGCACGAGTGCCATGTCGAGCTTGACGAACTCGGGTTCGAGCGTAGCAAAGCTCGTCAAGCCCGCGTAGCCCGCTCCGAGATCGTCGATGGCGATTCGATAACCCGCTTCACGCAGCTCTTGGACGCGCCCTCGGACGTCGCCGACGCGTTCGAGCGTCGCCCGCTCCGTCACCTCCAGCACCAGGCGCGACCGACAGGCGAATGTACTCGAGTTTTGGTCTAGCAACTCGGGGTCGTGTAGCTCGAGGGGGTGCAGGTTGATGAACAGTTGCGCCGTGGGCCGATTGGTCAGGTACTCGTGAGTAGTTTTGGCGCGCATCGCGTGGGACAACAAGTCGAGCTGACCGAGGCGTTCGGCCGCGTCGAGCAGCGCAGCTGGTTCGGGGAGACGCGGCTCCTGCGAGCGGACCAACGCTTCGTACGCGAAGACCGCGCCGTCGCGGGCTTTGACGATCGGCTGAAACGCGGGCCACAGGCTGTCGAGCGCCGACGCGAATGCACTTTGCAGCTCCATGCCATCCTCGCCGACGGAGCCCTGGCCCAGTTCGCGCAGGGCTTCTTGTTTGGCCTTGGCCAAGAGATTGAGCTGCACCGCCTGCTGCGTCACGCGTCGCAGATCGTCGAAGTCCACGGGCTTGACCAGGTAGCGGAATGCGCCGTGGTCCAAGGCTTCGATGGCCGTTTCCAACGTCGGCCCGCCCGTGATCATGATCACCGGCAGGTCCGTGTCGAACTGGCGGATCGCTCGCAGTAGGGCTATCCCGCTGATCCCCGGCATCGCCACGTCGGTGAGCACCGTGTGGAAACGCCCCTTGTGGAGAGCGTCCAGCGCGTCGGCTCCGCTTTCACATTCTTCGCTTTCGAACCCCCAACCGCGTAACAAGCGCCCCGTTGCTCGAAGCAGCGAGCGCTCATCATCCACCAACAACACTCTTGGGCGCTCGGAGAGCGACAACCCCGGCGACTTTTCCACGCATCCCCCCTAACGCGTCGAGGCTAGCAAACCCCACACGGCCGTGCCAGGAGGTTGGGTACGCGTGGCGACGGCTGCTCGCTCAGCCGGCCCTCGGAAAGGCAAGTTCGAACGTCGTTCCACGTTGCGACGTTTCGACTCGGATGGTTCCACCGTGGCCATCAACGATGGCCTTGACCGTCGCCAGCCCGAGACCCTGTCCGTTCGTCTTGGTCGTGATGTGCGCGTCGAACAGGCGAGGAAGGACGGCTTCGCTGATGCCCGGGCCGTCGTCGCGGACTCGCAACACCGCACAATCGTTGGCACCAGTGGGGCGGTAGCCCTCCTGAAGTCGTTCGGCGGTCGTGACTTGGGTCTCGATTCGCACCTGACCCGTGCCGGACTGCGCGTCCACCGCGTTGCGAACCAGGTTCAGCAACACCTGATCAATCTGCGTGCCGTCGCCACGGATGAAGCACCCGCTTTCGAGCCCCTCGACCAAGCGGATCCCGCCGCGAGCGACCTCGCGCAACAGGCTGCGCAAGCCGGAGACTCGTTCGCTGAGATCGAGCCGTCGCACGTCGGCGGGCAGCCCGTGACTCACCCGTGCCAATTGCCCGAGCAAGCGCTCCCCAGCCTGGACGGCCAGATCGATGTGCTCGACATCCGCTGCTTCTCGGGGGGGCTCCCGCAACAACGACGTCAACCCCTTGATGACTTGAAGCACGTTGCGCAGGTCGTGACCGATGGCCGCCGCGGTTCGCGTGGCCGCATCGCCACGCGCGATCCGCTCCGCCTGTTCCTCCAGTTTGACCCGGTCGCTGATGTCTCTGCCCACCGACTGCAGTTCACACAGCTCGCCCTGGTCGTCGTAGATGGCTCGGTCGACCCACTCCATCCAGATCTCGCCCGGCGATGCACCCGCCCGATGGCGGCCTGTGGATACCGGATGCTGAGGGCTGAGGGCGGCGATGCGCGCGCGCACTTGCGCGCGGTCCTCGTCGCTGACGAGCGGCCAGAAACTGGTTCCGACGATTTGCTCTCGCGTCGCGCCAAACAGTCGGCAGTAGGCGTCGTTGACGAACAGGCGCGTCCCGTCGGGTCTCCAGCGAACGACGAGCTCGGTCATGTCTTCGACGACGGCGCGATACGGGACTTGCTGCTGTTCGCGCAGCGCCCGCACTTCCTCCTCGAGGGCCGCGAGGCGCTCATGGACGTCGTCCGTCGGAGCCACGTTGGACACAATACGCGGCCGCTGATCCGGGTGCCATCGGTCTCGGAGCCGTGGCTGGCGATTTCACCTCACGCCCATCGCCGACCACCGCCGCCGGCGTCCTGGTACGAGCAGCGAGGTTGCTCGATGACAAACCGAAACGAGGCGCCAAAGGCGCCTCGGTTTGCGAATCGTTCGTTCGGTGGGCACCGAGCTGCGGCGCTCGGTGCACCTGGTGTCCGGGGACAGAATCGAACTGTCGACACGAGGATTTTCAATCCACTGCTCTACCGACTGAGCTACCCAGACGTTGGTCTGCCCGCGGGCAGGGTGGAGCTTCTAACTCAACGCTTCCTGTCGAGCAAGGGGATCTGCCACCGAGGAGCGCATTCCCGTGCGCCGGGCCAACGGGCAAAAAGCCGAGGCGGTCCAAACGGTTGGCTGGCGCGCGGGCGATCCGGCGCGAAGTCGCGAGGAGACGACCGCAACCAGGGAGGCTACAACAACGGCATGCTTGGAGTGACGCGGTTTGCTTGGGTCGTTGGTGTGATGGCGCTCGGTGTCGCTTGCGGAAAGGACGAGGCTCTCGAGGTGGGAACCCGCGCTGACGCCGACGCAGGCACCCGTGAGCCCGCGACGGACGACACGGCACCCGCGCCGAAACCCAGTGACGACGACGCTTTCGATCTTTCGGACAGTCGAGTGGTCGAGCAACTTCAGGACGAACAGACCGCGCGCGCCTTGTGCGGCTTGGCTGGGGTCCTCATGGTCTCACAGCAGGGCGCGACGGAGCAGGAGTGTGAAGACGCGGTCGATGCGTGCAACGATGGCTTTGCCGCCCTGCGCGACGCAGGCACGGCGACGGCGCCCGGCCAAGTGCCGTCGGACTTGAGCGGCGCCCTCGATTGTCCCGCGACGGCGGCGTTGGTCGATGCGTGCCTCGCAGAGCTGGTCGAGTTGGCGACGTCGGTCGGAGGAGAGCTCACCTGCGAATCCACCGACGTCGACTCCTTCGACGTCAGTCAGTTGACGGGGGCCGTGAACTGCGCGGTGCTGTACATCACCTGTCCGGACTTGTTCTCGTCGCTGCTCGGTCCCGGCGACGCCGGGCTGTGAGCCACGCCGCCGCGCTTCGGCAATGACGGGGACGACGGCATGTCGGCAGCGGTCGGCCGCTACCCCGAGTGTCCACGCACGCGTGTGCGCACGGTGAACACGCTATCGCCGCTCAGGACGCCGCCGCGGCCAAACAGCCTGCCGTTCTGCCAGTTCGACAAGCCCAGCTCTGGTTTGCGCAGGGCAAATTGCCCATCGACCCAGCGAGTGAAGCCGTCGCCGACGAACGGCGCGTTGACGCGTTGGAAGAACAGCTCGTGCTCGGCGTCGTCGGAGCTGACCAAACATGCCACGAATTGGGGGCTGTAGGTGTTGAACAGCTCGATGCTTTCGCTCAGGTCAGCGACGATCTTCAGCGTCACCTCGGGCGAGTCTTCCCATTCCCACTCGTGCCCCAGCTGGGTTTCGGCGATGACTTGCGCCTGCACTTCACTCACGTCCCCCGACGCGCGGCGGATCGTGACTTGCCGTGCAAACAGCTCGGCGGGTACGAAGCTTTCGCTCCCCTCACAGACGTGGAGCTTGAAAGCCTGCTCCCGTCGTTCGGCGGCGCGCCGCAGGCCTTGCAAGAAGGCGGGGACCAACGTCGCCGCGGCGCTTCGCGGGATGCAGCAGGTGTTGAGGGTGTTGCAGACCTTACGGTCGAGCGAAGCGTAGACGGCGGCTTCGAACTGGTCTGCTGAAGCGTCGCTTCCGGCGCACAACCAAGCACCACCCGTGCCGTGCAAGCTGACCGGCACACCTGCTCGCTGCGCCAGACTGCCCAACGTATCGACCGCCGGTCCCGAGCCGCGCGCGACGGCGAGGGAGAGTCGCGCATCGCTGAACAGTGCCCAGCCAGCGGCGTGGGCCGGGCTCTGCACCAAGGTGACGGCGCCTTCGGGCAGGCCCGCAGCCTTCAGTGCGGGGGTGAGCGCCAGCGACATGATGCTTCGCGCCGTTTCGAGCGCGTCGCGGCCGATGCGAAACACGACGGTGTTTCCACCGCGCAGTACTCCGGTTGCATCTGCCACGACGTTGGGTCGCCCTTCGAATACGAAACCCACGACACCGAGTTCGGCGCCGACCAAGTCCGCCTGCCAACCGTCGTGCTGCACGCGCTCGATCAGCTGTCCACGTCGAGAGCCCTGGGACACCCAGCCCCGCAGGCCGGCGACCACGTTGCGTCGCAGTGTGTCAGTCGCCTCGAGGCGCGTCGTGGATCGACCTCGCCGTTTGGCGGCCTCGACGTCGGCGCGATTGACCTCGAGAACCTGTTTCCAGATGGCATCTTGCTCGACGTTGGCGGCGAAACGCTCGAAGAAGTCCGAGATCTGTTCGTCGCTGACGCTGCCCATCTGGGAAAAAGCGGCGACCGCGCCGTCCACGGCAGCCTGGGCAATGGCCCGTTGCTCGGCGGGCACGTGAAGCACCTCGCTGCCGACTGCGAACAGGCTGTCACCCGGTTGAAACGCCTGGGCCAGTTCTGGGGTGACTTCGACGTACTGGTCGCCGCCGACGAGGATGGGGGTTCCCGGAGTGAGCTTTTCGAGGCGCTTGAGCTG
>QJWJ01000453.1 GCA_003235365.1 Deltaproteobacteria bacterium
GGTGACGCGATGCGAGTGTCCCTGTACCTCGATGGCCGGCGCGTCGCGGACACCCCGATGAGTAGCCCGCTATCGCAGATCGGTGACGTCAACAACTGGCTTGGCCGTTCCCAATACAGTGCCGATCCCAACTATCCCGGGACCTACGATGAGCTCCGTTTCTACTCACGGGCGCTGTCGGCGTGTGACGTCGAACGCCTAGTCGAGCTCGGCCCCGACGTGCTCCGATGAGCCCGCAGCTCTAGAAATCGATCCGCGCACCCACTGCGCCGTCGAAGCCGATTCTGGGTTCGAACACGACCCGGTCGGCGCCGGCTTGCGCCTCGACGATGAACCGCGGTTGGGTCGTGGGGACACCGAGCCCCACCGAGGCGACGATCGCCAGCGGAGAGAACAGCCGCAAGCTGCCTCGCGCGTGCGTTTCGATGGAAACCAGCCGCGCACGCTGCACGGTCGCGTCGCGCAACTGAGCGGCTCGAGCCTCGAGCCACGTCAACTTCCCGCCGGCACACCAGTGCAAGCCCAGAGACTGCCCAGCGAGCAGAGGGAAACACAACCGGACTCCGCCTCCCCGATCGTTCCAGCGAACGGAGCCAGCGACGGGCTCTGTCGCGTCGATGGACGGCGTGTAGTAGCCGTACGCGCTCGCCTCGAGCCATCGCGACTTCACGCCGACTTCGACGTGACCGCCAATGCCGAGCCGCGGCGTCAACCCGCTGTGCGTTTGCCCCGCGACTAGAACGAACGGACTGAGGGCGAAGCGCTCGCCCGACGTTTCGTAGTGGGCGTGGTCGTCTTCGTAGTCGTCGCTGCTAGCAAGCGCCGCCGGAAGATCCACCTCCGTGCGCTCCGAAGTCGAGGGGGCTGGCTCGGGATCAGGCTCGGGGGAGGGCGCCGCAGAGACATCGTGCTGAGTTCGCGAAACGGCGTCAGGGTCGATGGCCCAGGCGATGACGACCGCGCCGGCCTGCAGCGCTTCGTCGCAGTTGCTCGCACTCAGCTCGCGTTCGCCGGTTACCGCTCCACTCAATCGCAGGTGCAAGGAGAAGCGCTGCCGTGCGGTTTGTGAAACGGTCGCTTCCACCACGACGGGAGGCGTCGAAGGGCTGTTTGCCAGTAGCGCCTGAGTTTTTTCGAGAAGTCTTTCGGGGGGGCCACAGCTGACGGGCCCCGAGAATTGGACGCTCAAGCCACCACTCCCGGCAGCGCTCTCGGTCGTCGTTTGGCCGTCGGCGGATCGGGGCATCCCGATGAGCGAGAGGTATCCCAGCAGCCGTATCCAGGAGGTCTTCGGCCCCTGCGTCACCCGGGCACATTAGCCTCGTCAGGGTGCTCTTTGCAAACCTTGCCACCGCGGCAATCGGTTGGATTGCCGTGACGAATCAATACCCGGCAGCCGGTGAGCTGACTCGCTCGACGGGTTTGCGTGGCGGCGGCGCGTTCACTGGCATTGGCCGACAACGCAGGACGTGTTGCCCTTGCACCGATTTCCGCACTGACCACAGTTGAGTCGGTCCGTGTTCAGGTCGGCGCAACGGTTGTCGCAGACTGCCTGGTCCTCGGTGCACGTCAGTTGGCACACGCCGTTCATGCACGCGTAGGGACCCAGTGCCGAATCCTGACAAGGTCGGTTGCATTGGCCGCAATGGTCGGCGTCGACGAGCGGATCCACACACGCCCCCCCGCACCGCTCCAGCGGGGCGGGGCACGTGAAGTCGCACTGTCCGGCGAGGCATACGGCGGAGCCCCCGGGCGGCGCACTGCAGGTATTCAGGCAGCTTCCGCAGTGGCTGGCTGACGTTTGAACGTCGAAGCAGCCCCCATCGCACACGGTTTGCCCACCGGGACAGGTCGCCGTGCAGGTTCCAGCAGAGCACACTTCGCCTGAGCCGCAGGCCTGGTCACAGGCTCCACAATGTGCTGCATCCGTTTGCAGTGAGTAGCAGTCGTTGCCGCAAGGGCTCGTTCCAGGATCGCAAACGATCCCGCAAACGCCGGAGGTGCACACTGCCGTGGCGTCGTTGCCGGCCGGGCAGGCCGTATCACACCCGCCGCAGTGGAGCGGATCGCTCTGATAGCGCACGCAAGCCCCGTCGCACTCCGAATACCCAGGATCGCAGTTGAGCTGGCACTTGCCATCCACGCAAGCAGAGCCGCCGTGCAGCACGCTCGGACAGGCCTGGTCGCAACCACCGCAGTGCTCGACGTTCGTCTGCTGGTCGACGCAAGCGCCGCTGCACAGCGTGCTCGTAGCCGGGCAGGAGTCGACACAGTCGCCCTCGAAGCACGCGGTACCGTCCGGGCAGGCAATGCCGCACCCGCCGCAGTTGGCGGGATCGCTGGCCGTGGCTGCGCAGATGTCGCCGCAGGGTTCGAACCCTGGATTGCAGTCGAAGGCGCAGCGCCACGCGACGCACGTGGGTTGCCCGTTGGGGGGCGCACCACAGGCTTCGTTGCAGCGCTGACAGTTGTCCGGGTCGTCTTCGAGGTTGACACACGCGCCATCGCACAGCGCCTCTCCGGGGGCGCATTCTCCGCCGCACACACCTCCCCAACACGCGGCGACCCCACCCGTGGGATTGGCGCACGCGCGATCGCATGCCCCGCAGTGAGATGGGTCTTCGAAGATGTCTACGCACGCTCCACTGCAGCGCGCCAAGCTGCTGTCGCACTCGGAGACGCATTGACCCTTGGAGCACAACGTTCCGTCCGGGCACTGGCTGCGGCACTCGCCGCAATTCTGCGGATCGCTGTCGACGTTGACGCACGTCCCGTCGCACAGTCTCGCCCCGTCGCTGCAGTTGGGCACGCATTTGCCGGACACGCAGCTGGTCGAACCCAGTCCGACTGCGGGGCAGGGCTCGTCGCACGCCCCGCAGTTGGCGACGTCGCTGGAGACGTCGATGCATCCACCTTCGCACTGCTCGAAGTCCGGCTTGCACGCGTACGAGCATTGCTCGTCGACGCAGCTGGCTTCGGTGTTTGCCGCTCCGCCGTTGCACACGCGACCACAGCCGCCGCAGTTGGCCGTGTCGTCCAGGGCAACGCACTGGTCGCCGCACGCCCGGTAGTCCGTTTCGCAGGAGACGCCGACGGTCCCGCTGTCGCCCGCCCCCTTGGTGCTGCTGGGGGTCGGGTTGCTTGCACCGCCGTCCAGTGTGTCGTCGACCGTGGGCGCCGGGCTACCATCGCTCCCGCCGTCTTCGGTGGAAACCGTCGTGCCAGGGCGAACACATTGCCCGTCCTGGCAAACGTAACCGCTGGCGCAGCGATCCTTGGAATCACAACTCAGGCCCTCGAGTTGTCGGTCGACGCTCGCCTCGCAGCTCAGCAGAGCGCTCAGTGCGGCAATCGACAAGCCCCAGACTCTCGAACTACCGTTCACTAGAAACTACCCCGCACGTTCGCGTCACATCCCCAACCGCCGCAACCCAGCGCCACTTCGACGGCGGGATTCTCTCCGTCGTCGAGCACCCACAGTACGGCTCCAGCGACGACCAAGCCGCCGCCGACACCGAGCAGGATCCTGGCCAGTCGCTGATCACTGTCCATGCGATCGAGCGCCGCAACCTTGTCGAGCTGAGTTCTCGCGTCCTCGGCGTCACTCTCCGCACTCCGTCGTGCGGCCTCGAAACCGCCGCTGGCGGCGAGCGCTGCTGCCCCGACGCCGAGTGTGACCCACTTCCACGGGCCCACGCTGAAGTGGTCGTCGGCTGTGGGGGCCGCTTGGGGAGGGGGCGATGGTGATTGCTCCGGGGAAACGGGTGCAGGCGGGGGGGGCGCGGGAGTGGGAGCCGCAGGCAACCGCTTGTCCAACCTCAGGGTGACGTCCGTGGCGAAGTCGAGCTTCACGTCGAGTTCGGCTTCCGTTCCCCGCCCGTCTGGGTGCTCGAGTTGCAGCACATGCACGCCCGGTGGCAATTCGCCCCACCACGGCGTGTTGCCGATGGGCGTTCCGTCTATCGACAAATGCGCGTCGCTCGGCTCGGAGCGAACACTGACGAGCTGTTTTCCCGTCGCGGCAAGTTCGGCCTCGCGCTCGGCGATGCGCTGCTTGACGGTTTCGCGGTCGGCGCTCGAAGGGTTCCGGCGCAAGTAGTCCATGTACCAGTACAGGCTCTGCACCGTGTTCCCGAGACCGTCGTAGGCGCGCGCGATGTTGAAAGACAAGGCGGGGCTCGGTACCAGCTCGTCTGCCTCGATGAACGCCGCGGCCGCGTCGGCGAACCGTTCTTCTTTGAAGGCGATGACTCCATCGCGGTACTTCGCCTTGGCGAGCTCTTTGGGGTCGGCTTGCGCGCTTGCTGCGGCGGAGGTCGCGCTGGGGTCTGACTGCGCGGTCTCGGCATCGGCTTGCGGTTGAGCGAATGCAGTTGCCGGCGGCAGGGTGAGCATCGCGACGGTGCCTGCTCGGGCGACGGCGAGCGCGAGTGAGCGACGGCTCGTGATCGATGCAACTGCTGAGGGTGTTGGTGAGCCCGTCGAGAGCAGCAGAAGCGGTCCAGTGCGGGTGGAGCGCCGCTCAATAGGGCGACTTGAGATCCAGGTCGTCAAGGCTGGTGTCCGGGGGTTTGGGCTTGCTTGCGCTCTTTGGCGACGGGGACCGTTTGGTGGGAGGGGCGCTGCTTGCGGGGGGGGCACTGCGAGGCTTGGGCGGTGCGGAGACGGCGCGGGGCGCCGGTTTGCTGCGTTCTGCGCGCTGGGTGACCGTCTGAACCACCTTGCCCGGCCCGTTCGCGGCCGGTCCATTCGTGTTTGTGGCTTTCTGGGCTTGCTCGTCACCGCTTGGCTCACTGTTCACTTCGCCCGGCGCGCTCGCCGTCATCTCTGCAGCGGGGCCGGGGCTCGCGGGCAGTGCATGGGGCGAAGACGGAACGGCAGCGGCGGGCGCTGACCCTACTGCGACTGGAACTTCGTTCGAGGCAGCGGCTCCCGCAGCCTGGTCGCGTTGCGGCTCTGCGGAAAGGGAGTCGTCACCGGTCGGGCGTCCCGCGAGCGCGAACCACAACAGTGGAGCCGCGACTCCGACCGCGACCCCCAGGGGGAGCCGCCAGGGCTGGCGTGCGGCTGAGGGCTTCGCCGGAGACTTCTGGTGGAGGTGCTGAGCGAGGTTTTCCGGAGTCCGCCACTGCGGTTGATCAGGCGGGGGCGTGGGGGGGCGCTGGGTGATCGGCTCGCTGTGGTAGTGCGTGATTCGGTTGCCGGTCGCGTCCTCGTCGATGTCGAATTGAAGCAGACAATCGGCCAACGCCACGGCGAGGTCGCCCGCGGTTTGCCAGCGAGCGTCCGGCGACTTCTCCAACCCCTTGGCGATGATCGGGTCGAGCATGCGGACGAGAGCCATGTTCTCGTCCAGATCTTCACTGACGACGTCCATGACGTGCGGGACGGGATCGACGAGAATGCAGCGCATCATGGCGTTGTAGTTCTCTGCCTCGAAGGGCAGGCGGCCACAGATGGCTTCGAAGAGCACGACGGAAATCGACCAGATGTCTGCACGCCCGTCGATGTCCCGTTCACCGCCGGCCTGCTGCGGCGACATGTATGCTGGGCTGCCCAGTGTCATGCCCGTTTGCGTCAGTCGCACGTCGCGTTGGTCGAGCCTGGCGACGCCAAAGTCCAACAGCTTGGGCTGCACCTTTCCCGAACCGACCTTGGCGATGAAGATGTTGTCCGGCTTGATGTCTCGGTGCACGAGCCCGCGATTGTGTGCGTAGTCGAGCGCATCGAGGATCGGTAACACCACCTGGATTGCCTCGACGGCACGCGGCCGCTGCTTGGTGCGCAAGACGTCGCCCAGCGTGCGACCGCGCAGGCGTTCCATGACCACGTAGGGCGAACCGTTGCTCGCGACACCGCTGTCGAAAACGCGCACGACGGCGGGATGACTCAACTGTGCGGCGGTCCGCGCCTCTCTGAGCAAGCGCTCGCGGGCCGTCGGATCCAAGATGTCTGCGCGGGCGCACTTGATGGCAACCGGCGCATCGAGGTCGATGTTGGTCGCCTCCCACACCTCGGCCATTCCCCCTGAACCAATGAGGGCGGTCAGGCGATACTTCGAGGCGACGACGTCGCCGGGGGAGAACGACTCCCCGGTGCGGGTTGGTGCTGCGTTCATGTCGCTCAGATCTGCGGGGCGCGGCTTTCGGACTGTACCATGTACGCTAGATGGTACCTGGACAAACACCGCGGGTGTCATCGAACCCATCGTGAACCGAAGTAGAACTGACCGAAACAGGTCGTGGTCCATCGGCTGACTTGTCGTCGAGTCGACCCTGCCTTCGCATCGTTCGGGGGGCGCCCTGGGCGACCGGTGTGGCGTCAACGACCACATCGCGAAACGCGACTGGTGTGAACGTCTGGTCGACGGCGGAGCATCGCATTGCTACTGAGTCAGTGCCGCGCTCGCGCTTTTGTCCTCGAAACCGCGAGGCAGCGCTCGACCACTCGAAGCCGGCGAACGATGGCGGTCCGACATCACCGCAGCGCTTCGCGGGAGGCGAGCGGAGCGCACGCGAACAGTGGTTCGATGTCTGATACGACGACATTACGTCGCTGCACAGGCCGAACGAGGTGTGCCTCACTGTAGGTTGATGAGCGCGTGCTCGAGGCGACGTCCGTAGCGGCGGGCCGGGGAATGGCGGCGCACCCTACCGTTTCGGGGATGAACACACGCTCGATGTTTCGGATCAGTTCGGCGCGGGATGGTGTTGGCGGTGCATCGAACGCGGCGTGCCGACTGCTTCGAGACGTCAGCGCGTGCCTGCGAGCACGCGACCGAGCGCCCCGAGGCCATCGACGTAGCGACGAGCGGCTGCCGGCGGCTGGTGCAGCGCGACCTCACTCCACCTCGTCTCCCTCATCTCCATCATGCGACGGGAACCTGCAACGTGAGTGGTGCAGCCGTGCCGATGGTGGAGGGTCGAGACGCGAGCCGGCGCGGTTTGCCGCGTCTCGATTCAAACAACCCAAGGGCGACTCGCGGCTGATTCACGCCGTCAGCGAGCGGAGGTGCGCGCCAGTTCTTTACGTCGTCCTTCGTGCAGTGCCTCGTAGATGAGGTTGCGCAGCTGATTGGCTTGGTCGTGGGTCAAGGTCCGCTCCAGGTCTCGCAGCACGACACGCAGCAGCACGTTCTTCTGTCCCGGCATGGCACCCATGCGCGTGATCGCGGCTTGCGGCAAGTCGGCATAGGCCGTTTCCGCGCGCACCTCGACCGTTTCGACCGAGCGTTCATCTGCACCCAGCGCCGAACGAACGCGGTCGCCGAGCTCCTCGGGCGAGGTGCCCTCGGGCACCATCACCGACAGATCGCGAACGACGGCTGGCATGTGCGAGACGGCGCGATACGGCTCGAGATCCTGCATCTGCGATGCGACGCGTGGGTCCGTCGAGCGCAACAGCCGAATGTCTGGGACACCTTTGCGCAACATCAAGATGCGATCGAGGCCGAGCCCCATTGCCAGGCCACAGTGTGGTGGACAGCTCAGCCCGGCTCGAGTCAGCACGGCGGGGTGAGCCAATCCGCACTCGCCGATCTCGATCCACGCCTGCCCGACCTTGACGTCGATCTGCCGCCCCGCGAGCGTATACGGGTGCGTCGCGGCGAGCGTGCGGTGTTCAGCCCCGGGCAGCAGCGCCGCGACGAGGGTGGCGATCATCTCCTGCAGGTCACGTTCGCCCAGGGGAGTTCCTCTGCGGACGCGCCACAGGTCGAGTTGATGCGGCTCGCCGCTGTGAAGCCGATCGATCTCATCGCGCCGATACACGATGCCCGGGCACGCGACGAGCCAGTCCGGCTCTTCGTCGGTGATCGGCAAACGCCCCAGCGAATCGGGCACCATCGCCGAGGTTTGTGTGCGCAAGAGCAGCCGCTCGCTGACGTAGCGAGTGTAACGGGCATCTCGGGCGGCACCGTCCGCGGGGTACCCGAGCCGGTCGTAGTTGTCCTCCACCGGCACGACCGGATTGCAGCGCCGCAGCGCCGTGCTGACGTGCCAAATGCCGTTCAGCGCGTCGACGGCCGCGTCGACGAGAAGCTGCAACGCGTGGCGGCCCTGGTTGGGGTCGGTCAGATCTCGGAGCGCGACGGCACGGCGATACGCGTCGAGAGAAATCAGAGGGATGGAACGAGTCATTGGAAATCCTGAAGAACTGGCTGTCGTTGGAACGGGTCGAATGAAGCCCCCCGAACCGCCAACGGTCAGTCTGTGTGGATTTCGCTCGCTAGCGCCTACCCACCCAGCACCCGTCGGGGGCCGGGGGGCACGTAAAGCAGCGACGCAGAGCGAGACTCATGATCTGTCGTAGGATAGGCCTCATCGCGCGTCAGTCAAGGGACCGCGCGGACTGCCCTCAGGTCGAGCTGGCTTTGAGGGCAGTGAACTCTCCAGGGTCGTGGATCGTCGCTGGATTGGTCCCGCCTCCGATGAAGTCTTCGGTCTTGTCGTACATTCCGAACCGGGTGACTTCCGCTTGGCCTCCTTCGAGCGGGAAGCCGTCCTCGCCGGCCTTGACGCCCAGCGCGTTCATCAGGTTGCAGAAGTACTTGTTGATCGGCGCGTTGGCGAAGTCTGGGTGAGTTCCCGTGGCTTGAGTGATTGCGCCGCTGGAGTCGATCGTTTCCGTGTCACCCCCGGCGCAATAGTACTCACTGTTGCCGCGGCTGAGTGCGTCGTCACCGTCGTCGACGTTGATGGTCCAACCCGTCTTGAAGTAACCCGAGGCACTGCCGGCTTGGACGATCGGCAAGTTGTTGAGGTTGTGCGCCAACCCGTCGGACATCTCTTGGAACCAGACGGCGGCAGTGTTGTCCAGCAGCGTGCCATCGCCGTCGTCGATCGCGTCGAGCTGCTGCACGAGGTGGGCGAACTTCCGAGCGTGGTAGGCGTCGATGGTGGTCAGGATGTCGAGTGCGGTCTCGACGCACTGACCGCCGAAGCCGGCATTGTCGATGCGGTGCGAGAGGCTGTGACTGTCGTACGGCGCGTTCAATCCCGTGAACGTGTGGGCGGCAGGGTACTTGAGAAACGTGACGGGGTTGGCGTTGCAGATGGCCCCCAGTACCGCGATGTTCATGCTGAGGTCGGCGTAGTCCAGGGTATCGGTGATCTGCACCGTGAGAACGTCGGTCTGACCGAGCCCGGAGCCGGCCTGGGTCGTGCCGTCGAGCTGCAGTAGGTTGGCCATCCCCTGACTGCAGACAGCGCCGGTCATGGCGCTGCCCGTCTCGTGAAGCAGCTGTTTCCAGGCTTCCAGCTTCTGTCGATCCGCCTGGCTCATGTCGTAGCGTTCGAGCGTCGCGAGGTCATCGCGCACGACGTCGATCACGCTCTTGCCGCGCAGGACACGAAAGCTATCGGGCGACAGCCCGACGTCCTCGGCGAACAACCCAGTCAGGCTGTTGAAGGCCTGTTCAGGACTGGTTCCGGCAAACGGTTCTTCGGCCGCGGAATAGGAAATCGCCGATTGCCAATTGTCGGTCCTCCCCGACACTCGTATGAGCATCGGCGTTCCGCGAGGGCTGAGCTGCTTGGCAATCACGTGGTCGAGCGAAGGGCCAATCGGGCGCGGGACGAAGCGAGTCCATTGGGTGAAGTCGAACGGATCGTCTCGGTTTGGGGTCACCGGTTGACACGTGAAGAACGATGCGGCCGCTTGATGTGGGTCGTCCCCCTGACCCCGTGAGAGATCCGAGGTCCACTCGTTCATGGCTCGGATGCCGCGGGGCAACAGCAACTTGTCGACGTAGGGAGCAAGGGCTGCGAGGGTGGTCGGCTCCAGATCTGCCGCGCTGAGTTGTCCGTGAGACCGCTCGGGGAAGAAGCGGTTCGTCACGCAGCCGTAGTGTGTGAACATCACCATCAAGCGCGCGGTCGGGGCCGCCGATTGCGCTCTGGCGTCACGCCAGCCGACGGTGTCCAGGAACGGGGCGGCGACCGCTGCCCCCCCGAGACCTTTGAGGAAGAGCCGGCGCGGGACTGGTTTACTCATGCTTCGATTCTTCCGCTGGAGGCTGACGACGGTGGAACGTGCGTCGAGTCGCCCGAGCGCGTCGCCACCGTGACTTAGATGCCCGTCGACGGGCGCGCGTATTTTGCGCGTTCGCCGTCGAGGCGGATTCGCCGTCGAGACGTGGATTCGTGCGGCTCCGCGGGATCCCGGACCGGTCACCCCGGGGCGCAAAACTTGCTGCGGGCGCTCCGAGCGGTAGGGCAGGAGGGGCCGCGCAGGCACCATCCCCGGACGCCGAAGTGACAATCATTCGACGTCGGGGGAGAAAGCTGGCGCAGAACCTGGCGCGCTGGTGGAAAGGATCGCATCACGCGTTGGTTGAAGATGGAAAGGCTGCTCGGTGCGATGCGCCGAGTGCTCTGGGAGCTTTGGATATGACCGCACCACGGATCGCTTACTTTTCGATGGAGATGGCTCTCGAGCCAGGCATGCCTACCTATTCGGGCGGGCTGGGAGTGCTCGCTGGAGACACGATCCGAGCTGCGGCGGACATGCGAGTGCCCATGGTGGGCGTGACGTTGCTGCATCGCAAAGGCTACTTCTTCCAGCAATTGTCTTCGGGCGGTTGGCAGACGGAGTCGGAAGTTCACTGGGCCATCAACGACTTTGCACAGCTCATCCCGACGCGCGTGAGTATCAATCTCGAAGGCAAGCAGGTGCAATTGGCCGCCTGGGAGTACGAAGCCAAAGACCACGGCCACTACACCGTTCCGGTGTTTCTGCTCGATGCCGACGTGGAAGGCAATGCGCCCGAGCACCGCGGCTTGACCGATCGGTTGTACGGCGGCGACGACCGATACCGATTGTGTCAGGAAGCCATCCTGGGCATCGGCGGCGTGCGCCTACTGCGTGCACTCGGCTTCGACAGTGTCGAACGCTTCCACATGAACGAGGGCCACTCCAGCCTGCTCGCCGTGGAGCTGCTCCACGAACAGTTGCGCGCCCGTGGGGACTCGGACTTGCGTGAGGCGGTGAAGGTCGTTCGCAAGCAATGCGTGTTCACCACCCATACCCCAGTCGCCGCGGGCCACGACCAATTCTCGTGCGAGCTGGTCCAGCGTGTCTTGGGGGAGGAGGGGAACCACCACGGCCTGTCCGCCTTCGGATGCGCGGGCGACCTGAACATGACCGAGCTCGCCTTGAACGCCAGCCACTACGTCAACGGGGTTGCCAAGCGCCACGGCGAGGTGTCGCGGCAGATGTTTCCCGCCTACAGCATCGACTGGATCACCAATGGCGTGCACGCTCCGACCTGGGTCAGCCCACCCGTCACCCGCTTGTTCGATCACTACGTACCGGGGTGGCAGGCCGATCCGCACGGGTTGCGCTCGGCGCTGACCATACCCAAGCAGGAGCTGTGGCACGCACACCGAGAAGCCAAGTGGAGCCTGCTCGAGTGGGTGAATCGCGAAAGCAACGCGGGCATGGACGTCGACTACCTGACGATCGGCTTCGCTCGTCGTGCGACGGCCTACAAGCGTCCAGGGCTGCTCCTCACCCAGTTGGAACGGCTCCAAGACGTCTTGAAACCCGAACGTCCCCTGCAGTTGGTGTTTGCTGGCAAGGCACACCCGCGGGACGAAGAAGGCAAGCACCTGATCGAAGACGTCTTCAAGGCCAAGGATCGCTTCTCCTGCATTCAGCTCGCCTACCTGGCGAACTACGACATGCGGCTCGCCAAGACCCTGGTTGGCGGGGTCGACGTGTGGCTCAACACGCCCCATCCTCCGTTCGAGGCGTCCGGCACGAGCGGGATGAAAGCCGCGATGAACGGCATCCCATCGCTCAGCGTGCTCGATGGCTGGTGGATGGAGGGGTGTATCGAAAACGTCACGGGCTGGGCGATCGGGGGCCTCAACGAGTCGGAGGAGCAGATCTTGGACCACGGGGCTCGCCTTCGAGAGAAGTTGGAGCAAGTGGTCTTGCCGACCTTCTACGATCAACAGGACGCGTTCATCGACGTGATGCGCAGTACCATTGCCTTCAACGGGTCGTTCTTCAACACGCATCGGATGCTGCAGCAGTACGTGGCCAAGGCGTACTTCGGGTAGTCTGGGGTCGGCGGTGGCCGCGTAGCGGGCCGTCGACCGACTTGGCAGCCCCACTCCCCCTCCCCTCGGCGTTCCCAAACGCCGCGCGCGACCCCGAAGGGCTTCAGCGTGCCGTTCGCGAACGCCCCACTGAGGCCCAGGACCCTCGCATGGGCCGTCTTCG
>QJWJ01000411.1 GCA_003235365.1 Deltaproteobacteria bacterium
ACAAGTGGCAGAAACCATTGCGGCTCACACAGCGAGGGAGGTCGGCTCACGACTCCGATTGCGCGTGCTGCAGTCAGCCCCCGTGTCGCCTCGCCCTGTGGGTTCGAATCGACGAGGGGGAACGATGCGGGTGAAGTCGCGTGCCGTGTGGCAAGGTTCGTTGCTGTTGTTGGTCGCGTTCACCGTCGGCGGTTGTGGCAACGCCATCTACGCGTTCCAATCATCGACTGCGGAAGCGAAGCTGCAACAAGCCAAGGATCTCGAGGCAGAGAAGCTCGCGGCGTACGAGTACTACATGGCGCTGGAGTACCTCAAGCAGGCCAGCGTCGAGGCCGCAGAGGCGGACTACGGCGACGCCATCGAGTTTGCCGAGATCAGTGAGTCTCATGCCGACAAGGCCATCGCGTTGAGCCGCGATGCACACCGTGGGGCGGGGCGCTGATGCGACCATCCCGCAATGCGGCGTGTTTGGGCTCGTCCGCGGTCCGTCGTGACGAGTCGAGACATGACGAGACGCGTCGCCGACACGACCCATGGCGTCGGTGGTTCACCCGTTGCGGCCTACTGGGAGTGGTGTTCTGTGTACTCGGTTGCGCCATCGCAGCGCCCGTTCGCGGCAAGCTCTTGGCCCTGCGTGAGATTGCCGACCAAGCCGAGCGCAACGGCGCCATCCGCTGCGCTCCCCGCGAGCTCGCTCTGGCCAAGAGCCACCTCGCGTTCGCCGAAGTGGAGCTCGAGCAAGGTTTTGTTTCCAAGGCCGAACACCACCTCTGGGTCGCCGAACCCAACGCCCACGCAGCCCTCGACCTGTCCCCGCACCAGTACTGCACCGACCGACAGTTCGTCGAGGCCGGTGATCGCGACGGCGACGGCTACCTCGATCCCGATGACGGCTGTCCCGACGAGCCCGAGAACTTCAACGGCTTCGAAGACGAGGACGGCTGCCCCGACCGCCCAGATACGGACGGGGACGGAATCATCGACGATCGCGACACTTGCGTGCTCGAAGCCGAAGATGCCGACGGCTACCTCGACCTCGACGGCTGCCCGGAAGTCGACAACGACTTGGATGGGCTGCTCGACAAGGACGACAGCTGCCCGAACGATCCGGAAGATCCAGACGGTTTCCAGGACGAGGATGGCTGCCCCGACCTGGACAACGATCAGGACGAAGTTCCAGACCTGACCGACCAATGCCCCAACGAAATCGGGTCGAAGACGAAGCAACCGCTGGGTTGTCCCGAGAAGCCGGCACTGGCGATGATCACCGACTGCGAAGTGCGAATCACCCAACAGATCCACTTCGAGTTCGACAAGGACGTGATTCGATCCGTGAGCTTCCCCGTCTTGGACGCGGTGGTCGACGTGCTCGGCAAGAACCCGAAGGTCAAGATCGAGGTTCAGGGCCACACGGACAACGTCGGCAGGCCCGCGTACAACCTGGACCTGAGCCAGCGCCGTGCCGAATCGGTGAAGATGTATCTCGTATCCCACGGTGTCGCGCCGGACAGGTTGACGTCACGGGGTTACGGGCTCGAGCGACCGATCGTCTCGAACGATACGGCCGCCAACCGCGCATTGAATCGACGTGTTCAGTTCGTGCGCACAGAAGGTCAACGCCAAGGGTGTGAGAAGGCCAATCCCTGACCAATCCCCCTTGGGCAGCCATCGCACGACGTTGCCGTCGTGGTGAACCTTTCTCGGAAAGCGACAAAGTGAATCACAAGACTGTCTTTGGGCCCATCTCCATCCTCACACTGACGCTCATCACGTCCATCGCTTCTGCCGCTCCGCTGGACAAGTCCGCCAACGCCAAGATCGACGAGGCAATCAACGTCCACTACTTGTCGACCAACTTCGAGAAAGCCGAAGGGCTACTGAAAGGCACGCTCAAAGCGTGCGGCGATCGGTGCTCACCGGCGGTGATGGCTCGGGCTTGGATGTACATCGGCATCGTACGCGGTGCGGGTACGCAGAACTTCGACGGCGCGTCGGCGGCATTCGCCGAAGCGCTTGCTCTCGACCCGAACGTGAAGCTGGACGTCGATCTCGCGACCGACGAGGTTCGCGACCTGTTCGAGGAGGCGAGCGGAGGCGCAGCGAGCGGCGAGATGCCCAGCGACGAACCCGTCGACATCGCAGGGCCACCCAGCGGAGCTGGCATGGTGTGTACTCCCGACGTCGTCGAGGTCGAGACCCGGCGCCCAATCCCGATGTCGTGCACGACGGATCAACCCGCTGCTCGGGTCACGGTCTACTACAAGGAGTTCGGAGCGTCGCGCTGGGGACAGGCCAACATGGGCAAATCCGGCGATGGCTGGCTCGCACAAGTGCCGTGCTCGGCCACTGGCATCCAGGGGACGTTCAGCTGGTACGCCGTTGCAGTTTCCGGGCAGGGTCGGCCGATCGACAGCTACGGCTCCGAGGACGCCCCTCAGCAGATCGAGCTCGTGGAGACGAGCGCTGAAGCACCGCCATCGCATCCAGGCAAAGAGCCCCCCGATCGCTGTGTCGACCTCGCTGAGTGCCCTGAAGACATGCGCGGCACGCCCGCCTGTCCGGACACCGGCGGGAGTTCCGCCTCGGGCGGCGGTGGCTGGGGCGACTCGTGTGAAGACAACAGCACCTGTCAGTCCGATCTCGCTTGCATCGACGGGACCTGCCAGTCGCCGCCCTCGTGCGAAACCGATGCGGATTGCACAGGCGGCACATGCGTGGACTTCCTCTGCCAATACGAAGGGGCCAGCAGCTCCTCGCCGAGTGGCCCCGGGCCGACAAACCTCGTGGGTTTACAGATCGGCTTCGACCTGGCTCAGATTTCCGCGACCGGCGGCGTGTGCAATCCCGATACCGGCAGCAAGTACAGTTGCTACTTGGACGACAAGCCCTATGGGGTCGCGAGCTTCGTGTACGGGGGCGTGGATCCAGTCACCATGCAGCAGACGCAGACCACGACGCCAAGCACCGTTCACAATCCGTTGGATGCTGCCGGTAATCCCAACCCGAACTACGACCCGCTGCAGTCAGGCCAGATCCCATCGACGATCTCGCCGAGCACCATCCGCATCCTGGCGACTTTCGAGCGCATGTTGTCCGAGAACTTCGGAGCGGAAGGACGCCTCGGGATTGCGCTGCGCGGCAAACCAGACAGCGGCTTCGTCGATCTGTTGCACCTCGAAGCGCGCGCGAAGTACTGGTTCAGCGGCAACGGACCAGGGCTACGACTTTTTGGCTTGCTGGGCGCGGGCATCGGCCAGGTCGACGCGCAGAAGAAAATCTACGTCAACGAGCTACAGCCCGACAACTCCCCCACCTACAACGAGAAGTGCCCCGGCGCTCTGTATTGCCCCGTCGAAGTCACTGCCTACAAGAGCCTGGGCAAAGCCTTCATCACCGGTGGATTGGGCGTGTTCTACAACCTCGGTGGGCACGGCCCGAGCGTGGAGCTCAACGCACGGATCATGCTGCCCGAGTCGGGGTTCGTGATCCAGCCCACCGGCGGCTACCTCGTCGGCTTCTGAGACGCTCGCACCAACTCCCCCGGCCTAGAGTCGGGCAGTTTTCCCCACCGGCGGCGCCAGATTTGCCGACCAGCTTCCTCGTGCAGTCTGTTAAATTGGCGGACGGTCGACATGGATGATTGGGCGCACGACGAACTGCAGTGGATTGCGCAGGCCTTGCGCGGCCACTTGCAGCACGCCAAAGACAGCGGAGCGCACGGCGTGCTGCCTTGTGACGACCAGTGGCTAGCGCGTCGCAGACAGCAGTA
>QJWJ01000504.1 GCA_003235365.1 Deltaproteobacteria bacterium
TCCTCTTCAGACCCATCAGGCATTCTGATCAACACGTGGAGTTCGTACCCATCCCAGATGGTGCGGACCCTAGCAGCCGTCCCGGCCGCCATTGCCGACAGGACGTGGAGTGGGTGCAATCCCTGTCTCTTCCAGCTCTCGCAGAGGTACCAAACAACCAGGTCGTCGCAGTCGCCCCAACCGCGCCTGTACACGGTTGTCGGCAGAGCGAATTCCTCGACTCCGCTACCGTGCTGCGGTTCGAGCTGCCACTGCACGCCGGCCTGATACAGGGGTGGCAGACGCCAGCGCCAGAGAAACGCAGGGTAGATGCCGACCGCGCTCCCCTGAAGGTAACACTTGACGTACCAGGACAGATAGCCTGGCCCAAGTTCCTCGGGGAACGCGGTTCGAATCAGCATCCCAACCCGCCGGCTCAGCTGCGCGCTTGCGTGCCAGCAAAAGCGCCGGTGAACAACAACGCTTCACCAGTCGGGTTCGAAACGTAGAACTGCACGCCGGGCGTTGTGTTGATGGTAATCCAGTCGATGTCGGGAGCCGTCGACACCTCCGAAAACAGCTCACACGGCACGCCAAGGTCCGACGGCAACAGGTCGGTGCCGTTGATTTTGATTTGATTGATGAACAACCCGGTGATGGTACTGGGCATAATCCAACGCATCGGCTCGATTGGTCGCTCGGGGAGAAAATTGATCTTCGTACGGTCTGCGCCTGCTGCCACCAAGTTACCACCCGCCGTGGTCAAGGCCGGGTTGTAACCGATGCCGAAGTAGCTTCGGTCCGCAGCAACGAACTTTTCCGGGCTGATCTGCACCGGCTGTTCGTCGAATGACTGCACCATTTCAACCGGTGCACCCGCTCGCATTCGGTTGCCGCGAATTGCTACCCCGGCGCCCCGGCGAATTCGCACTGCACCCACACCACCACGCTCCGCGTTGATTGCTCTTTCAAAATCATCCATTGTCTTTTGCTTCCTGCTCTGAAGTTTTTCGTTTACCCGTTACCATCCCGGCGCTCAGGACTCCGATAGCTTGTCCCGCGTGAGGTTGTAGGCGACCGGGCCACCGGTACCCAACGCGACCGCCAGGGCCGACCCGGCGTACTTGCGAGTACTCGCCTTACCCGAGGCCAGGACCGCGAGGCCCACCGCAGCCAACGCGACTACCGCGTTCACCGGGGGCCTGAATCGCGAGTCTTCCGAGCCAAGTCGAGCGACGTCGTCGCCCCCCTTGGCTAGCTTGTGGTCGACCACGGCTGCGCCTACGGACGCAGCGAAGCCAAGCCCCGTGTTGACCAGCTGCTGTGCGGCATGGCGCTCCTGCACCGTCCGCACTCTTTTTCCGATCTCACTCTTGGCCACACGCCGGTCAAGGCGGCTGAGAGCTTGCAATCCGTGCTTCATGCAGCCATTGCGGCGCGGATTCGGGCGCAACGCAATCGCTCGACCCGCGGGGGCAGCCGGATTATACTTCTAAGCAGTATGCCGAGAGCCACACCCTGGGTCACTGACCCACCGCCCGAAGTCATCGACACTCACGCTCGCGCCGGCGCGAGGCCGAGCGTGATGGTACAAGTCTGGATGCCGGACCTGCTGCGACACCAAGCGCGCGAGCTCAGCGTTCAGCTCAGTCAGAACGGCAAGACCGTAACACTCTCCCACGTCGTGAGGCTAGCGCTACGTCGCCTGATCGCGTCGGAACTGAAGGGCGTCTGATGAACAAGGTGCTCGCGCAAGTCGGTCAGTTCGGGCTGACCGTCAAGGTGGAAGTCGGCCGTCGGTACACCGCGCCTGGCGTCATGCGATTCAATTCACTCCCGGACGGACACCGACTCACAGTCAACGGCGTGGCACTGCCGTGTGTACCCGCCACGCTTATCAAGGGTATGACGTTTTGCGTGGAGCCCATCAAGTGAACGTTTACGGCGTGTGGCTGTCACCGGCCGCTGTGCTGGCGATAGCCACCACGCTGGTGCTCGTGTGCGTGCTTTACGCGTGCGCCGATGAACTCCACTGAGCCGGGTCGATTCCGTCGCAGTGAGCAAAGACGTCCAGGCACAACGTCTGACGTACGTCTTCTAGGTACAACTCACGGTCAACCCTGGACAGACGCGACCACCCATCGGCTGACTGCTGCTGCTCAGGGGTGCGCGTGTGAGCTGCACCCCACGCGAGACCGCGCACGCGCCTGCCCAGCTCCGACCACCACACCGGAGCGTATTCGGGTTCGGGTCCGGCCCTGCACACAGGACCCGCACGAGCGCTAGCGTACAGCGGTAGCTCACCGCGTGCATATGAGTCGTGCAACTCAGCGACAAGCAACTGCTTTGCCCCCCATGCTCGACCGTCCCATTGCTCCGCTGGTATCTCAGCGAGCACCATCTCCGTAGCGTTCACGGACTCAGTCTCGGCAGCCAGGGTTTCGTCCGGGCGCTCAGGTGCGAGCCCGAGCAATGCACGAATCCCGCGCGACCAAGTCAGCTGCCTTGCGCCCAGCATCGCTGATTGGTGCTCACTCCACAGACGCTTCGCCCACCGCTCTCCCCGCGCCGCACACTGAGCAATCTGCCACGACGTATAGTGTCCGGGCTTGGCGGACTTCTGCGTAATCCCTGAGCACTCCAGTCCGAGCTTCGCGAGGTAGCGCGCGGCTGCCCCATTCTGCACGCGCTCCACATGGCAACCATGCTCGTGGTCCGGCATCAACGCGCTCAGCGGGCCAAGCTTACGCAGGTCGCCGACCAACAATCGCATGCCCTTGGCGCCGGCATAGCGCGCACCAGCGAGCCTGCGAATCTTCGCGGCCACCTCCGGGTCATCCGTCGGCTCTAACCGCGCCAGCCCCTCGAACTGACGAAATACCAGCGCGACCGCATCGCGCCATGCGTCCGCCAACACACCCCGCGCTGAGTCATCGGGCACGCCCGCCAAAAACCACAAGCAGTGCAAGTGCGGATGCCAACCATTCGAGCCCCAAGTCTGCTCCGCAGCCCGGACGTCGCCCTGATAGCTCAGCGCCTCTTTCAGTGCTGCGCCGCTGCGTCCCGCTTTTAGCTCACTGTACGCGCGCGCCAACAGCACGCGACTCAGACGCAGCGGCAAGCCAGCATGGTGCCGCAGGGTGAACGTGACGAACAAGACGCGCTCCCGCTGCGCTGCATCCAGTGCAGCGGTCAATTCTTCCGCTCTCCGAGTCAGGATGGGAGCGGCGCACATTGGGCACGAGTGCACCGAGCCGCAGGTCGACACGCCCCGAATGACCAAGCTGCCACGCCCCTGCGAGTCAACTCGCCCCACCAACTGAACGGACGGAGCGGTCCGAACCGTCCGGCATTGCCGGACGCGCGTCCGCTGTAGCGGACGAAGTCCGAAGGCCAGCCGTGCACGGCTGGCTGCTGCGCCCCTAGCTTCGCGCCCCGCGGGCGGACGGAAAGCTTGCGTATTGCCAAGCGGCTTGATCAACGCATTCGACCGTGCCCCGCCCTATTCCGGGGCGCAATGCGCAATCTGTCCAGTGTGCTGCAGTTCAGGGAGTTGCCCCGAATCGCACGAATCGGCCTCTCGCCTCGAGGTGCTTCCGTGCGAATCCGCGTTACCCCCTGTTTTGGGGTGGGGCGCGATGCCGCGCGCGCCGTAACACTCCCGTGGGCCCAGCAACGCGCGCGCGCGCTGGCCCGTAACCCGAACCCACGAGGTTAGCTTGACCACACCGCTTGACACACCACACGACCCATGCATTGCACCCGACGATCCACTGCTGTTAGCGCTTGCCGACATCGCCCGCCGATGTAGCAGCGCCACAGTAACGCTCACACTGCGCGCGACCACGAGGGGCATCCGATGGGACCTAGGAATCGGAGTAGTCCACACACACAGTGCAGCCGACAGTCTGCAACTCACCAAGCTGCGCGAGACCGTCAGCAAAGCGGCTCGCGAAGTGCGAGCGATGCGAGCCCCGCAGGAGTCAATCAATGATTGAGCGCTGCCAACTATGCGACGCCAAGTGCGTCAACCAACCGCGAGTCCTCCTGGTGTACACCCACCGCGCAAAGCCCGCGCAAACGCTGCGACTGAGTGTCGAGGGGGCATGCTGCACCGACTGCGCCCCGGCGTTGGCACTGAGTCAACTACATCTATTCCCGGGATGCGACGGAGCATGGGGGCTGTACGACCAATGGGGGCACAAGCTCGCCAGCGGAGCAGTGCAGTCATGAAGCGCGCGTGGACCCCCGGCGAAACCGGCAGTTGCTTCGCTATCAGCGATGACGGGGTGCAGGTACACGGGCTGCGCGAGACACCCAACGGGCTGGTTCCCGCCTATGCGCAAGCCACGGCTTTCCGGGTGCGATTGCCCGACGGGACGTGGGTCAAGCGCGGGCGGGAAGCCATGTACTGGCCCAGTGTGAACGCCGCGAAACGCGCCATCGACAAGGTGTGGCCGCGAGGAGAGCTGCCATGACCCCTTGCGCCGCCTGCGGTTTACGCCGCGCCGATTGCACCGGATACGGCAAACGCCTATGCGCGCCATGCCTCGGACTCGCAGCAGCTGCGCACAAGTCAGAGCGGTGCTGCACCGAACTACGCGTCGTGGCCGACCGCATGGCATGTGAGCGCATGGGAGTGCGCATCCCCGAGGTGGAACCGCCCGGCTGCGTCTATTGCGGCGTGGCAGTGAGTCACACGCCGCGCGTTTGCCCGCTCTGCTCAGCGCTGCGCGCTTCCGTGCTGCTGGTTACCCACGGCGTGCGCGACTGGCTCGACGCATGCGTTGCTGTGCAGACCGCGATACTGACCGCGCACGGTAGGTAGAACGCAGAAACGCCCGGCCCCGTTTTCTCGACGGGCCGGGCGTTGTCGCTCGCCGGGGCGAGAAGGGCTATTGAGGGGGATGCAGATCGCCCGCGTCGGAGGTTGGCGCGACTGTCGTGGGCTCGCTTGATGGGCCCGGCGCCGGGCCCGGGCTCGGCCACTCCCTGACAGGTTGGAGCATCAACCCGCCGCACTGGTCTGCCAACGTATCCAGTGCACTCCACGCCTGTACCAACGCGCGCCTATCGAGCGGCACGTCCGGCAGATAGACGGTCAGATCATACCCGTCCGGCCCAAGGTCGCAGCTGCCAACGATACCCGACTCGTGCCCCTGGGCATGCGCAACCAAACGCACCGATGCGACTCGCGGGGGCAGCTCGGGGGCAGTGCATCCAGACACCAGCACCCCAAACGACACCCACGCGGCCACCGCGAGCAAACCCACCACAGTCACCCAATCGTTACGCATTCTACTTGCCTTTCTTTACCCGTTCCACCAACCAAAGCGCCGTCAAGGCTCCTGCCAAGAACAGCGTGACTTGTTCCCCGTTCGAGAGTTGCTGCAACAGTTCCACTGTCGAAGCTTAGCGCTTTGCGCGTCGCGTCGCGCGCGTTTTCTTCGCCGCTTTCCGCTTGCGCTTTTTCTTTTTCTTCGCCCCACCACACTTCGCCAGCGCGACGGCCATACGCTGTTGCTCTGCGACGATAACCTTCTCGGCGCGCATCCGACGCGTATCGAGTTTTCGCTGCTCAGCGGCTACGCGCTTCAACTCGACCATTGCCTTTTCGACCCGCTTGCTCTTTTTCATTGGACTCCCTACACAATCGGCGTTTCGGACGTGAGCCCCCCGTTGTTGGTGCACGCCTTACGGTTTACCCGCGTTGACAAGTGTGTGTGACCAGTGAACGGCGTGGCCGTATTGAACGAGCACCCCAACTCGACCAGACCATTGGTGGGCACCGCGCCACTGGCCCAGTCCACCCCGACAGGAACCGTCGAATCGGTATCACACTGGGCAACAGTCGCGCGGCTCGTCGTGCCGCTGGTGCGAGACACGAGCACCGATAGCGCCCTCCCACGGAGTCCAAGCACCAACAGCTCCTGGGTGATATTGCCGGCCACATTGACGCCCGGCCCCACGGCACCATGCGTCGAACGCATCAAGCCGCCTCGCACGACCACACGCGCCGTCGCGCCGGTCACACGCAAACACGCCTGCGTAGCTGAGACCGCGACAACCTCACAATCATCAAACTGCACATCGGCCTGCGACGCGTTGAGCTCCACAGCCTGATTCGTATCTCCGCTTTCGAGGTAGCACCCACGAAAGCGCGACAACATGACCGCACCCCCAGTTGCCGCGTACGCCTCTTGCGTGCCACCGATTACCACGCAGTCGGTAACACGAAGCTCACCACCCGTCTGACTGATACCGAGTAACTGCCCACCCAAGACCTGACACTGCGTCAACCAGGTTTGGCCACCCGACACCAGCATTGTCGTTGTCGAGGCGCCGGCGCGAATCTCAGCCTGCACCGCGCGTAGGGTACCACCGACCACACTGACCGCTTCCGTCGACAACCCGGACCCACGAATCACCCCGCCACGCACAGTCACGTCGCCAGTGACTTCCAGTGCCAGATTCGCATCTCCGTCACCGGTCAACTCCACGCCACGCAAGTCGACCGTCGCACCAGACTCGACCACCATGGCGATACCAGTGCCACCCGTCGGATCAACCAACAGCACCACACCGGGTGACCCAGTCATACTGAGCTCCACGCCGTTCGCAACGTTGAGCGACTCACCAGGCAACAACGTCACGTCGGACCGAAGAAAGTAGGAGCCGCTAGGTAACTCGAAAACCCCACCGACCGGAGCAACAACCGCAACAAGGTCAGTCCTCGAGGATAACACGTAGTCGTAAGCAGCACCGACTTCAGCGAGCGACGCCGAACGGATGCCGACACCTTGCTCGACGACCAGCGGCCGCAGCTCGGTGTCATCAGCCAGGGATGCGATGGGAATCTCACTCCCACCACTGCTACCGTCCGACAGGCGCCGCACCCGGTTATCACCCACCGGACCGACCGCGTCGCCCGCAAGGTCACCACCGCCAGCGTCGCCCGGTATCCACTCGGTCCCGTTCCACACGAGCACCTGACCGGGCGATGTACCTTTGACGAACTTCCCGGACGTGCCGCTTCTAATCTTCGCCATGCTCCTGCTCCGTCTTTGGTAGCGCGAGGCCCGCACCGATACGCGCCAGCGTGTCCTCATCAGGCCATAGAGGCACGGGCTTGATGTGGCCCGCTGGGCAAGTGTGGTCCAGCTGCACGCCGCCCAACCTCAGGCCTAGGCAGTAGTCCTCGCTCACCCACCGCCCATTGTAGGGACCCGCGACACAGAACGGCACGACGGGCTTGCCGTGCGGGCCTCGCACCGCGCCCAGCCTGGCCCCCAGTGTCAGCAGAGACTCAGCGTCAACCGCGAACAACCCGAGACCCGTAAGCCAGACATCAGGCTGCACCGCTATCCGCGTAGCAGCGACCCTACTGTCGCCAGTCGCGTAGACAGCAGATCGCGCCTTCAACTGCTGATCATCGAAGGTCCGGCACAGCCGCTCGACCGTCCCGATGTCCCACACCATATCATCGTCCACCAGCAACACGACGCGTTGGCCTTCCTTACGCACCACCGCGCACACCTCAGTCATAGTGAGGTTTCGCGCCAGCGACAGGTCCGACATACCGTCGCGCACCAACACACGCGCACCAGCGCCCTGCAGCTGCGAAAGCAACGCGGTGGTGCGCGTAGCAACCCCCCGGTGCGACACGACCGCGACCGCCACATGGGACAGCCCGGCACCGACCGGAGTGGGGTTGATCATCACAGCAGCTCGGCCAAGCTCAACCAAAAGGTGCCCTGGTTACCCCCGTGTGTGGTGCGCATCAAGCCGTCCGCATCAGCAGCCACGACGGCACGCACTGACATTGACGGTGCGTTCGCCGGCACCGGGACCTTCAGGTCCTCGCCTGGCGTCATGACCAGGTCGATGCCCACGAGCCGGTCAACGCCGAAAGGCATCGAATGCTCGTTCTGTGCGAGTCGAATCGAGTCCCACGTGCTCCCCCCGTCGTACGAGACTTCCAGTCCCACCAGTGCGTCGCCACTGGTGTCGGCTGACGAGTTTTCGAGTTCGAAGTGACAGTTGACCTTATAGCGACGCAGCGGGCTCGGACTGGGCAACGTGACAACGATTGGCGTCGCCTGCGTATCGAGGACGGGCGCGAAGCCCGTCGTCACCATGATCACATCCTGCGACGATTGGTTTTCCGCCAAACGCAGCTGCATCCCATCTCCGGGCACCGCGTTACCGCCCAAACTGTTCTTCACCGGCGCACCACTGTTCGGGATTCTGAGAGTATCTCTGGGCATCGTTTCTTTCCTTCCGTTCACCGGTCACACGCCGGTTCAACCTTTTCCGTTCCGGTCGATGAAAGCCTGCAAAAGCACAGGCATCATATCCCGCACGCCGGACACCAACTCGGGGTCGATGACTGGCCGCGCGTTGTTCAGCTCGGTATGCAAGCGCGCATTCTCTGCCATCAGCGCGATATTTTGGTTTTGCAGCGCGGTAATCGTTGCCTGCAAGACATCCAGTTGCGTGTTTGCCGTCGCCAGGATGCGCTCAGTCGTCCTAGCCTGCGAGGCCATCGACTCAGCGAGCGCGTTCGACGGGCCACCAAAGACACCGTTCTGCGCTCCTTTCTGACGGCCGCGTGTTCGCTTGGTGCACTGTGACACGACCAGCCCGGCGCGGTTTTCCGCCACGAACAGCAGTTGTATATCGACCGCTGGCCAATCCTGAACCAGATCATTGACGACGCGTTCGGCGTCCTCGACCCATTGCTCGGGTTGAGAAAATGGGCGCGTCCAGGTCTCCCACGCTGCGCCGTCAGTCGACAGGAGACGGATGCGCTCCACGCAATCGCCCTCTTCGGACACTTCGCGCAGCGCTCGCTCGGCCCACCGGGTTAGGTCCACCTACTTGCTACCTTTCTTTCGACAGGTCTCGGAAAAAGCCATAGAGACCCCAGGCTAGCAGGCCAACGCCCACGATGGTAGCGGTCGACACCGCCCCACGGACGGCCTTGCGCGCTTTTTCGACGTCCACTGGCGGCAAACCCGCGTCCAGCGGGTCCTCATCTATTCGCGAGGGAGGGGGCAGTTGCGGAAACTCGATCGCGTTGACGGCTGGCCCTGGGTCCAGCGCTGCAATCGGGTAGTCATCCACGGGCTCGACCGGGCAGACAGGGTCGATGCGGTCGCGCCGGCGCAAGACGAACGTTGGCACCCCCATCTCGGTCGCAGTGCCGGCGTACGGCCATTCCACCACGCAGGTGAGCTGCGGTGCGCGAGTCGCTATGAGGCGCGGGATTGCGAGTTGCTCACGAGACACGTCGGGCAACAACAGCGGTTCGCCGTACTTGCCCGGAATCAACTCGTGCCACCGACGAAAGACCGTGATCAAGTGGTCCTGAAGTGCGTCGAATTCCGCCTGCGGTCCAGCTCGCACCGCCATGACCCACCGCTGAATGCGACCTGGGAACAACCGGATACGGTGGTCGCGACGGAACACATCCGCATTCACCGGACACAGCAACCCGTCTCCGCCGGTTTCGACCCGCAACAACGGGTCGTTACCCTGGAACGCGAAGTGGTGCGGGTCCGGCGTTGTGAACCGAGCACCCCAAAACCAGCCATGCGGCTCAAAGTAAGCCGCCAGCTCTGCCATCTCCGGTGTCGGCTCTGACCCCTGCGGATTACTGGCAGCGTTGACATCCACTGCCGCGCCGTACGCATGCGCCGAAACCGAGTCAGTGTTGCCACCACCAGCCGTGCGAGTCATCGTCGGCCGAAACCCGCCAATGGTTTCAACCGCATCAACGACACCATCCCGCACCATCTCCGCTGCGACTGCGCGCAACGACGGTGCGGCCAGCTGATGCACACGCACAGTGTGCGGACCAAACTGCACCGACTCCTGCGGCGGCACACCAGGTGGGTCCTGATACACAATCGTGTCGCGCCCCTCAATTCGGTCCACGATGACAGGCCCGAACATCTGGTCACGTTCGGTTGGCGTCAGATTGCGTGCCAAGCCACGACGCTCCCGGTCACGAGGTTCACCCGCCCAGCGACGTCTGCGGTCGCCCCTGCTGCTAGAGGTATCGCAACGAGTGCACCAAACGGCGTGTACGTCGCAGCAGAAAGCGCGGTGATGCGTACAGTCGACTGAGGTAGCGCCCCCACATCCGAGTGCACCGTGTGCACCCGATTGTGGTCCGACGAACTGTCCTGGGTTACCGTCGCCAAAACGTTCAGCGGTCCACCCGCCACGACCCCAGTCGGACGCGCACTGATGCGAGCGAAGCCAGGGACGCACGCAACAAATGGCGTCAACACGTCTCTCAGCCTGCGAGAGTCGTTGCCCGTGCTCCACTCGATATCGAGGTAAGCACCGACATTGACCGAGTCGGCCACGACCACGATTCGCCACGCTCCGTTTGGCCAAGCCCCACCGGTCGGCAACGGCTCGGGAATCGCGCTCACGCACTGCTCTAGGGTCAACAGCGTCTTACGACGCGAGTCCCCCGGCTCCCAGGTTTGGACCGTCTGAAAACCCCACGCGTTGGGAGGGAGCTGGCTCGGCAGGACTTGGGTCGGCAGGGTCATCAGTTGAGCTTTTGGCGGAACGCCGAAACAGTCTCAGCGGCTCGACGGTCGCCCCGTTGCGCGCGTTGACTCAGTTTTCGCAGTTGGTCGATAGCCTTCTGACCCGCTCGCTTCTCAGCTAGCAGCTTCGCCGACTTGACGCCGTTCGAGATAGCCTTGGCTGCCTTCTCACCTTTGCTAACCGCCCGGTCAATCGAGTCGGCTGCCTGCACTGCTACCAACGCAGGAGCGGTAACCACGGCCGCACCCGGAATCGCGCTTGCTGCGATCAACAACCCTTTGAGTATCGGGCTCTGCACGAGCGACCGCGTGATTTTCAGCGCCTTTTGCACGACCTTCGAGGCCGCTCGCCAGACACGCTTGGCCGCCTTGCGGATACCTTTCGGAATCGCTTTGCGCACTTTCTGACTGGCCTTGCGCACTGCGCGTTTGAGCTTCTTGAAGAAGCCCCCCACGGTCAACGGCGCACCCACACCACACGTTGCCAACGGGCAGCCAACGCTTTTCAGCTCCGAAGCAAAAGCGTTGTTCACTCTCTGCACCGGCACCGCGACACGGTAGACCTGACCGTTGTACGCAAGCGCAACCAACGCGTGCGTTTTCGTCCAGCTCCACCCGAGCTGCGCGATGTGTTGACCCAAGCCGTTCATAGCACCACCCGAGTCGTAATCGGTTTCGGCGGCGTGCCGAATCCTTGTCCCTGTTCTCGTTCGGCCGCAGCCATGAGGTGCGCCCTACGCGGTTGCTCCGCGGTCGCAGCGACTTCGACCACGGCACGCTGGTAATCCGGCACTGCCCGCGATTGGACGGCCGCACGCGGCCAGAACCGCACGATAGGCAGCAAGCCCGTTTCTTGGGCCAGCGCCAGCGCTGAGCCGGGCCCGAACATGCCATCGGCAGTCAGGCCACGCTTACGCTGCCATGCTGTCACGACCGGCTCTTTCGCTTTCCAGTCTACGCGCGCTTCCTTCCCTAGCAGCACTCTGATCAGCTCTGCGGTTTCTGGCGCCAGCGGGTCCGGGTCGGGCAACTCAACTTCTTCACCGGTATCCAGTTCAGGCGGTTCGAGGCCGTCTATTGGCACGGGTGGAAGGGGCAGGTCATCGAGCACCGAGTCGGGCGCTTCATCCGGCAGGTCCAGCCCCGGGCTCACTGCGTCACCGTCATCGACCACAACGCGGCCTTTGGCCTTTTCCAGCACATCGTCCAGCACGTCCTGAGCGTCCTCGATAGCGTCCACACCGTCAGGCAACGGCGCGACCACAACGGGCTGGTCCGCAATGTCGTCCACACCCGGTAACCCTGGAGATACCTCTTCTAGGTCACCCAAGACGACTTCTAGCTCCGCCTCATCCTCTTCGTCCGGGGGGGGCAGGTCGGGCTCAGGAGCGGGAGCGGCGTCCGCCTCCCTGCTCTGACTCATGAGCAGAGCCGTCACACCTAGGCCCAACAGTCCAACGAAAAACACTTTCTTGCGGTTCATTCCGCACCCAACCTTTCAGACGGGTCCTCTTCAGACCCATCAGGCATTCTGATCAACACGTGGAGTTCGTACCCATCCCAGATGGTGCGGACCCTAGCAGCCGTCCCGGCCGCCATTGCCGACAGGACGTGGAGTGGGTGCAATCCCTGTCTCTTCCAGCTCTCGCAG
>QJWJ01000339.1 GCA_003235365.1 Deltaproteobacteria bacterium
AGCAACCGACCAGGTGCGCGCGGTGGTAGCTCGCCACGAGGGCGCCGCGGTCATGGGGTGCACCGCGCGCGTGGTTGCCAACAGCAATCTTCTGGTGACGACAGCCATCCTGTCCCAGGCCGTTCCAGAAGAGCGCCTCCACGAGGTTGCTGAGTTCGCGCTGAGGATGAACTACTCGACATCCTACGGTAGCCTCGACGTCGATCTCGACGGCGGCTGGATTCAGTTTCGCGGTGGCCTGAGCTTCGGCGGAACGGAACTGTCCCAGCGGCTCGTGCAGAACGCACTCCGTGAAGTCGTGGTCGCGTTGAACGCACTACTCGACCCACTCGTCGAGATCATCGAAGGGCGTCTGGATGCGCGGGCGGCCTGGCAGCAAACTCGAGACGGTGCTGAGAACTGACAGCTACGGCAGTGCACCCTGCCGGATCCACTCGCGCATCAGTTCGATTTCAGCGTCGTCGACCCAGTCGAGATCTTGCGGCCCCAGCCGGCCCTCGTAGAACAGCACGAGACAACTGCGGTCCGGATCACCCACCGCGACTCGTTGGGTGCCCTCGCAAATCCCCGACGTCGATTCGGTGTCCATCATCTGGGCGTAGGCCGTCTCGATGTCGACCATGCTCAGGAGCGCGCCGGGATTGGCCGCCCCGTGACAAGGGGCGGTTTCGTCAGCGCAGCCGGTGTAGCTCCCCATGCCGCGGTACACGAACACAGGATCGCGGTCAGCGCTCCACAATGGCCAGATGTCCGCGGCGAAACTCAGCGGGGTTTCAAGCCCGCCGTCGATCTGAGGGCCAGTCTCCGTCTCGACTTCGTCGCCGATCGGGTCTGGCTCGGGGTCGGGCAAGCTTGGCGAGTTCGGGCCCGGTTCAGTCTCGCCCGGATCCACGCTGGGGTCGGGCGAGACCGTTGGAGGGTCGGGCTCGGACTGAACCCCATTCGGATCCGAGTCGACGTCCGCCCCCGACGAATCTGGTGCTACCGGGTTAACACTTGGATCTCCCGCACCGATTGCCGCAACCCCGACGCTCCGCGGGTCGGCATCGACGGCGGCGGGCATGGCTTCGCCGCTCACCCCCGGGACGCCCCGCGGCTCATCCCCATCCGCATGGGGCAACGTCGAAGGCATCGGCGCCGAACTGGGCTCCACGATGTCAACCATGGAAGCGCTCACCGACGAATCGGCACCACCAGCGCACGCCGCTGACAGCAGCAAGGGTCCAGAAACAATCGGCGTCCAGCGCATCGCGAGCGTAGGGTACGCCCAACGGCACGGGGATGCGAGGGAAGCGCCGGCAATTCGGGCAGCAGTTCCACTGCCAGGCGCCGTTACGCACCGTCACTGCGAAGGAATCCGGTCCGACACGGCGGGTTCCGGGCCACCGCCTGCTCAGGCGTTCTGTTCGATTGGGTCTGCAACTGCGACAACGATCTCAGCTTGGTCGAAGCGGCGGATTCAGAAACAGCCCGTCCACTCGTCCCGCTGGCATACGGCCACGGTGGTCTGACAGCCGGGTGGTGAACACGTCGGGTTGTCGCCATACTCGAGTGAGCAGTCACTGGCATCGCTGCAGCGCGCTACGCAACGCGCCTGCAAGTCGCCTTCGAAGAACCAACACTCCAAGCCGCCTTGACACCCGACGTCGTCGGTGCACGTTTCTCCCGCCGCGGGCAACAGGCTTCCAGCCTCTGGAACCTCGACGACGGCGGCATCGACGGCCGGGGTGCTGCCTGCGTCCATGACGTATCCCGCGTCGCGGCTCACTCGCCCGGCGTCGTCACCAACGCTCGTTGCTACGGGCGTGGGGCTCGCCGCATCGGGATGCGGCACTGGCGGCTGAGCAGAACCCGCGTCCGGAGAACGAGGCTCCGGTTGCGTCGCGGTCGACGAAGATCCAGCGGCGTCCGGGGCGGAGACGAAGTTGGTGCCCGCGTCCTCAGCCTTCGTCGCCTCGCGCGTTTGCAGTACCGGATTTGCATCCGGGCGAGCTTGGCCGCGTGCGACGATTAGACCCCGACGCTCATCACCACTGACGAGCAAGTCGCCCCCCACCGCGTAAGCGCCGTCGTCAAGCGCCATCGCCGCGTGATAGTGACGGTTGATGAACAGATCGTGTTCGAGCCAATCGCGCCCAATCCGTTCCCGAATCGCCCCAAACAGGCCAACCACGACGACGTCACCCGCATCGCTGACCGACACGCCGTTGAGCCCTGATGTCTCGAAGGGGACTGCAGCGAAGCCGGCTGCCCCGAGCTCGAACGCGAGGGCGTGCGCGGCGCCACCCACAGCAAACACCGAACCGTCAGCATTGCCAGAAACGGTGAACAGTGGCTCCGGACTCTCGCCTGCTCCGCCTAAGTTCACCTCCTGCAACCTATTGTCAGTCAGCGCGTACAGCGAACTCTTCGCTCCGACGACGTACACCTCCTCCGCGGTTCTTCCCCACACCTTGTAGAGATTTGGAAGTGTGCCATTGCTCAGCCGAACCCAACCGTCGGCATCTCCGCGAACGACGAAACCGGGACCGTTGGTGCGCGCTCGGCCCCCCACGAGCCATACCACCTCGCCACTGCCCCAGATCCCCCAGACGGTTTCGTCGGGCTCGAGGCCAGCGTCGAGTGACCGCCACCGATCGCCATCCAGGTGCAACACCGTTCCACTCTCGCCGCCAGCATACACATCTCGAGGCGAGCGCCCCCACACCCACCACAGAGATTCCTCGGTTGGCACATCCCACCGCAGCCAATCGTTCCCATCACGCTCGATCACTAGACCGTGCTCTCCGACGAAGAAGGCCCGATCGCCCGACGGCCCCCATACCGAGAGCAGTGGAGCATCGAGGTCCTCGAACACCGCATTCCAACCCTGGTCGGATGTGGAAGACGCATCCGGTGGAGACGCTGTCACACGTGGATCATCGTTTGCCGGGGTTTGGTCGGATTGACAGGCACAGGGTGCCGTGACGAGCGCACCGATGGTGGCCCGCACCAACAGCGGGCGAAGCGAGAGGAACATGCGAGGGAGTCCATTACGCTCGACGACGGACGCTGGGAACCGCGACGAGTAGGCAATTCAGCTGTATACCGTTGGCATTGACCTCGCGCTCGGTGTTCGCCGCAGGGTACTGGTCCGGTCCGGGATCGCAGGACCGGCCACTCCAAAATTCCGCGGATGTCGTAGTGTCCATCCCCGATCCGGTTTCGGGTCGGTCCCCCGAGCGGCGTGATCGAGTGCGAGCGACGGTCCCACCGGCCCATTTCCGGCGGTGGCGATTGTTGGGGTGACGCCCACCTCCGATGAAGCCTGGGGCGCTGGTCTGGTCCCATCGGGAACGTCCGCGCACTGGCGGCCGCTGTTGCAGTGTTTCCCCGTGGCGCATCGTGTGACAGAAGATCCACAACTCCCATGTTAATGAAACTGCAAAACGAACATATCACCATGAAATAACTCACTAATTTGACTAGTATTTGTCCAAAACTAGAGACAAGCCGTCTGACAAATTGAAAAAAACAGCTGGACGGATTCGGCTCGGCGCCGCACAGTCAGGCCGTGGCTGGTCGTGCTCCCGTGGATGTGTTTGCGTATCGCGACTACCGCGCGTTCTTGGCGGCGTTCATCGAGCGCAAACAGGCCGGGCGCGACGGGTACTCCAACGCCCAGTTCGCCAAACAGGTCGGGTTACGCTCACTCAACTACCTGCAGCTAGTGATCGATGGCAAGCGCAACCTGGGAACGGACCTCGCAGTGCGTTTTGGCGAGACCTGCGGGCTGCGCGGTGATTCGTTGCACTACTTCTGTACCCTCGTCGCGTTCAACCAGGCCAAGACGGCGCGTGAGCGAGAACTGCACTACGGCAAGTTGCGAAGCTTCGGTCGTTTCCGCTCCAGCCATCGGCTCGATGCCGCGCACAGCGCGTATCACAGTCAGTGGTACATCCCAGCGATCTACGAATTGGTCGCACGTAAAGACTTCAGTGAAGTGCCGTCGTGGATCGCGGGGGCGCTCTTGCCGCCCATCTCGACGCGCGAAGCAACGCGAGCGCTGAAGGTGCTCGAGCGGCTCGGGCTGCTGGTGCGCGACGCGTCGGGACGGCTGGCGCAGGCCGAGGTCGTGGTCGAGACGCCGCAAGGGCCGCTCGGCCACCATGTCGCGCAGTTTCACCGGGCGATGATGGTACGCGCCGCCGAGTCGCTCGACCTCGTGCCCCGCGAAGAGCGGGAGATTGCAGGGCTCACCTTGTGTCTGAGTCAGGCACGCCTGCACGAGCTCAAGGCTGAGCTCGAGGCGTTTCGCACCCATTTGCTCGAACGTTTCATGCGGGACGAGTGCCCGGAGCGCGTGGTGCAGGTCAATTTTCAGATGTTTCCGTTGTCGAAGGCGGTCAACGGACGAGATGAGGAGACGCAGTCATGAAGTCGATGAATGTTCACGTCGTGCTCGCAACGCTCGTGGCGGCAGCGTGTACGGCCACCAACACGGGCAATCCCGTCGTCGACGACACCGGTGCGCCCGACGGCATAGAACTCGTTCGCTCTGCGCTGACTCGAGAAACGCCGCCCATGGCAACAGAGTCCGAAACGATCCAGTTCGGCAACGACAGCCGTGACTTTGCCTTCGAGCTGTACGCTCAGGCAGCCGCGCAAGCGGGCGATGCTGGCAACACGTTCATTTCTCCGTACAGCGTGCGCCTCGCGCTCGCCATGCAGTCTGCTGGCGCCCGCGGACAAACGCTCACCGAGATGCAGAGCGCCTTGCATTTCAACCTGCCCGCACAAGCACTGCACCAGGCCTTCAACCGAACCGACACCGCATTGGCAGGTCGAGGCGACGAGCTCGTGGGCAGTGATTTCGAAGAAGAGCCGGCGTCCACCGGCGATCTGTTGCTGCGCTTGGTAAACGGCGCCTTCGGTAGCAAAGATGTGGATTTCCAGCCTGACTTCCTCGATACGCTAGCGACGCACTACGGCGCGGGCATGTTCTCCGCCGACTTCGCCCACGCACCGGAGCAGCAACGGCTGGCGATCAACGACTGGGTCGAAGAAAACACCAACCAGCGCATCGTCGACCTGCTTCCCGAGAAGTCAATCGACGAGAGCGTCGCGCTGGTGCTGGTCAATACGATTTACTTCAAAGGCTCTTGGCTCGACGAATTCGATAGCTCGAACACCCGCGAGGAACCGTTCCACGCCCCCGGCGGGGACGTCACGGTCTCGATGATGAACGGCTACGCCGAGCAGTACACGGAGGGTGACGGGTATCAGGCGCTCGAGCTGCCGTACATCGCTCCGGCGGTGCGGATGCTGTTCATCTTGCCCGAGGCCGGTCGCTTCGCGGAGATCGAGAGCGGCCTCGATCGCGGCTTCTTCGACGGGGTGCGGAGCGGGCTGAGCCGGCACAGCGTGACGCTCAAGGTACCGAAGTTCAGCTTCGAGACGGATTTCGGACTGACGTCGGCACTGCAAGCCATGGGGATCGAACAGCTCTTCCAATCGGGCGTTGCGGATCTGTCCGGGATCGCCGGCCCCCCCGGCGATCTGTACGTGAGCGACACGTTCCACAGCACCTTCGTCGCGGTAGACGAACAGGGCACGGAGGCTGCCGCAGCCACGGCACTCATCACTCGCGCGACTTCCGCGCCACCACCAGCCGAGTTCTTCCTCGACCGCCCATTTCTGTTCGCGGTCGTCGACGACCCCACAGGCCAAGTGCTTTTCGTCGGCCGATTGATGCAACCGTAGCCGGCAGACACCAACGCGATCCCGCCATGTCGGCGAGCACGATTTGCACCTCGGCGAGTACGACCTCACCCGGTCTTTCAGCCCGTGGATCATCTCGCGCCGAGGCGGCTCTGCATCATTGGCCCTGCTAGCCGTGGCGATGACGATGCCAATCGAGGACGCGCGCCGACACCACGCATCCGCAGCATGTCTCCCAACCCTTCGCATTCCGACTTGCAGGCTCGAGACGCGGCGTGTCGCGGTTCGGCGCGTCTCGACAACAACCATCGATGTTCGTCCGCGGCGTGGCGCACCACCGGCACGCAGAACGAAACACGAACTCAGCCCAGTGTCAGTAAGCGCAAAGCTCGGTACGCCAAATCATCCACGGAGATCTGGTTCGCTGGTTCACCGAAAGGGCGAACCACCACGCCGCTTCCCGCCGAGTCGGCTTGTAGCCATCCCCCCGGCACGCAGATCAGGCGTTGCGCTCGACCACGCCGCGTTCTGTGCAACAAGAAGTGGAGCACCGGCGCACGCCCAGGAAACCATTGCGCGTAGACATCCAGGCAGTTGGAGCTGAGTCCCAGCGCGATCGTCGTGATGCATCGACGTCGTCCAACGGTCACAGTTCGCGGCGCCGACAACGAAAACGGCACAGCGCCGCCTCGCGCCAACTGGTCAGCGCGCAGCTGGAGCCGAGTGTGCAAAGCGCTCGTCAGCGAAGCGATGGAAGCGTGCACCCACCGCTCGTAGCTCTGACGTGCGCGTCGTCGTGCCACCCATTCTTCGTTGGACTGCTGCAAGCGTTGCGCCTTCGCGCCGAGTTGGGGGCTCAGTTCTTCCCAGCGCGACACGACCCGTACTACGGGCGCACGGAGCGATTGCTTCCCTGCCGCCCGTGAGCCCTTCCTGCTCCGCACACTTCGGACTGCCACGCCTGGTATGCCGCCGTCGTCACGCCGTGCGCCGACGCTCCGTCGCGACGTATCGGAACGCCACCGCGCCAGCGGAGATCCCCGCCAATACGCCCACCCCGAGTGCCCAGCGTGCCCCGAAGTGATCGACGATGAAGCCGACGAGCGGTGCGCCGAAAGGCGTGCCACCGAGCGTGACGGCCACTCGAAGCGCCATGACACGTCCGCGCATTTCCGGCGCAGTGGTCAGCTGCATCAAACTGTTCGTCGATGGTGCGAACGTCAACGCCGAAAACCCACAGCCAACCAACGCGACTGCAAACAGCGCGGGATTGGGGGAGAACGCTGCGGCGATCATGCTCCCGGCGAAGCAGAGCGCCGCAGTGCCCAGCAGCCGCATGCTGGGGCGCACGCGTCGCGCGGCAAACAACGCGCCCAGGACGGAACCGACCGCCAACGCCGACGTGAGCAATCCGTACAGGCTCGCATCACCAGCGAACACCGTGACGGACATGGTCGAGATGAAGATCGGAAAGTTGAAGCCGAAGGTGCCAATCAAGAAGAGCATCAGCAGGATCGCCAGCAGATCCTTGCGACCCAGCACGTAGGCGAACCCTTCGCTGAGTTTGCTCGCACGCGCGGCTTGGGTTTGCCTCACGCCGCCCCGAGTGTGCAACAACGCCAACGAGATCAGCACAGCCAAAAAGGAAGCGCCGTTGATGAGAAACAACCACCCGCAGCCGTGGCTCGCCAACAACAAGCCGGCCAGCGCCGGACCTACCATGCGCGCAGCATGAAACGACGTCGCATTGAGCGCGACGGCGTTCGTCAGCAGCGCGTCATCCACCAGGTCCGAGACGAACACCTGGCGCGCAGGCGCGTCGAAGGCAGCGACGGATCCGAGCAAAAACGCAAACACGTACACGTGCCACAGCGTCACCCAGCCAAGCAGGGTGAGGGCCCCCAAACCGAATGCCAACGCCGCTTGCGCCGCCTGCGTCCAGGCCATCAAACGCCGTCGATCCACACGGTCGGCGACCAGCCCCGACCAAGGCAAGAACAACAACTGCGGACCAAACTGCAACCCCATGACGATGCCCACGGCGCTGGCGCTGTGGTGGGTCAACTCCGTCAGCACGAGCCAATCTTGAGCGACCCGCTGCATCCACGTGCCCACGTTCGACACCAGCGCGCCCACCGCCCAGAGCCGATAATTCGGATTGCGAAGCGCGCGAAACGTGCCAGCGGACGAATTGGGCATGGGATGGATTCGTTTGTAGTCGCATTTTCGCGACCGACGGAGTGCAAGCACTCCACAGTGCGGCGAATACCCGAGTCAGCTACGCGTCGGGAGACACCGTCGGACCGCGGGGTGCCTGTGGCCACGATGGGTAGAGCGACCCGCTCGGACCGTACGTTGATGTCGAGCTCGTGGCTACTCGCAGCCGGCGCTGTTCGGGTCGATGCCCGGGTTGCACAGATCCTCGTAGTTCTGTCCGTAGTGAGCTTCGACGAATTCTGCGACCCGCGATTCGTCGAAGCAGTTGCCCTTGAGGTGGTAACCCCACGCGACCGCGGCAAAGGGCACGTCCAACCCGGGGTCCGGCGCGACCACGAGCCGGTGCGGTACATCCGAACACAGCGGGTCTTCGGGGAATGCGGCATAGAAATCGAGCAGCGCGCTGACCAGGTCGTCACAAGAGCCGCCATCGACGTCCAGGCGGTCGCAGTTGTACAACAAGGCGACAGCACTGTGTTCGAGCGTGTGCAAGAAGAACCCGGGATCGATCGGCTCCTCGTAGATGCCGAACTGCGCCCACGACGGATAGTGAGCGCCCGAAGTCGGAGGGTTCGAATGTGGGGCGATTGCGGAACACGACGGCACGTGGATCCCTTCCTCCTGCGGCACGGCGCACTCGACGAGTCCGCACGTTGCCGGTGCATCACACTCGAGCGGCCCTGCGTCGACGTGCACGATGTCTGCATCCTCATCGACCGAGTGATGATGGTCCTCTTGCTCGCCACCGTCGCCAACGACAGCCGCGTCGGTGCTCCCGGCGTCACTGCTCGACGTCCTGCCACCGTCGCCGACCGGCGCTGTCGGACCCCGGGCATCGGCGGGACCGTCACTCGGCGAGGGCCGTCCTTCGTCACGAGTTGGGTCAGCGCTCGCGTCGGCGCTCGGCTCACTTGGCCGAGCCGTGGAACTCGCGTCCATGCAGCACTCCCGGTCGGACTCCTTCGATCCGTCACAGGCCAACAGCACCGCACAGGCGCCGATCGTCAGGAAAAGCTGTCTCGTCATTGCTTGGCTCCAGGGCTCGACTGGTGGCGCCATGAATGACGCGACTCTGCCACCAGGCGCGACGTCGTGCCGCGGAGCGGCATTCAACCCCATCGAGGACGGAGGCGCAAGCATGCGACAGAATGGGCTCAGCTGACTGCTCACCCTGACGGCATCGGGGCACTCACCACCCATGCGCAGCAGCTGGGTAGTTGGCGTCCTGCTTTGTGTGGGGTGCGGTCACGGAAACTCGGAGAGAGAAACGAGCGGCCCTGCCACGAGCGCGGTCCGCGCACCCGAACCTGTCCGCAACGCCGCCCAGTGCCAGCCCTTTTGCAGTCAGCGCGGCGAATGTACGGGCGTGGGTGGCGCGTGTCAGGCGTGGGACGACGACGACTGCGCACAGGGAGCCGCGTGCTTCAGCGAGGGCCTCTGCACGGCCCGAGACGGACGGTGCACTGCCGCAACCGATGAGCAATGCCAAGCGAGCGCGAATTGCTGGACCGAGGCCGCCTGCAGCGCGTTCGACGGCCGCTGCGTGATCGCCCGCGACGAGGACTGCGCCAGGCACCCCGGTTGCTCCACTGAAGGCAAGTGCAGTGCTAGCCAAGGTGAGTGCGTGGTCTCGATCGACGCCGATTGCGCCCGAGCCAACGGGTGCCGCTCAGCCGGTCGCTGCACCGCGCTGCAGGGCGAGTGTGTGGTGGGGAGTGATGACGATTGTCGAAGCTCGAGCGAGTGCAGCGCTCGAGGTCGCTGCTTCGCCGTGGGCGGAGCCTGTGTCGCTCGTACGGACGACGACTGCCGCGCAGCGCGCAGCTGTCTCGACAACGGCCTCTGCGCCGTGCAAGGTGATCAGTGTGTTGCAACGAGCGCCGAAGACTGCGGCAACTCACGGCGCTGCGGCTCCGCTGGCGAGTGCAGCCTGGACGGCAATCGCTGCGCGGCAAAGAGCGATGCTGACTGCCAGGGGAGCAACGAATGCCAGCAAAGCGGCTATTGCTCGGTCGCCACCTTCGGCTGTGAGGCAGCGAAAGCCGAAGACTGTGAGGCGTCATCGTCCTGCATCCATGCGGGGTTGTGCGCTCCCAGCCATGGTGAGTGCGTTCCGACACCGAAGGGTTGCCTCGAAAGCGAGCTGTGCCGCGAGAAGGGGCACTGCGCCAGCGGTGGATTGACGTGCCACGTCGCTAGCGACGCCGACTGTCAACGCTCGGACCTCTGTCGCGAGTCGGGATTGTGCAGCGCCGTGTCAGGCGCGTGCGTGGCAAGAAGTGACGCTGACTGCCGAGGTTCTGCCGTCTGCGTCGCCGAGGGCTTGTGCGGGGTTACCGTTCGACGCTGCACCGCAACGGCCGCGGGCTGCCTCGCTTCCGAAGCATGCACGAACGAGGACCGTTGCACGGCCTACGACGGCATCTGCTTCCCCTCCGCCGACAGCGACGCCGCTTGTCGTGAGCTGTCGACGTGCGAGGTGCACGGTTGGTGCACCAACGTCGATGGCCTCTGTGTCGCGGGCTCCCACGACGATTGTCGCAACAGCGTCGACTGCCGCGATAGCTCGTTGTGTGATCACCGCGGCGTGCAGTGCCAACGCTACGTCAAGTGAACGGCTGATCCGCTCGTCCATACACGGGGATCGTCACCACCATCGCTCCACTGGGCGCTCTGAGCCTGGTTGGGTCGAGACGCGGCGCCCGCGGTTTCCCGCTTCTCGACCCCCAATCCCGATGCGCGCGACATGCCAGCCTGGCGGGCTCACTGCAGAATCGAATCGGGGCCCAACGGTCCGACGAACAAATCACGCTCGCCGTGCATGCGCACGACCTTGTCGTCCGTCTCTTCCCAAACGACGCGTTCAGTGCCATCGGGCATGAACCCGACGATGCGTTCGGCATTGACCAAGAACAGTGTCCCGTCGGGCAGCGCCACGACCTCCGACGTCGGTGACAAGTCGGTGGGGATCCTGCGCTTCACCGTCCATTCGGAGTTTTCGTCGAACTCGAAGACGACCTGCTCGGGTTCGGGGACGCTACGTGCGTAGACAGCCAGCACACCGTCGCCCACGCCGCGCGAAGATTCGTACGACAGCGAACCTGAAACGAAGAGGTCCGAGACGTACAGTTCACCATCCACGTCGAAGAAGCCGAAGGCTCCGCCCGACAGATGCACAGCCATGCGCCCGTCGTCGGTAACACCGAGCAGTCGGGCCCCCGCGTCGGAGACGAGCTCGCCATCGCCGCGGTAGAGCGTCCCACCACACTGGTAGTGCAGCGTATTCGACGCGTCGAACTCGTAGTGAGTCAGTTTCGTCGCGCTGCAGCCAGTGATCGGCACTTCGCCGTCGAGCCGGCCGTAAACCTTGCTCGTGTCTCGGAAAAACAGTTGCCAGTCGCTGCGCCGCAGGGACAAGTCGCGGTCGGAGGAGCCAAATCCTTCGACGTATGAGTCGTGCAAGCTCGGCCAGAAGCGCTGCAACGCCATGGCGCCAGCCACACCTTCAGCGGTCGTTCCAACGAAATACACACCGCCATCGAACGGCGTGGGATTGAGGATCGTCTCGTCGGCGGGACAGATGTACCCTTCGTCGACCTCATCGTCACAGTCGTTGTCGAGCTCGTCACAGATCTCGGCAGAGGGTTCGCACTCGGGCTGCGCGTCATCGGTGATTGAGTCACTGTCGTCGTCGCTGCTGTCGCCGTCCGTGACGTCGTCGCCCCCGTTGCTCCCATCGCCCTCATCACTCTCGTCGTCCGCAGCCGATTCGTCATCGCGTTCGCCCGATTCCGCGTCGTCGGGCACCGGTTCGTCCGTGTCCGACGGCTCCGAATCGTCACTGAGGTCGCCCCTCTCGTCGTCTCGCGCCCCGTCGTCATCGCGTTCGCCGCCGCTGCGGACGCTCTCGTCATTCGCCCACGGGTCGCCATCCGCCCCGGTGCGGCAACCGACTGCGAAACTCACCCAAGCGATGGCAGTCCAGATTCTGGGAGTGCGGAACGCAACCCAGACGACGGGCTCACGGCAGGGCATGGCGTCCAGTATAGGCGCGCCGACGCGATGCACAACGGACGTGGCCCGGGACGGCGCGTGCGACGTCCTCAGCTGCAAGCACTCGCCGTCGCGCGTCCGTCTCCCCCGCCCTCACGCGGACACAGCGGCCCCCACACAAGAAGGACAACGCCCGGTTCTCGAGAACCGGGCGCCACGTCTTCCCGAGCGCGAAATTCCGCGCCGTCAACCAGTGACGAGCTTGCATCTGCGGC
>QJWJ01000415.1 GCA_003235365.1 Deltaproteobacteria bacterium
GCTCGTAGTGATCGCAGTGCCGTCTGCTTCCGAGCCTTCCCAGGCGTTTCATGACTATCCGTCTCGCGACTGGCGGTGAGGTCCACCGCCGCGGCGAGACGCCATCGCCTCACTCTCGAAGTACCCCGACTTCGCGCGCGAAACCGGCTTGATCTGGCTGGCAGTTCGGGATGATTGCCGACAAGAGTATCTGGATTAACCCCGCGTAGTCCCTCCGTGAACCCAGGCGAGCAAGCGCCCCGACGGCCGTGGTTCTTCAGATGGTTCAATATTGTGAAACCACGAGAACTCCCTTCTGGCGCAGCGCGCTGTTCTCACTCTCCGTCGCGCGCGATGAGCGAGCTACAGCAACTGCGCATTCATGGAGTGTGGGAAGAGCGAAACACTCTCACCTTTCACATCGCCACTGTTTGCGGCAGAGTCCCGACATGTCTGTCCGCCGTCGCACTTCGTTGAGCTTCCCCTCCCTGGTCGTTCCCACTCTCGCCCTTCTGAGTCTCGGTGGCTGTTCTACGGGCAACTCTGGTGGCTCAGAGCCGGCCGGCAGCGGCACGATCGACGTTACTGTCGGCGATCCGTCGCCGAGCGGGAGTGACAGTGCCACGGTTGGTCCGGGTTCTGGCAGCCCGACCGTTGCCGCACCAGGCAGCGGCGTTGGCCCAACCAGCACTGGCGGCACCGCAGCAGGTCCCACCGCCAGCGCATCGAGTCCCGGCGGCACCGCATCGAGTCCCGGCGGCACCGCATCGAGTCCCGGCGCGACCGCGACAGGTCCTGGCCCTGCGCCCGCTGGTGCGGGCGGCGCCACAGGTGGCGCGGGCGGCGCTACGGGCAGTGCGGGTGGCGCTACAGGTGGTGCGGGCGGCAACGCAACTGGCCCCAGCGCGCCAGTCGGAGACGTCGAGTGCGAACTACCGGATCTCCCCGACGTCGGAGACTTGCCTGATCTGGGCATCAAGCTTCCCGATCCGTTCACGTTCTTCGACGGAACGCCCGTCACCACGAAGGCCGAATGGGAATGCCGCCGCAAGGAGATCTTGGCGATGGCAGCCAAGTACCTCTACGGGCCCGTTCCCGGCGATTGTGACGAGGTGTCCGGATCCGTCAGCGGAGGCGACATTTCCATTACTTGCAAAGTTGGAGACAAGTCTGAGAACTTCTCTGCCAGCATCTCTGGGTCTGGAGAATCCATCAACCTGGATCTCTCCGCCGGCATCCTTCCCCGAGGCAAGTCGCTGGATTTGGGAAGTGGCTACGAAGGCAAGATCACGAGCCTCTACGGCCTATCGGAGCTCAACCCCAACATCGCGAACGCCTGGATGGTCAACCGCGTGATGGATGTGTTGGAGCAGAATCCCGACAGCGGACACGATCCCACCAAGATGGCAGTCTCGGGATGTTCCGGCTGTGGCAAGGGCGCTTTCTTCGTCGGCGTTTTCAGCCGCATTCCTTTGACCATCATCGTGGAGTCCGGAGGTGGCGGCGGCAGCAGCTGGCGAATGACCGAATGGTTCACTCACGGCGAAGGCCAATCGCGCTGGAATTGCTCGGACCGACCTCAGGGTATCGATGTGCTCGAGGAGACTGGCATTTGCGGCCCGTGGGTGACCAGCGTGGCCAAGCCGTTCCGAGATGCGCCCGCCAAGGTCAACAATCTGCCCTTCGATCAGCACATGTTGCTGGCAACGATCGCTCCCCGCTACCTGGTGCACTTCAGCAACGACCAAAGCCAGTGGTGTTGGTTGGCAGGGACCTCCGAGTCCCTTGCTTCCTGGGCGGCTCATTCGGTCTACAACGCCCTCGGCGTTCCCGAAAACCACTCCTTCGAAATCTACGCCGGAGGACACTGTGGCGTCGGGGATACCGGCATTGCTGAGGACATGTTCGACCGAGCAATCAACGGCAACATGGATGCCGACACGGGCAAGATCAACATTCAGGACAGCCGCGTCATGATCCCAGTCAGCGAATGGAAGGACCTCTTCATCGACTGGGACATGGACACGGTGCTGCAGTAATCGAGAGTAGGGGGCTCGCTCGGCGAGCCCTCGCTCTTCTCATCGCAGGGGGGCGCCAATGCCCGACGGACTGGGGGCGCTGGCCGTGGGGGCGTTCCAACGTCTGCGCTTTGGCGATGCCTGTCGTTTGGGACCCAGCAGCGAAACCAAGCAGGTGGCCGAGACCTCCGGGCGTCGCCGCAACCGGCCTGGGCTTGGCAATCGGTGTGCAGTGGAGGGCTCGACGACGTGCGTTGGGTACACGCGCGGTCTCTGCTTGGATGGCAAGTGTTTCAACGCGTCAGAACGACACCTCGTAGTGTCGAGTGCCCCCGTGCGTCGAACAACGGTCGAAGCGTTCCCTTTCAACGTTTTGTTCGAGGGGCAACGGTACCCCCCGTTCGAGCGCAAACTCGTAGGACACGGATCAACCAGGGGGAGCGTCGAACCCGGACGTTTTGTTGCTGAGCAACGGTTGGACCGTGCGTGGGGGGACCAGTCGTCGGACTCGATGGCACAGCCCGCGGTTGTGGACCAGCGGATCGACCTGTTACCCTCGCGGCGATGGTGGGCGCCGCGCACGAGCCGAAGGAGACGAGGGTGCGGCGCCTGCGGCTCGTCGTGGTTTCTCCCAGCGACGTCGCCGCCGAACGCGCTGCGGTACCCCGCGTGGTGCGAGCGCTCCGCCGCCTGTGCGGCGAGCGCGGGCTACTCATTGACGAGTACCGCTGGGAGTGCGACACGTACCCGGCGTTTCGCGCCGAGGGCTTTCAGCGCGGTGTGGTGGATGAGCGACTGGGGTTGGCGGACGCCGACCTGGTGATCGCGGTCTTCTGGGCGCGGCTGGGAACACCCGACGACAATCTGGGGGGCAAGACGGGCACGCAGTACGAGCTCGACGGCGCGCTCGACCGACTGATAGCTGGTCAGAAGCTGCCGCATGTCGCCGTGTACTACAATTCCACGCCGCCTTCGATCGATCGCAGGAACAAGGCGGCCAAGTTGCAGCAACAGGCGCTGCACGACTACCTGGAGCAACTCGAAGCACGGGGCGAAGGGTTCGTCCAAGAGTACGCGGGCAGCGACGCCTTCGAAGCTCGTCTGCTCGCCGATTTGGAAACGCTACTGCGCGACGCATACCCTTTGCGCCATAGCGACGCCGTCCCCAAGGAACCCCGGGCGGACGCAGCGGCGATGAGCGACGGCGACCCGCTGGACCCGAAGCACATCGATTGCTATCGCCGGGCGATCGAGCACGAGCACGCGCACCTGACGTTGGCCGGCTTCAAGACGCGCATCCGCGTGCCCATTCAACTCGAAGAATTGCACGTGCCGTTGCACGCCATGGTCGATCTGCGCCCCGATGGTGACGCCGCCTTCGCCGATTCGGCGCACGCCGCGATTTGCCTCGGGAAGGCGACGTTCGAAGTGCCGCTCAGCCAGGCATTTGCGGAGGCGGCGGCCCGCAACCGGCGCGGCGTGGTCATCCTGGGCGATCCGGGTGCGGGCAAGAGCACTCACTTGGCGCGCTTGCTGTTGTCGCAGTTGCGGACCGGCGGAGCGCGGCTGGGCTTAGCTCCCGACCTGGATCCAGTTTTCCTGCGTCTGAGAGAGCTGAAAGATCTCTCGGCGGGACTGGATGCGTTCATCGAAAGCCAACTGCAAGTCGCTGATCGTGACTTGCCAGCGGGTTTCGGCAAGGCGTTACTCCAGCGCGGCCGGCTGCTCTTGCTGTTCGACGGTCTCGACGAGGTGGCCGAT
>QJWJ01000131.1 GCA_003235365.1 Deltaproteobacteria bacterium
CAGCGCATCACCGACACCGAATCGCGCAAGGTGCAGTCGCAAATCCGGCGGGAGCTCCGACGCATCGAGGAACAGGTCGGCGAAGCTTGGGAGCGCCTCGCCAAACCGCGACCACTGCCAAACGGGAGCTGTTTGGTACTCGACGTGAAGGACGTGGCCTATGCGCCGATAGAGCGCCGGGGCACCGACTTGCGAACGGCCGCCGAGGCGCGCGGGACGCTGCGCGTCAGCTGCACGCAGACCGACGACGACGCAAGCGGCGCCGAAGACGGAGGCGACGGGGATTCGGCCTCGCCCAACGTCGGTACGAGCCGCGGTGCGCCAGTTGACGCAACACGAGCGCCAACGATTCATCGCGAGACCAAGCTCGATCCGAGCATCGACGTGGCGCTCGGCAGCTCGCTCAGTTACGCGCGACTGTCCTCCGAATTGGGCGGGGGCGACCACGTCCGCTTGCGCGCCGTCGGGGCAGGCGAACAGCCACCGCACGTGAACGGCGACAATTCGAGCGATGCGTCGGAGCGAACGGTCGACGACACGGCGGAGATGCCCTCGCTCAACGTCCTGTACTTGGCCTTCGAGCCCGAGGGTTCCTGCTCGATTTGGGTACGGGTGCAGCCCCGAGTTGAGAAAGGCCGCCTGCGCTTCGTCGTAGCGGGACCGAGCCACGTCAGCCCGGAGTTGCGCGATCGCATCGAGCGGCTTGCCCTTGCACGCCCCGACGAAGTCGGGGCGTTGAGGACCGCTCTGGAAGACCTGCTCGGACAGATCGACGTCGCGAAACAAAACGCCGCGTCCGAAAACGTCGCCGTAAACCTGGAAAACAACTTCACCGAGTCGATTCGAGTCGGTCCGGGCGGGCTCGAGTGGGTGCTCCGGGTGACTGGACGCGCCGTCGCGCGCGCCAGCTCGCATCACTGAGGAGTGATACACAGGTGCACTGTCACAATCCTACGGACGCAGCCACGTCGACCGGACAGCCGTGATCTGAACGCAACCGCGCAAAGTTCGCAGCACGCACTTTGAGGGTGACTCGACGGGTTCGCCAATGGTTACGTTTGCGTGACAATTTCCCGCAGACTTGGAGCTAGCCTTGTTCGAGATTTTCCGGCGTGTCCCCCATTTCTTGTGCTTGGTCGCTGCGACCTGGTCCTTGGCGTGCTCTGCAGAGTCCGGCGCCGACGACGGCCCAGTGGGCACCGTACCCGTCCCTGGCGGCGGTGACCCTACCACCGCAACGGCCGCCGAAGAACCGCCTCCCGGTGTCGCTCTGACTCCAGCAAGCGGCACGTTCGAGGGGCAGGTGGCAGTGACACTCAGCCCCCTCAGCCCCGGCGCCGAGATCCGCTACACCATCGATGGAACGGCGCCGACGGCCACGTCGCCGCTGTACGACGGCACGCCGATCACCTTGACCGCAACGACGCAGATTCGAGCGCAGGCGTGGCTCGACGGTGCGCCCAGCGGAAGCGGCGGTCGGGGTGTATTCGTCGCGCGGACCTTCGATGCGACCTCGGACCTGCCCCTGGTGATCATCGATGGCTACGGTGGAGGCAAACCGGCGAACAAGGAAGTCTACCTCGACGCCGCGGTGTTGAGCTTCGAGCCCGTCAACGGTGTCTCCGCATTGTCCGCTGCCCCGACCTTGGCAAGTCGCGCGGGGTACCACGTACGCGGTCAGAGTTCCGCGACCTTCGACCAAACCCCCTACAAGGTCGAACTGTGGAACGAGCTCAACGAGGACTTCGATCAACCGTTCGTCGGCCTGCCCGACGAGGCGGACTGGGCATTCATCGGTCCGTTCTCGGACCGCTCACTGATCCGCAACGCGTTCGTCTACGAGCTGGGTCGACAAATGGGCCTGCAGGCGCCGCGCTTTGCGTTCGTCGAGTTGTACCTCAACTACGAGGCGCGTCCGCTGCAAGCCACCGACTACCAGGGCATCTACATGGTCGTCGAGACGATCAAGAACGCCAACACGCGCCTGAACTTGAAGAAACTGAACGAGACGGACGTCGCCGAGCCCGACATCAGCGGCGGCTACATCTTCAAGTTCGACTGGATGGCCGCCGAAGAGCCGATCCTGACCTGCGGGGGGGCTGATCCGGTCAACGACCAGTCGGCGGGAAATCTGTTCGCGATGTGCCCGGAGGAGACCGCGGGCATGTTCCCGTTCCACTTCGGCGGCTGTCCGGAGGACCCGCCGATGCCGAACCCATTCGCGGACTTCAACCCCGAAGACTTCATGCCACCACCGATGGATCCCAAACCCGAGGGTACCTGCTGGGCGGATCTCGAGGTCGTCGACCCCGATCCATTGAGCGAAGGGCAGCGCGCGTGGCTGACTCAGTACGTGGTGAACGTGAACGACTCGATTCACAGCCACAGCGCCTACGCTGATTTCATCGACGTAGCATCGTTCGTCGACACATTCATCATCAACGAGCTGACACGCAACATGGATGCCTACGTCCGCAGTGTGTACTTCTACAAGGAGCGCGGGGAGAAGGTCGTCGCGGGCCCGCTGTGGGACTTCAACCTGATCATGGCGTTGGGCGGCTTCTTCTGCAACGACAACCCCGTTGGCTGGCAGTACGAAATGCGCAAGGGCACCAACGATTGGTTCCAGACGCTCGCAGCCGATCCGGGCTTCATGACGCAGGTCGCGACGCGTTGGAAGGAGCTGCGACAGGGCCTGCTTTCTCAGGCGTCCACGGACGCCCTGATCGCGACGCTCAGCGCGCCGCTGGCCTCAGCCGCGGTGCGTGACTTCGCGCGCTGGCCGACTTGCCAAGTCTCGAAGGGAATTTTTCTGGTCCCGGCCGGGGACACCTGGGAATCGCAACTCCAGGTCATGAAAGACTTCCTCCTGCAGCGAGCGGCCTGGATGGACAGTCAGCTTCCCTGACTGAGGTCCGCCTTGGTGCCTCGGCAGACCGGGCGCCCTCAGGCACGACCGGACGGTGGTTTCGTCGCCCCCTCGGTGACGGCTTCGAGATCGGCTCGTCACGCGCTACAAGGCGTCAACGATGATCGAGCTCACGACCCGCATCTACCTCGAAGACACCGACGCGGGGGGTATCGTCTATCACACGAGCTACCTGCGGTTCATGGAACGGGCGCGAACCGAGGCGCTGCGCAGCGCCGGGTTCTCGCAAAGCGAAACCTTCGAGAACGACCTGTCGTTCGTGTTGCACTCGATGAACATTCGCTTCGCGACCCCGGCCCTGCTCGACGACGAGGTTCAGATCAGCTGCCGCCTCGTGAACAGCAAGGGCGCCAGCATCACGTTCGAACAACACGTGCGCAGCGCCACGACCAGACAGATGCACTGCAGCGCCGAAGTCGTCGTCGCTTGTATCTCACTGCAGAACAAGCGACCCCGAAGAATCCCCCGCGAACTCCTCGAGAAGCTCGAGGCGCTACGCGCCGGACCGTAGCTTCACCACGGAAGCGGTTGACCGTTGGCGTGCCAGAAGCCGCCGCTCGTCTCCAACGTCAACTCGTCGACGCGAGTCAGCAAGCCACGGGCAGCGTCTTCTGGTTCGACCTGACCGTAGTCACCAACCATGTCGGTCTTGACCATGCCGGGATGTAGCACTGCAACGGCGACGCCGGCGGACCGCAAATCAACGGCCAAAGACTTGCCAACCATGTTCAACGCCGCTTTGCTCATCCGATAGCCGTAAGCACCACCGCTGCCGTTGTCCTCGATGGAACCCATGCGACTGGTGATCAACGCCACCTTCGAGCCTTCACGGAAGTTGCTACGCAACGCGGCCGTCACGAGCAACGGAGCCAGCGAGTTCACTTCGAACTGCCTTCGAATTCCCGCGATGTCCAGTGAATCAAGCTGGTCACCCCAGACCAAAATGCCCGCATTGTTGATCAGCAGATCGACTTGTCGTTTACCCACGGCGCTGACCAGCGCCGCAATACCGTCGGGTGACGTCACGTCGACGCCTTGCGCGACCTCAGCGCCACTCTCGACCAGACCGGCCGTGGGTTTCCGGCATGCCGCAACGACGACATGTCCGCGCTCGACGAGCAGACGCGTCAACGCCAACCCAATTCCCCGATTTGCCCCGGTGACGACTGCTAGTCCCATGACGTGGGACTATTGGACGCGGTTCCGACAACCGCAAGCGTCACTCGCGAAAAGCAGCGACTGCAAACTCTTCGGCTGCGATCCCCGCTTCATCCGACGCATCGTCGACTGTCTCTTCCCATTGCTGCCACGCCGAGTTTCCCTCGAAATCGCGCCGTTCGTCAGCGCCGATCGGGCTCGACTCGCGCGTCGCTACGAACCGGATGGGCCGACAGCACACCGAACAGTCTTCGATGTATTCCTGGACGTCCGCCCCACCCGGATCGACCCAGACGTCAATCCATTCTCCGCAAAAGGGACATTCAACCTGCGCCACCCGCAGATGCTACGCCAAGTCGGGCACGAATGAACCCACGTCGTGCCAGCGCTAGCCCCGATTCACCGCTCCGAGAACACCGCTCCCCCCGGCGGGACGCGGCGCAAGTCGATGTCGCGCACAGATTCCAGCCCGCCGAATCCAGAGGGAAACCTGCGTTCCTGCACACGCCGGCATCTGGTGCAGGCCGAGCCCGCAATCGACGCTGTCGGATGACGCAAATCCGCGCCGCTTTTGGGATCCGAATTCGTTGCCGCTTCGTGATAGAGCAGCGACTCATGCTCCCGACCTCGGCTCTGCGGCGTGCTCTTGGACCGGCAATCTGCGAAGCACTGGCGGTTCGATGCTCGCGAGGTGACGCCATGCCCCATCGGCTCGGGCCGGCGTGGTACACGGTGGCGCTGCTGGCTTGCTCCCTGTTCTTCTCGCGGGCGACCTTCGCACTGACGGCCCAAGCCCCCGCCGGAGGCGCGCCGTTTGCCATGCCCGAGAAGCTGACGGTTTGCACGGCCCCGGGCGGTGGGTGGACCGTCGAGAGCGACGGCGCCATCAAACCCCCGGCCGATGGTAAACCCGGTGAAGAGACGAACGTGCGTGTCGCGCGTGCGGGTAGCTCCTGCGCGAACAGTCCTGAGAGTCTGAGACTCGTCGTGCTTTCGCCGATCCCTCTGATCGACCCTTCCAGCGTGGTGCTTTCCGCGACCGCAGGGCACCTCGAGTTCAGCGGCAAGCAGCTCAGTGGGATGCGCGTCCAGTGGCAAGCCGCACGCGACACCAAGAACGATACGTGTTCGAACGTCGAGACCAAGGGCGACGTCGAACAGTGCGCACTGCCCGTCGGCACGAATCACAAGGCGGACCCGGCAGCGGCGCGCTTCGCTTGGGTTCCCGAGGGTGGCCGTTTCGGAAAAGATGTCGTGACCTTCGACGCTCGCGGGACTCGACTGCCTCAGAGCGAGATGGAGCTGGTCCCGCAACGCGTCCTCATCTGGCGACTGATGCAGAAGGAACGTTCCGTCGACATCTCTCGCGGCTTCGGCGAAATCGATCTCGTTTACCCCGAGGCAGTGGCCGAGGTGCAGTGCGACGGCGCGCAGTGCGAGTTCGTCGATCGCCGAATCGTGGTGCGCTCGGTGCCGACGGCCACGACGCGCATCGCGGTCAAGGTCAAGCTGTCGCCCCGGGTGTTTCTCATGCGCGGCGACAAGCAGGAGGCAACCACGACCCGGGAATTCGAGATCGTTCGCTGCGACCTCGCGCTGGCTTCGGGGGCGCCTCTGCGCGACGTCGACGACGTGCGCATCCTGGCACGTTTGCCCGCGAACTGTGGCATGGACGCTGAACGCCTCACCTGGACCGTGAACACGCGAGAAGCAGCGGTCGAACGCGTCGAAGCGATCGACTCCAACATCTACGTGCTACTGCGCACCGGCCGCATCCTCGACGACCGCGCGTCGGTAGTCGCGTCGCGTCCACAGGATCAATCCGTGCTCGCGTTCAGCAACTCACCTACCGTCGCCCCTCCACCGATACACACGGCACTGCTGCTGGAGGGCTACGGAGAGATCGACTTCATCCCGAAGAATCAAGCGGCGCGCGTCGCCACCAGCACCGTCAGCGGCGGCCGTTTCTTGCCAATCGAGGTGCCCGGCGCGTACACCGTGGAGAAGACCCCCGCGGGGATGACAGTCCGCGGCGTCTACATGTCGAGTGGCTATACGACGCTCAAGCTCGGCTACCGTGTCGACGGCGTTCCAACATCGTTTGCCAACACCAACTTCGCAACGCTCACCGATCCCATTCAGCGGCCGATCCGCGAAGCAAGTATCCCGATATCACTCGGTGCTTCGACGTTGGGGGCGCTGCCCGTGTTCGAGATCAAGTGCGCGCTCGAAGACGATGACGGCAAAACCACCGTACAGCGCGTGGCGCCTGGACACGTCCAACACGTCGCCTTTTCCGAACGCGACAGCTGTCGATTGCTGATCCACCGCCCGCGCATCCCCGACGACGTCGGTGAACAGCTTGTCGACCTCGACGTCAGCGTCACGACCGCAGGTGACGTGGAACGCGGTGAGGCGCGGCTCTCAGAACGCCTGCTCCTGCGACACGGCACTGAGACGGACGTGATTTGGATACGCGGAGCGAAGCAACAGTTCGACCGCATCAACGTCCGCATTCACCACGTCATCGAAGAAGCCGACTACCTCCTGCGGCGCGGCAGTCCGCGGCGTCTTCCCGTCGGACAGTGGACGTTGGTCACCGAAGACGCGTTCCTCAAATTCTACGCGACGGCAACCATTCCCAGCGGTTTGTACCGCTTCTCCAGCGACGAGCAGGGCTTGGGCAACGGCGCGCTGGCATTGAACTTCGGTGTGCTCGCGAGACTGACGCTATTGACGGAAGACGGGCACGAGAGCCTCGTCGGGCTCGAAGGAGGAATGATGACCATGGGACTGGCGACGGAACGGGACCGACAGCTCGCGATAGTCGGTGGACTCGGCGTGGGCGTGCCGCTTGGAAACGTCAATCAACCCACTCAGGCGTCGCTGAACATTCATGCCTGGATCGCTTACTCGCTGGGCGACCGCGAAGGGCAACTCCAAAACGCCGATGGCAGTCCCGGACAAACCATCCCATTGGAACCCTGGGGCTTCATCTTCGGGCCGAGCATCACGATCGGCAGCCTGGCGGCGTTCTTGTGAAGACTGGACGACCGACGTCAGGGCTCGAACGTGACCAGATTGCCCGTGAGCATCAGCAGCGACAGGACCGTCCAGCAGTGATTGTAATAGCGGCTGCGCGCCAATAGCTCCCCAGTGGCGACTCGAGCGTAGCCCTCGTCGACCAGAGCCTGATGACGGGGGTCGAACATCGCTCCGGCGGCAATCGAACCGACGAAGACTGCGGACCCCGAATTGGGACGCACGGACTTGGGATCAGGCGCCGGCGTGCCATCGAGGGCATAGCCGTCGACGACGTTGGAAGCGCCGATGCCGGAAAAGAACCCGATGACCTTGCCCAAGTAGTGCTTTGCACGAGGATCCTGAGACTCGGCCCAATCTTGCGCGATCCGAAACGGCAGCCGCGCCGAGTCGTATTGATAGTTCGTCATCGCACCCGGGAAGGCCTCCACGGGGACCCCCTCGGCCGTGCACCAAGCGGGAACCAGACCGTTGGTCTCGTTGCCATGGGCGGCGCTGAGGCTGGCATCGATGATCTGATACCCGCGATCGATCACCCGGAGCCAGCCCGCTTCGCCAGTGACTTGGGCAAAGACACGATACTGGTTGGGAGCAAAGTACGACGGGTTGAACACGTTTTGGCCACGCCAATCGTCGCCCGGGAGCAGCATGTCGGGCCAGCGTTCGTGGTCGACTTCGAACTGCCAAATCCGTTCAATCTGCCGCTTGGCGAGGCTCAGGTAATCTTCGTCGAGGCTGCCGCGCCCGCCCCATTGACGGTCCGCCATCACGAGCGCCCACGCGATGTCCTCGTCGGCGTCGGTTGCCCCCCCCAGGCCCAAGCGTTTCGAGCCGTCCGGCGCGATGTACCAGTCCATCAGTCCATGAGCGTTCGACCAGAGATCGGCGTAGCGGAAGAACGCGTCGAATCTCCCTTGGTCGTCCCTCATCACGCTGATGATCATCGCGTAGGCGATGCCTTCACTCACCGTCGAATTGGGCACGCCGTCTGGAGTGTCTGGCCGTCGAGTGCGGAGGAACCCGCCAGCGCCTTCGGACGTGACAATCTCGTCGATCCACGCGCGGTGGGCGCGTTCGACGTCGGCGACGTCCGCCGCATCCGGGTAGACACAGTGATGAACACGTTGGTTGTGCGGAAACGGGTAACGACCCATCGCGCCGGGTCATAGCACCCGTCAGGGTCGAAAACCGATCCTCAAACGATGAACTGGGTAAACGAGAACCCAGGGCGAGCTCGCAGGAGCCCACATCCCTCGAAGCGACGCTCCTTCGTCCTCCTCGCAGCGGCGCTAGAAGACTCCAAGGCGCTAGAATAGTTGGCTTTATCCAGCTCAACTCCGAGCGCGAGCGAATGGCACCCCGGTTGCTTAGGAACCATCCCGAGAAGGCTTGGCTACCCACCTACACAGCCGCACCGAGGCCGATGACAGCACACCCCAACTCCACCGAAGGCGACGGGCCGACGCACGAATCCACTCGAAATCTGGTGCGTACGACCCCCATCGTATCGTTGGGCCCAACCACCCAAACACGAGCAGCCCCGACACCTCACCCCGGTCCATCAAAAAGGGGCCGCGCGCGCCGGCGCAACACCACTTTTGACGTTTCGGGTCAGAATCCAGACGTCACCGGGCGACCAGTAACCCAACCGCCCGATGCGACGGCGCCTGCGGGCAACTCGCGCCGCCGAATCGTATACAGTCCGGGAATGCTCGACTCGGATCGCACCCCCGCCCGTGACGACGCCACACGCTCACTCGTTCGCGACCGCGACCGAACACCGTTGCCGGTCGTGATCAAAGTCGTCACGAGCGGTCAGACGTACCGATTGTCCCAGGGCGGCTGCGTCCTCGGCGCGGGGCGTGACGCGGATTTGGTCGTCGAGGGCGCCACGGTTTCGCGAAAGCATGCGCAGCTCACACTGGACGCGGAGGGCGTTCTGATCAGCGACCTGGGCAGTCGAAACGGCACGTTCTACTTGGGTCAACGGATCGGCGAGTTGGTCGTGGCGCCCGGCACGACCATCACTTTGGGCGACGTCGAAGTCCGCATCGAAGCCGACGCTGCAGCGCTGCGCGTCGCCGACGGGCCAGAGAGCTACGGAGCGATGATCGCACGCTCACCAGCGATGCGACGACTGTTCAGCATCCTGCAGCGGCTCGAAGGGTCTTTGGTCAACGTGCTCATCCAAGGCGAGTCGGGTACGGGCAAGGAGTTGCTTGCTCGGGCCATCCACGACAACTCCAGCGTCGCTGATGGCCCATTCGTCGCCGTCAATTGCGGAGCGCTGGAACGAGAACTCGTACGCAGTGAACTGTTCGGGCACCGCCGCGGCGCGTTCACCGGAGCCATCGAATCGCGGATTGGCGCGTTCGAAGCGGCGGATGGCGGGACGTTGTTTCTCGACGAGGTCGGCGAGCTGCCGACGGACGTACAGCCCATGCTGCTGCGCGCGTTGGAAGACCGGAGCATCGTTCGTGTCGGTGAGAACACGCCGCGCAACGTGCGCGTCCGGCTCGTAGCCGCCACCAACCGCAAGCTCGAAGAGCAGGTCACCGAAGGCGTCTTCCGCGAAGACTTGTACTACCGCTTGATGGTCGTACGCCTCGAAGTGCCCGCACTGCGAGACCGGCCCGAGGACATTCCCGCGCTGGCAGACTGGTTCGCCGAACGGTCTGGAGGAGCACAACTGCCGCCCTCGGTGCTGACCCAACTGACCGGGCACTTTTGGCCCGGAAACGTGCGGGAGCTTCGCCACGCCGTCGAGTCCTACTTGGCCATAGGTGTCCTGCCGTTCGGCGCACCATCGGCACGGGCGTCACTGGATCGCTACCTGCTCCCCTACGTGGACCTGGAACGTCCGTACCAGGACCTCAAGGGCGAGATCGTCGATGCCTTCACGCGCGTATATCTAACACGGCTACTCGCTCACACGGGAGGCAACGTCTCGACCGCCGCAAGAATCTCCGGCGTCGAACGCAGCTACCTGAACAAGCTCGCGCGGCGCTTGGGGGTCAAGGCGTGAGCGCTCCCCGTTGGCCCCACCCGCACGCCGGCTCCGGGCAGTATCGGCGCGACCCTGACGCGTGGTGGGCGCGTGCACTCGTCCTGGGCACACTGTTGAGCACACTGTTGAGCACTGTGAGCTGCCGCGACCTGCTAGGCGTCGACGACCTGCACTTCGACGAACGAATCGCCGACAGTGGCACGCCGAGCGCCTCCAACCCTGGCGCCTCGCCCACGAGCATCGACGCCAGCACGACCGAGAACGTCGACGGCGGGCAACAGCCGCCCACCGATCCCAATGGGTTTGCGACGACGACCTCGAACCCGCCGGGACCTCGATCAACGGCTCCCGACGGCGCCCTTGATGGTCCCGACGGTGGCGCGGGTTCTGATGACGGCGGCGGGTCACCGTTCGCACCGATGCCGACCGTCGCAAACGGTTCTCCCACGACGGGCGCCCCCATCAACCCCTCCCCCTCCCCGACCACAAGCGCGTCACCCCCACCGACTACCGACCAGACGGGTCCGAGTGCCACGGACGGCAATGGCGGGAGCGGCGGCAGCGAACCGGTCGCGTCGACGCCAGCGACTTCATCCACTGGCAGCGGCGGTGCGTCGACTGGCGAAGGCGGCGCCGGCGGTGACTCCACCGGTACAGGTGGAGAAGGTGGAAACGTCGACCCAAATCCACAACCCGATGCCGGCCCTGGCCAAACGTGCGAGCTCGCAGTGGATACGCTCGACGAAGACTTTTCGGATGCAGCGCAATTCAACAACGACTTGGGTGCGGGCTGCTGGGGAACGTTCAACACGAACCTGCTCGGCTACGTCGACGTGGACGAAAGTGATTCGGTGCTTCGTGCCCTACCGAATGCCGGCTCGGGTTGGTACCAAACGAGCACGGGTCCCCTGTTCTATCGCGCGGTCACCGGTAACTTCGTCGCCGAAACGATTGTCGTCACTTCCCTTTCCACGGATAGGTCGTTACCACCCGGTGCGCGCTGGTCCGGCGGTGGCCTGCTGGCTTACGACCCCAGCAGCACGCTCGGCGTCGACGACATCTACTATCTGGTCGGGACGGGCCGCCTGGAAGGCAGCGACACGGGCGTCAAGTCGGAGGCGACGCAATCGGCGCAAACGCTCCAGGACCTGGACACGACGATGAGCCACTCCAACCGCCTGAGGCTCTGCAGAATTGGCAACAGGTTGTATACCCTCTACGCACCGCTGGGTACGGAGAATTGGCAATCCTTCAGCTACGACATGAGCCTGGGCTCCCTGCCCGAACTGCCGCAGCGCGTGTACGTCGGGATCAGCGCGTTTCAGTACCCGGCTGGCGGTGCAGCAGTGACCCAAGTCGAGTTCGAGCGTTTCATCATTCGAACGGGCGTACAGAGCTTCGCTGATTGTGCGGCTCCTCTGCCCTGAGCAAAGCCCAGCATCAGCTGACGAAACATCAAAAAGCACCGCTCAGGTCAACTCCGCACGGCCTCAGATTGAGCATCACCTCTGCACCGGAATCACCATCGTCGACGAGCCAGATCGTCACGCCTGCAACGGTGGCCACCCCGGCCACGACGGCACTGACGGTGGCCAAGTCGGCCAACGTTTGAATGCTCCGCTTGTCGTCTTCGTCGCCGCGGGCGCAGCTTCCGTCGGGATCGCAATCGAGCTCAGCTTGTTGCCGCCACGCCATGCCATAGGTGACGGCCCCCGTCGCCGCCGCAATCGCCGCAACCCCGAAGCTGGACCACAGCCACAGGTTGGTCCCTGAATCAGGGCCGACTCTCGGCGCGGGTGAGGGCGACTCTGGCGGCGACGCCGATACCGCCGAGTGTTGCTCGGGCTCCGGTGCACTTCGAAAGTCCAACTCGAGGTTCGACCGTGTACCGGGCTCCAAAGCGACGGCTCGTTGCAGCCGCTGAGCACCAGCGGTGGCCAGAATGACGTGCCGTCCCGGGTCGACTTCGAACGGCTCAGTGACTTGCTCCACCACCGACGACCCGACACTGATGCGGACGTCGTGCGGCGACGCGCCGAGGATCTCGAATGTCAATACCGGAACGTCGCGCCGGAGCTCCGCAAGCTCGCTCGTCGCCTCTGCGCGCGCAGCAAGCCAAGCGGGAGGCGCCGACTCGGCGAGCGGCTGTTCGGAGGTGCGTTCGTACAACGGCCTGGCTTCGAGCAAACGGTTCATGCCGCGCAGACACCGAGCCATGTGCAGGGTGAACACCGGACTGTGCGCAAGCTCCTCAGCCGCAGAAAACTTCGCGAACGCATCTGCGAACCGCGCGGCATCGAACAGCTCCCGCCCTTCGTGACCCAGACGAACCGCTTCGCGAACGACCTCGGCAGAAGGCGACGCCTCCGCGCTGTCTCCCGCGGCGTGGACATTCGTCGCCGAGCCAACCAACGCCAGGACCGCGCAACCCCAAACCAACCAATTCACCGCGAATCGTCCTCGACCGGGAGCCCGCTGAAGGGATCTCGCTGCACGGATTTCGTCGGAGCGATCACCGCTTTCGGCGGGCGCGGCAGTTCCGCCCTCGGGGGCGCCACCGCGACGCCGGTTCCCTTGCCCGAACTCGCGGAGGGACGCGGCTCGCGAGTGACCGGCGCGAGGTGCTGCACGCTGCGTGCGCGCGCCGATGAATTCGTCTTCGCCGCGGCCAGAGGCCATTGCGGCGAGTGAGACGCACTCGGCTGCGCTCGCCGGACCTCCGGCGCGTCCTCAGTGCTCGGTGCAGTCACCTCGGCCAGAACGTTGGATTCGGAGCGTTCATCATCGACGCCCGATCCGAGCCCCCCCAAAGCAGCCGAGGCAGAAGGCACCGTCGCATGGGTTGAGCTCTCGACCACAGCGTCGGGGAGCCCCTCGGGCGAGGAAACCTCGGGCGAGGGGCGGAGCGCCCAAACTCCACCGGCCGCAGCGAGAGCGAGGGACGCCCAGAGCGCGGACCGTGCCCCCCAGTGACGTCCCGCCGACGTCGACGGTAGCGCAAGTCCCGTCGACGCGGTTTCCGGGGAGGTCAGCAGCGATTTCGTCTCGCACTCGCGTCCCGGCGCGCCGGGCTCGAAGCTGGGCACGGCGAGCGTCGGTTGCTCCGCGATGGAGCTGGGGCCCGACAGACCGGCAGCGACGCCGCGCCCCGCGCCCTGCTTCGTCAGATCTCTGAAAGCATCAACCAACTCATCGATGCTGCCGAAACGCACCCTGACGTTGCGCGCCAGTGCCCTCTCGAAGAAGGCGTCGAACGTCGCCAACCGTGGCGAGTACCGCGACGGGGCGGGGATTGGTTCGGAGCAGATCCTCGCGATGGCATCGCCGACGTGCGAACTCGAGAACAGCGCGCGACCCGTGAGCAACTCGAACGCAACCACGGCCACCGACCACAAGTCACTGCGGGCGTCGACCGGGTTACCCCTTGCCTGTTCGGGGCTCATGTACCCGGGTGACCCGAGCAGCGTCCCGGTCGTGGTGGTGCGGGCAGTCGCTCGCTCGGACTTGGCGATTCCGAAGTCGAGCAGTTTCAACACCTGATCACTGCCCTCGCGAACGAGAAACAGGTTGCTGGGCTTGATGTCGCGGTGGACAATCCCGGCCGAATGAACCAAACGCAACCCGCGAGCGAGTTGCTCGAGCAAATCGAGCACGAGCGCAGGGGCAAGCGGCGCACGACGCGCCGCGACCTCTGCCAGACTCTCACCGCGCAGTAGCTCCATCACGAGGTAGGGGCGCGCCGCATCGAAGCCGAAATCGTAGATGTGCACCAGATGTCGGCCTTGCACGCTGGCAGCCGCCTGAGCTTCGACGGTAAAGCGGCGCACCTCCTCGGCGGTGTGCTCGACGCCAGCGATGAACTTCAACGCGACCTCGCGTTCGAGTGCTTCGTGCCGCGCCACCCAAACCGAGCCCATCCCGCCGCTCGCCAGCGGGCGCAACAAGCGGTACCTGTCCGCAACGAGATCACCTGCCGCGGGCGTCATGGGGCGCTATGGAGATACCACGCGGACCGCTCGACACCAGAGGTGCGACGCCCACTCACACACACCTTCCGGCTGCGCGGCCAAGCCTGGTACGCCATTACCGCGAGACCCTCCCCCTTTCGCATCAGCTCGCATCCCGGGAGTTGCACTGACACGGCGGGTTTGGGAGCGAGTTTACAGTAGGTTCCCATGACGTTCGACGCGCCCGGCTAACAGATCTCGCAGGCCGCGCTCTCGTGCCATCGCTTCACGAAAGAACCGGCGTAGGAGTCGCTTGGTTGTGGTGCTAACTCCTGTTAGCGTTTGCGCCATGGTGGGATGGCAAGTTGCGCCGATACTGGGCGTGAGCAACGTACCAGAAGCCGTTGATTTTTTCGTCGAGCAGTTGGGGTTCTCCCCCCCGGCTCGCCTCTATGGGCCACCGCACGAGCGCGTCTACGCGATCGTCCATCGTGACGGAGTGAACGTTCACCTTCAGATCCGCAGAAACGCGGACGCTCCCGGCCCGAGGGAGGCGCACGAGGGTGAGGCGTATTTCTTCGTCCCAGACGTTGACGCGTTGCACACCGAGTATGCCGCTAAGGGTGTACAGTTCTTGCGCGGGCTCCAGGACGAGGACTACGGAGTACGTGATTTCACCATCGAAACGCCATTCGGGCATCGCTTGACCTTTGGGACACAATCGCCCCCGCCAGGCTGACAGCTCGGCGATGACCGCCGGTCTGGTCGGCTGCACCCCCGACTCCTCTGGTGCAGCCGGGTTTGTGCCCTACACTCCGCGACGATGGACAGTCTGAAAGAACTCGACCCGCGCGGCATCGATGCGTTGTTGCTCGATTTGGACGACACCCTGCTCGTCAACGACATGGACACTTTCCTGCCAGAGTACCTCGCACTGCTCGCTCGACACGCCCAAAGCCTGATCGACCCGGAGCGGTTTACGGCGGCTCTGCTCGGTAGCACTCGCGCGATGATGCAGAGCACCGATGGGCAGTCGAGCAACGCCGAGGTTTTCTGGCAAACCTTCCTGGAGATGACTGGGTTGGCTCGGGAGCCCATCGAGGCGCATTTCCATCGCTTCTACCTGGGCGAGTACGAGTCACTGTCGTCGAGAACACGTCCAGTGCCTGGCGCCCCAACGCTGATCGACGCGGCGCTCGCCCGCGGGCTTCAAGTGATCATCGCCACCAATCCAGTATTCCCCCGTGCCGCCATCGATGCGCGCCTGCGTTGGGCCGGCGTCAATCGCGACGTTCCGTTGGCATTGATCACCACTTACGAAGTGATGCACTGGACGAAGCCGCACGACGCCTACTTCGCAGAGATCGGAGCGCGGGTCGGCTGCGCTCCAGAGCGCATGCTCATGGTGGGCAACGACCCGCAAGCAGACATCGCCGGGGCACGCGCAGCCGGGCTACACACTCACCTGGTCACCAGCGCATCCAAGGTGGATCCGCGCGAAACACAGGCCGTTCTCGAGCCAATCCTCGATTGGCTCGCGTGAACTGAAGCTGGACGGCACTGCGCCGACACGTCCCGAACTCGGGCTACCCGGATACCGCGTCAAGCTAGACGCTCGCTCACTCCGCCGGTGCACCCATTGGCGAAGAAATGTCGGCGCTGGACGCTGCCACCTGTTCGATGTGCTGACGCAAGGTGGGAAACAGAGGCAGTTTCAAAGCCTCCGCCGGAGCAAACATCTCAGCGCGGACGACTTCTCTGTTGTCCACCGCGACCACCGGCTCTGCCGGCAGATTGAGACGGAACAGTTCGACCCGGTCCCGCTTGCCTTCCCAGTCACGCGTGACGTCGAGCGCCAACTCGAGGGTATCCGGCTCGACATCGAGAGAAATCTCCTCTCGCAGTTCTCGCACTGCCGCAGCGCGACCCGATTCGCCCGAACGGACGTACCCGCCAGGCAACGAGTAGTACTTCACATAAGAGTTACGCACCAACAGCACTCGCCCGTCATGCCAAATCGCGACCAGGGCGCCGTGGGTCTCGGGCCGCCGCACACGCCAGTAGATCCGCATCAACTGATAGGCGCAGGTGTACGCAAGTTGGTAGCAGCGATCGATCAGCATGATTCAAATCTATGTGACGGGTCCAAGTACGGGCAAGCAACTGATCGCGCGCGCTGTAAAAGCGGGCGGGGAGCTGCGACCTCCGCGCACATCATGACACGACTCTGGTGCAATTTTTATCTCAGAATGCGAAAGTCGCCTCATGCAATACAGCCCACTTGGCAAGACCGGCGTCAAGGTGTCTCGTTTGGGTTTCGGCACGATGTCCTTCGGAGGTGACGCTGACGAGACCACCAGCCGCGCCCTGTTTACTCGTTGCCGTGATGTTGGAATCAACCTGTTCGATTGTGCCGACATCTACGCAGACGGTCGTTCCGAAGAGATCCTCGGCAGACTGCTCACGGGCTGTCGGGACGAAGTAGTGCTGACGACCAAAGCGCACTTTCCGACGGGGAGTGACGTCAACGCACGGGGCTCGTCGCGGTACCACTTGGTGCGCGCAATCGAGGCCAGCCTCAGGCGGTTGCAGACAGATCGGGTGGACGTGTTTTTCCTGCATCACTTCGACGACCAGACCGACCTCGAGGAGACGCTGCGAGCGGTCGAGCACTTGGTGGGTTCCGGCAAGGTGCTCCATCCGGCGGCAAGCAACTTCGCGGCATGGCAAGTAGCACGGGCCCTGGGTCACGCCGAGCGGCTCAACTTTTCGCGGTTCGTCGCCATTCAGCCAATGTACAACCTGGTCAAACGCCAGGCCGAAGTGGAACTGCTGCCGATGGCGCAAGCCGAAGGCCTTGCGGTCATCCCATACAGTCCCCTGGGGGGAGGTCTGCTGAGCGGAAAATACGGCCGCGCCAGCGGCGCGGGAGAAGGGCGGTTGGAGCGCAACGCGATGTACAAGTCTCGGTACCGCGACTCTGCCAACTTCGACGTCGCAGAAGGGCTGTCGCGATACGCACGAGCCTGGGGCGTACATCCAGCAACGCTCGCCATCGCGTGGGTCGCCGCTCATCCGGGCGTGACGGCGCCGCTCATCGGCGCCCGCAATCTCGAGCAACTGCAGCCGTGCCTCGCAGCGGCGAGTCTCGTCTTGGACGACGCTCAGTACTCGCAGATCAGCGCCCTTTCAGTGGCCCCTCCTCCCGCGACCGATCGCAGCGAACAGGCAGATGCCAGCACCCGAGTGCTCGGCGCACGCTGAATTTCCACTGGACGGTGCCAACACCGTTCGCTGGCGCTGGCACCTCGTTGGGGGTTCGCCTTGACTGCGCAGAAGGGGCGGAATAGGACCGATTTCAACGAGATCGGTGCCCTGTCGGAAGCAGGACCACCCACGGAGCGATCGTGTCGACGAAATCCAGCACTTCACCTCGGGGAAGAATCAGCTCTGGCGCACTGGTCTGCCTGGTAGCAGCCGAGCTACTCGTGGGCTGCCAAGACGAGCGGCGCGGACCCGAGTACGCGCCATCGGTCGAGCAGTCCGCCTATGCGGAGGGCTACCCCGAAACCGTCGACTTGCTGACCGAGCAAGTCGTCAAGGAGCGCGAAGCGGTCACTCAGTTTCAGAACGGCTTGACGACGCTGCCAGAGCAGCTGACGGACCCCGACTGGTCCTTGGTCGGCGAAGTGTACGCCGCCGCAGACGAGGAGGGGCGCACGAGGGCCTACTCCGAGCGTCACGCCGAACTGCTGCTCGTGCGCCGCTTCTTCGAAGACAACAAGAAGACGATCGTGAGCCGTGTCGCGGGTGGTGCACAGCATCAGGCCAAGGAAAAGGAGTGCGACGTCGAACTGTACGGACCGGTTTCGTTCAGCTTCGACCGCGCGCTGGAAACGAGCGTGCAGGAACGCCGGCGAGCCGGAAGCCCCGCCCAGCGCCTCATCGACGAGAACGAGGAGCGGCTAGGAAAGAAAAATCTCGAACCACTGGCAGGGCAAGCGGATCAGCTCGCTTTGGCCAGCCACGTCGTCCACATCCGCTTGCTGACTGACCAGCAGGAATTGGCGCGACTGGTTGACGAGGCCGATGCCGTACGCGCGACCCTCGACCAGAGAATCAAAGAGCTCGAGAGCGCCGACAAACCAGACAAAGACGCGCTCAGTCGCGCGGTTACTGCGCGCAACGAGATCAGCGAGCGTGTCGAAAAGGCGCGGATCGAGCTCGAGCGGTCCGAGGAACGCAACAAAAAGCTGAAGGACGACTACGAAGCAGCGTTCGCCCGACTGCAGGATGCAGTACAAGTGCTGGCAGGTCGGACATCGAGCGAGTGATCCATCGGTGTCCTGCTGCCGGCATCACGCTCGTGGCACCAGCTGAAACCCAGAGCTGACCCTGCTCCAAGCGGAGCCCGACTGACCCGGAGTCGCCAGCCCGGGCGGCACTTGAATTCGGATCGGCTCTCGTCTCCCCATGGAACCCAAACGCCCCCAGATCACCGATCTCGACAGCGAGTCCTGGTACAGCTACGTCCAGAAGGTCGAGGGAGTCCAGATCCCGGAGCTCGCGCCAGACACCGAACTGTGTCGCGGACGCTTCGTCGTGCGCAGCTCGCTGGGCAAAGGCGCGATGGGTCAGGTCTACGAGGTGCTCGATCGGGAGCGCGGCAGAGACGTCGCGCTCAAGGCGCTGCGCCTACGCAGCCCTGAAGCCGCCTATGCGTTGAAGCAAGAGTTCCGCTCGCTGAGCGACTTGGTGCACCCCAATTTGGTCCGCCTCCACGAACTGTTCGTCGAACCCAGTAGCGTCTACTTCACGATGGACCTGGTGAGAGGCATCCCCTTCGATCGCTCCGACCATTCTCGGCTCGGGGCGCTGCTCGCGCAGTTGGTCGCCGGAGTGCAGACCTTGCACGCGGCGGGCAAGCTTCACCGCGATCTCAAACCCGCCAACGTGCTCGTCGAACCATCGGGGCGCGTCGTGATTCTGGACTTCGGTTTGGTGCACGACAGCACTCGGGCACGCGATCCCCAAAGCAGCACGGGTAGCACCTTGGTGGGCACGCCGCGCTACATGGCGCCAGAAGTGCTCAGCTGGGGACACACGAGCGAACAGTCCGATTGGTACTCGGTGGGCGTGATGCTCTTCGAGACATTGACGGGACAGTTGCTCGACGACGGCGGACTGAGTCGGGTCGTACGCCAGTCCCGACCCGAGCCACCAAGTTCACGCCGGCCGGAGATCACGCGCGAATTCGACGAAATCTGCGCCGCTTTGTTGGATCCGGATCCCGCCAAACGTGCCGATGGTGACGACATTCTGGCGAGCCTCGGCGTCGAGTCGATTCGTCCACCACGAAGCGTAGCGCCCGTGAGCACGCATCTGGTCGGACGCGACCAGCAACTCTCCAGACTGTCTGAAGCATTCCAAAAGCAGCTGGAGAGCAAAGAGCCGTTGGCCGTCATGCTCAGCGGGCAATCGGGCATGGGCAAAACGTCCCTTCTGCAAGAGTTCGTGCGTCAGCAGACCTCGGGTGGCGACGTCACGGTCTTGTGGGGAGCTTGCCACGAACAAGAAGCGGTCAGCCACAAGGCGCTCGATGAAGTCATCGACGCCCTTTCTCGCCACCTGATCGATCGCTACGCGGACCGCATATTCGAGCTCATCAAGCCAGAAGAAGCCCAGTACTTGCTGCGGCTGTTTCCCGCCCTCGGTCGCATTCCGACTTTGACGCCACTCGTGGGCGATGATGAGGATGCGGACCCACGAGAGTTGCGCAAGCAGGCGTACGACGCCCTATGCAAAGTATTGACGCGGCTGTCCGCTCGACGTCCCCTGGTGATCGTCATCGATGACGTCCAATGGGGCGACGTCGATAGCGCCCGCTTGCTGTACGAGTTGTTCGCTGGGGCATCATCGCCGAGGTGCCTGCTCGTGCTGTCGTATCGAAGCGACGAGGCAGCCGAGAGCGCGTGCTTGCAAGCTCTGCTCAGCGGGAGCCGTTGCCTCGCCGACGTGATGGAGGTGCGCACGATGAGCGTCTCCGAACTGCAACCCGCAGACGCTCGCACGCTCGCCTACTCCCTGCTGAACGCCACGCCGTCGTCGCGGCTCGGCGTCGACGAAGCCCAGCGTGTGGAAGGACTGGTGCGCGAGGCTCAGGGCAGCCCGCTGCTGTTGCACGAACTCGCGGCGCATCGTCGCGACGCGCCGCCTCTGAGCGGCAGCATGGTCAACAGTGACGTCGCACTCGCCGACGTCGTACGCACGCGGCTCAACCGCATCGGTCAACTGGGGCGCCAGTTGTTCCGGTTGCTGTGCGTGGCCGGCACTCCCGTTCGAGAGAGCCTGCTCCGTGCAGCGCTCGGTGGAGCAGACATCGACGGCTCGATCATCCAGCTCGAGACGGAGCGACTGATCCGAGCCCGAACCAGTCGAAGTGCAGACGCCGTGGAAGTGGTGCACGATCGAATCCGACGAGCGACCTTGGCGGAGGTTTCACCCGAGGCGCTGCGCACGTTGCACGAGGACTTGGCCCGGGCTCACACCAACACCGAACAACCCGATGTCGAGGCGCTGGCCCGACACTACGCCGGGGCCAAACTCAAAGCAGAAAGTGCGTACTGGGCCCAAAAAGCCGCGGCGCTCGCCAAAACCTCGCTGGCGTTCGACCACGCCGCCGAGTTGTACTCCACAGCGCTATCGTTACTGGACTCGGACTCGCCAACTCGCAACTACTTGCGCATCCAGCTAGCCAACGCACTCGCCGACGCGGGACGCGGCCCCGAAGCGGGACCGCTGTTTCTCGAGATCGCGCGCAGTTGTCCTCCCGAAGAGGCACTGGAGTATCGACGCCGGGCGGCAGATCAGTGGTTGGTGACCGGCCACATCGAGCGCGGACTCGACGTGCTGCGCAGTGTCTACAAGGAAGTCGGCATGTCGCTGCCGGGCGGCAACACCAGTGCCCTGATGGCGTTGACGGGCAATCGCTTCCGCGTGAGCCTTCGCGGAAGCGATTTCGTCAAGAAAGGCACCGACGAACTCGACGCGCAACAGCTGCTACGTGTTGACGCGTGCAAGGCGGGTTGGATGCTCAGCTTCGTCAACCCCATGCTGGGTGCCGCCCTGCAAGCGAGGTTCTTGCGCCTCGCGCTCGAGGCCGGGGAACCCAGTCGCGTGGCGATGGGCATCGGGATCGAAGCCTTGCAGCGCAGCGTGGAGGGCAACAATACCGCCCGTCGTGAACTCCAAAAGCGCGCCCGAGACTTGGCGGAGACGATCGGCACCCCGCATGCCATGGGCTTTCAGGATTTGGTGGACTGCAATTGCGCATACCTCGCTGGCGAGTGGCGCGAGTGCTCCCGCTGGGGGCAACGCAGCGAGTTGACCCTGACGCGTCGTTGCCGCGGCTCGACGTGGGAACTGAACACGCTGCGCTTCTTCTGGGGTATGTCGCTCTACTATCAGGGAAAGTTTCGTGAGCTACGCAGGCGTTCGACGGCCTGGCTGCGCGACGCAGAGGATCGAGGAGATCGGTGTGCCCAATCCGGGTACCGCTTCAACGGCGCACGCGCATGGTGTTTGACCGACGACACGCCAGACAAGGCCCATCAGGAAATCGAGCGAGGTTTGGCCGAGTGGAGCTTTCCCGGCATGGGAGTTCACCGCTTTCTAGCAGCAATCGCAAAGGTCCAGGTGCAGTTGTACGAAGACGACCTCGACGGTGCGCGGGTGACGGCGCGAACCGTTGGATCCGAGTTTCGCTTGTCGGGTATGCGCCGCGTACAACTCGTGCGGATCCTGCTCAGCTACCACATCGCGTACGTCGCATTGGCGCGCGCTGCTCGAGCGGCAACGGACGGTAACCAAGCCGAAAAGAAAGCAGAGATGCGACGGGCAGCACGTCACCAACACAAGCTCGAGACGGAGCGAACCGCCTGGGGCGATGCCTACGCCAGCTACATCGAGGCCCAGCTCTCGCTCCTCGCCAACAGACGCGAGGTGGGGCTATCCCAGCTCGCTCGGGCCGTGGACAAACTGCAGCGCTGCGACATGGCCGCACTCGCGAGTGGCGCACGCTACCGTTTGGGTCTGCTTCAGGGGGGCGAAGATGGCGCTGCCAACATCGAACGAGCGCACGCCTTCATGCGTTCAGCAGGTGTCGTCGCCCCCGAACGACTACTGCTCTCGCTCGCCCCCGGCCTCTGAGCAGCCCCTCGACTGCGCGCTACGCGGTCAGCATCGCATCGGGCTCGCTAGCGATTGACCACTCGAGGGCTGCCGCTTTCCTTTTTACCCAACACTGCACGCATCCGAGCGCTGCGTTCCCGTACCTCGTCTCGAGGCAAATAGGCTCCCATGCGCGCCTCGATCTTGGGCAAGGCGCGCAGGAGCTCTTCTGCCGTCGCTGGCGTCTTGGCACCCACGTCCGCAAGTGCCCGGCGCAACAGGCCCGGCGCGAGCAACTGCGAAAGCCCGCACAAGCGGATGATCTCGGCTTCGAGATCAGGGGTGCGAGCGCCCTCGGTCATCCCATCACTTCCTCGACCCTTCGCGTGGTGATACCGCTCTTCTCGTCCACGTCTGAATCGACTGGCTTGGCACTCTGAGTGACTGCTCGAACGGGGAACGTGACGGAAAACGTCGCACCCTTGCCCAACCCATCACTGTGCACAGCCAGCTTTCCGTGGATCTGTGTCGCCGCGATCGCGGAGCTGTGCAGCCCGAACCCGTGACCATCCGTCCGAGTGGTGAATCCGTGTTGGAAGATCTTGTTCAGGTTCTCCGGCGCGATGCCAACACCGGTGTCCTGCACACTGACTTCGACCGTCAACGGGTCGACGAGACGCGTGCTGACCCTCATCACTCGCTCGCCGCCGCCGCCGGCGCTCATCGCATGCTTGGCGTTGCTCACCAGGTTGACCAAGATTTGAAGCAACTTGTGCTTCTCGATCGTCACTCGCGGAAGCGGCGCGAACTCCTGCACGACCCGGATCCGAGCCTGGTCGATCCCCGACGCATTCACGGTGAGCGCATCCTTGACCAAGTCTTCAATCTCGACCTGGTCCATGATGCGCGAGACTTTGGCGTGAGACTGCTGCACCGAGATGATCACCTTGATGTGCTCGATGTTCTTGGACAGCAACTCCACTTCGTGACGCAACTTGTCCTGCTCCTCCTTCAGAGTGCCGCTGAGTGCGATCACGAAGTTCGGAACCTGTTTGCCCTTTGGATCGTTTTTGATGAACGCGCTGACGTCGTCCAAGTGGCGTTTGAGCAGTTCAGCGGTTTTCTCGAGTAGTGGCAAACGCGAACGATTGACCACCTCCGCAACAGTGCTGAGCGACACGTTGACGCTGTTGAGCACGTTGCCGACGTTGTGTAGAATGCTCGTGGCGATCTCGGCTCGCCCAGCCTGATGGGCGGCATCGACGATCTTCTCCTGAGCTTCACGCAGCGCGCGCGTGCGCTCGGCAACACGCCCCTCGAGCTGCTCGTTCAGCTCTTGAAGTGCCTGTTCTGCTCGGCGTCGCTCCTCGACTTCCCGGTCGAGCAAGTCCATCTTTGCCTGCAGCTCCGCAGCCTGGCCGCGCAGCAATGCTTCCTTCTCCTCGTGGTAGTCGATTCGACGACGCAACTCCGACGGCGCCATGTTGAGCGCCGCGAGGATCTTCGCATAGGCCTTCGCAAGCGCCTCAGACTCTTTACCGTTCGAGACAGTCCGCACTTCGTCCATCGCGGTGTGAGCCGCTGCAGTTCCAATCGCGCCAGCGAGCGAGCGCTCGACCGCCTGATGCAGCTCGGCGAGTTCGGCAATCGTGATCAACTCTTTGCCGTCCAGGCGGGCGTCGAGGACCGCGTTCTTGACGAGTTCGGATGCGTCGGCGGCTGTGTGATAGCGACCAACCAGCTTCTCGAGAGCGGGAAGACGCTCGGCGATCGGAACCTCCGCAATGTCCGATTCGTCGGCTCGCACGGTAGCGCGATGGCCGGCAAACTCGTCAGCCGCGCGCAGCTCCTCCGCGCCAGCGGGGAACAGCGCCGTGCCGAGCACGAATGCGACGGCATTGGCAGCCAAACTCCACAACGTGCCGTGGGCAAGCCCGCTCAAGCCACTCAGGCCGAACAGTGCCTCTGGTTTCAGCCAGGCGATCGCGGCGGGACCTTCGGTGAGAATCGTTTCGGGCAACCACTTGCTGCGAACCAGTGTCGGCAAGAACAGCGTGTACGCCCAGACCCCGAACCCCGCCGCGAGACCACACAAGGCCCCACCACGGCTGGCCTTGCGCCAGTAGAACGCGCCCAACACGGCGGGAAGGAACTGGGTTACCGCAGCGAAGGACAAGATGCCCATGCTCACGAGCATCACCGACTGACCGATGCCGATCTCGAACCCGTAGCTTGCGAGGATCATCAACGCCGCTGCAGCCCAGCGTGCGCCGAGCAGGTGGCGGCGAAACCGCCAGAGCACAGGCTGCGATTCGATGAGAGGCAACACCCAGTGGTTGGAGACCATCGTCGCCATGGCCATCGTTTCGACCATCAACATGCCGACGGCAGCTGAGAAACCACCCAAGAAGACGAACGCGGTCAACCAGTGGACATCGCCGTGCAAGGGTAGTGCAAGCACGAACTGGTCCGGCGCCCCACCCGGACTTTGAATCAGACCACCTACGGCGATGGGCAGAACGAACAGGTTGATTGCAATCAGATAGACCGGGACCAACCACGACGCCGTCCGCACGTGCTTCGGATTCGAGTTCTCGACGACCGAGACGTGGAATTGCCTCGGCAGGAACATGAAAGCGGCAGTGGCAAGCAGCAGGTAGGTCAAGAACGTGATGACGTCGGTGGTCGACTCGACCCCCACGAACTTCGCCGGATGAGGCATCCGTTCATCGAGCTTCTCGAGAAACGTTCCGAAGCCGCCAAAGACGGTGTACATGACGAACACGCCGGACGCCAGAAACGCCAACAGCTTGACGACCGATTCGACGGAGATGGAGACCATCATGCCCGGATGTCGTTCCGTGGGATCGAGGCGCCGAATGCCGAACATGACGGTGAAAGCAAACATGAGCGCGATCACGATCGGGCTGATGAAGCGCGCCGCCTCGCTTTGATCGCTGTGGACCAGCAAGGCAAAAGTGCCGGTCACCGCACGCAACTGCAGCGCGATATAGGGCACGATACCAACCACCAACATCAACGTCACGACCGCGGCGACCGCCTGGGATTTGCCGTAGCGAGCGGAGATGAAGTCGGCGATGCTCGTCAACCGAAGGTTGGCCTTCACGCGCACGAAGCGCTGTAGAAACCAAGGAGACAGCGCCATTGCAAGGGTTGGCCCGAGGTAAATGGTCAACCAGAGCATGCCGTCTTTGGCAGCCTTACCCACACTGCCGTAAAACGTCCACGTCGTGCAGTAGACGGCCAACCCGAGACTGTAGACAATCGGATTGTTCGCCCACGACCTACCCCGGCGAGCAGAACGCTCACCCAGTTGCGCGATACCAAATAGGAACCCGACGTAAGCGAGTATGATTGCGATCAGTTCTACGTAGCCAAACATGTCAGACCGTCATTCCTCGCCCGTACCGCCCAATTCCCGATCGACGAATTGCTCCGCTTCGGGGAGCCTGCAGCACGCGAATCTCATCAGTGCGATGAGGGCAACGTGTAGTACCCAAACGGCAAACAAGAAGACAAACGTCTTGCTCGCTCGATTGAAGACGAGAAAAGGCCAGCAATAAAGCAGCGCGAAGACGACCGTGGTCGTCAAGCCGAGCTCGGGCCCCGCGAGAAACCTGTACAGGCGCAGTCTGGTCATCGTTACACCGAATTGGCAGCTCGCTGTTGGGCCGTGACTTGATCGAGTCTGGCCCGCAGCAGCTCGAGTTCGCTCATGCGCTCCTCGACCATGATTTCCAGGTCCTGCATGCGGCACGCGGCTTGCCGACGCAGGAACCACTTGGCAGTGAGCCCGTACGCCAGTTGCCGAACTTCCAACGGATCGAAGGGCTTGCGCAGGATCAGTAGTCGTTCCGGCTGAGTCAAACGACCGGCAATCTCCTCCCAAGAGAAGTCCGAATAGGCGGTGCACAAAACGACCTCAATTTCATCGTCGTGCTGCCAGATCCTCTCAACCGTTTCGATCCCGTTCCAACCCGGGGGCATTCGCACGTCCACGAACGCGACTGCAAACGACAAGCCATCGTCGAGGCTCTTCAATACGAGCTGCAGCGCTTCTTGCCCCTGCAACGCATGCGTCGTCTGAAAGTCGAGCAACGGACCGTCCACCGTCGTCTCATCGAACAAGGCGTCCGCCAACTGATCGACCTCCGCCCCCGTCTTGCCATTGGAGAGAAGAATCTTCCTGAAGTCTTCGTGGATGGCCTCGTTGTCGTCGACCACGAGGATCCGGTTGTTGCGATTGCCGTCGAGTAGTTTCATGTGTCCCTTCGTCCTGCCTCTCCGCTCACGGGTGTTCCCATCACGCGCCGGGGCACCCTTTCGACACAGTAATTCGGCGCCATCACTTCGACGACACAACCCGCATACATTATGACGATCGTTCCGCATCGGGCCTACGCCAGCGTGGGCCCACGCACACCCCGACCGAGTTCACCCCACGTGCCAGCTTTGAAGGAAACGGGTGTCCCTCGACCGCGCTGCGTGACCCAATACGCTGAATTCACTCGAAACCCTCACTCAAACGCGAACCCTCGAGCGAAGAAGAAAGCACAAGAAGGCACGTGCTCCCAGTTCGGCGCAGTGTTGACCCACGGTAGGTCAACGGAGGTCCAACGGGACCAGCGATGGGACTCAGACATCACATCGTCAACCCGACGCAGGCTCGCTCCGCGCGCCTGACTCCCGTCAGATGCGCGACTCACAGGTCGATCCACCGCAACGCGTCAACACTTCGAGCCGTCGCCCCCCCTCCACATGTTCGTCAGTGATGAAAGCGCCCCCAGCCACGTGCAGTCCACTTGCGCCCGACTGCTCCACCCGCCCATGGGGTAACATCCGACGCTCACTGGTGAGCGACGCACGGTGCAGTGCTCAGAGCGGCAACGAGAGCGCTACAGAAGGGGCCGATGTCAGTGCCCGCGGTAGCGCTCGTGTCTCGTATTGCCTTCGCAGCGCAATTTCCAGGCCGGCGCAAATGGCGAACAAGCCGCGATGGTATTTGGTGTTCTCTACTCGGGGGAAATCGCGACGCTTTGATGGCTCACACCAAAACGGCGGAGTGCGTACGCAGCCGATGCAGAACGTTCTGGGTTCAGAACGGTGCGTCTCGACCCGTATTTGTACTCGTCGCGGTGCCACTCCAACTTCAGTCACCGTCCGGATTGGTTACATGTTTCAGTTCTCTTCTGGCAGCATTCTAGGTCGATACGAGTTACTCGTCCCCATCGCAAGTGGAGGCATGGCCGAAGTCTGGGCCGCTCGCTTGCACGGTACGCGAGGCTTCACCAAACTCGTTGCAATAAAGACGATCCGAAAGGGCGTCATGGATGACACGCGTTTGGAGCGAATGCTGCTGGCGGAGGCGCATCTGGCAGCTCGCATCGAGCATCCAAACGTGGTCTCGACACTCGAGCTCGCAGAGCAGAGCGAAACCCTGTTCCTGGTCATGGAGTGGGTTGATGGGGAGCCGCTGAGCCTGCTCATGGACGAAGGGAGGGCAAGCGAGGGGATTCCATTGCCAATCGCGGTGAACATCATCGCTCAAGCCTGCAAGGGTATCCACTGCGCCCACGAGCTCACTGACGACGAGGGACACCTTCTCGGTGTCGTGCATCGCGACGTTTCCCCACAAAACGTGCTCGTCACCTATACCGGCATGGTGAAACTGGTCGACTTCGGTATTGCCAAGGCGACGCACCGCTCGAACAGCATGACGGAAGAGGGAGAGGTCAAGGGCAAGCTGACCTACATGTCTCCCGAACAGGTGAAAGGTGAATCCATCGATCGCCGCACCGACGTGTTTGCCTTGGGCACGATCCTCTACGCACTAACCACAGGTCAGCACCCGTTCCGAGGCAATCACCCTGGCGAGACGCTCGCCAAGCTGTTCTCCGGAGCCCCGATGGTTCCGCCTACGAGACTGGTCGCGAACTATCCCAAGCCGCTGGAACAGGTGGTCCTCAAGGCTTTGCGCAAGGACCGGAACGAGCGCTACGCCACAGCCCACGATCTGTTGGTCGCATTGGAGGCAGCCGTCCCCGAAGCACGCGGAATTGAAAGCGATGTCGCTGCATTCCTGAAGACTTGCGCAGACGGCCGAGGCGACAAGCGGCGACAGAGCATCCGAGCCGCCGGAGAGCTGCTGGATCAACGCAACCCGGGGGATATCACCGGAACGGGGACCTCACTATCCGCAATGTCGGTCGGATTCACCGGAAGTCATCTGGCCCTACAGCGGGCAGAGCTCGAAGCACAGAGTGACCCCGGATTCCGCAAACCGTCGAAAGTGAGCTGGATAGCCGGAGCTGTCATCTCGGTGTGCGCGGTGGCCACATTGTGGCTGGTCATCCGCTCCGGCAGAGGCACAGAAGGCACTGCCACACTCGCTGCGAGTGCACAGTCGCTGCCCGCCGTCGCCACGGATTGGAGCCGACCACCTCCCATCACCACTACCTCGACCCACGGCGCGACCGATGCCGGCGCGTCGAAGCAAGACGAGAGCGACGAAGGCAGTACGGAGCGCACTTCCAACGTATCGCGGAAGGCTTCCACCAAGCCACCTCGCACCGCAAACGCGCCCCGTGCCACGCGAACCCAGCCGGAAGCTGTGCCAACTCCTACGTCACCCTCGCCGAACTCGGCAGGCACCGAAACGACGGCGCAAGCACCCGCGGCAGCGCCGAGTAGCCGGGACAAGAGAGCACCAACGAAAAACTCCTGGGATCCGAAGACTTTCGGCGGCCGCCTGTAGAGGGTTCCGCTCCGTTCCCTCGGGGCGACGATGTGAACGCCGGTGTTCCGCTTGGCGCAGTGGGCGTAGTCGGCAGCCGATCACCCCATACGGCTGCCCGAGTTCCATCTCAACTGCAATCCCACTGAGTTGTCTGGGCCTTATGCAATCGAAGCAGAGCGTCGTTGTTCGAAACGGAACCGCGACGCTCCGAATCGAACGGATTCGATTCAACGCGGAACGACAGTCAACAACGGGCAACGCCCATTGCAATGCGGACACAGGGGAATGGCGCTCTTCAAGTCGAAAATCGCAAACTTGTCATTGTACACCTTTTGCCACCTCACATTAACGCTCGGATGCTCAGACCGATCCGGCGGAATCGAACTCACCGACTCGGATCGAAAGGGTGACGACGAGGTCGACGCGTCGACGAAGGACGAGCAAACGACGGATGAAGGCAAGAGCACGGTCAAGCCCTCGGGTACCGCCAAACCGTCGACGAAGACGCCTGTCGACGACACGGATGACGATTCGACCGACGACGGAGACGCTGGCGCGCCCGAGCCGACGACGGCGGTGGACGCCAGCTCACTGCCAGAACCGACAACGAGCTCCGACGCATCCAGCCCCGCGCCGGGCGCCACCGACGACGACACCCCAACCGACGACAGCAACCCAACCGACGATGCTGGTACCACGGACACCCCCGAGCAACCGTGGGACGGAGGCGGCGCCGGCTGGTACCAGGAAGACGAGTGCGTATTCTCGTCGCCCCCGGTTCCTTTCCCGGCACCCACCAATCCCGACGCAGGGACACCGCCAGCGCCGCACGTGACGTTGGGATCCAGTCCGTTCTTGGGCTCCTACCTCGCTACGGGTGGCGGAGAGTCATTGTACATCTACACCGCTGATCTTCGTGGCAGTTGCAGCTCAGAGCCGGTAACGAACTGCTTCGACGACTGCTTGTTGTCGTGGCCGGCATTCGAAGCAGGGGACAGAGAGCTGGTGGAGGGATTGGACTCCGCTCTGTTCGGAAGCTTCATCCGCCCCGATGGGGCGCGCCAGACCACGTACGACGGCTGGCCCTTGTACACATACAAGAAAGATCTGGTTCCTGGCGATACGCTAGGACAGGGCAAGGGAAAAGTTTGGTACCTCGCCGAACAGCAGTTGCCGAACCTGGTGATCATGCGAGCCCCCGCAGAGCTCGAAGGCATCAAGTATCTCGCCGATGGTCGAGGCCATACGCTGTACGCATTCGAGAGCGACGATCTGGGGACCAACAACACGCCCCCACGATCCAACTGTGCCGCGGAGTGCGCGAAGGACTTTCGACCTTTCAGTGTTCGTGCGTTACACGCAGTGACGACGCTCGAGCCGGAGGACCTCAGCGTGTTCTCGCGCGGTCAGGGGCCCGCGCAGGTTAGCTTCCGTGGTCAGCCCCTCTACCTCGCCAAGGATGACGGCGAGAGCGGCGAAATGAACGGCTTGCTGCACGAAGGCTTCACGTTGGTGATTCCATGAGGTCCAGCGGTCTCTCACGTCTTGCGCTCGTCGCCGCTGGCATCTGCGCAACGCTGGCGCTCGACGCGAGCCCAGCTAGCGCCGATAACGGGTTCTCACAGGAAGCCGCCGCCGAGGCCCTGTTCCGCGAAGCCGCCGTGTTGTTCGATGAAGGCAAGACCGAAGAGGCCTGCGCCAAGTTCGATGCCAGCCAGCAGCTCGATCCCGCGCTGGGCACGACGTTGCGCTTGGCAGACTGCTACGACCGGATCGGCAGGACAGCAACTGCGTGGGCGGCATTTCAACGAGCTGCGGCGATGGCCAACAAGCAAGATCAGCCCGAGCGGGAAGCGATCGCCAACGAACGAGCCGAGGACCTGTATTCGCGCCTCTCATATCTCGCGTTGAAGGTGTCGGAGGCAACTGCCTCGCTACCCGGTGTGGAAGTCACTCTCAACGGAGCTGCCATTCCAAGAGGCACCTGGGGAACGCCCATTCCCGTCGACCCAGGCACACAGCTGTTGGTCGTCCGAGCGCCGGGCCACGTCGAATGGTCACAGGAACTCGACATCTCGACGACCCCGGGGACGCAACAGGCGCGAGTCCCTGCACTCACCGAAGAGCCGCGCAAGGAGGTTCCGTCGACGGCCAAACCCGTGCGAGGTTCGGCAGCCACTCCGATGGATCAACCAGAGCCGTGGCCGGAAGAATCATCCTCCACGCAGCGGGTGTTGGCGTACGTGAGCGGCGGCATCGGTCTGGCGGCGCTCGGTGTGGGCGGTTACTTCACGTATCAAGCGTACCGCCTGGACCAGCGTTCGCTGGACCACTGCCTCGAAAGCGACCCAACGGCGTGTACGTCAGAAGGCAAATCACTGCGCGACGATGCGCAGCAGAAAGGGAACTGGGCCACCATTGCCGGCGCGGGCGGACTCGCGCTCGTTGGCTTGTCGGTGGTGCTGTTCGCGACCGCCCCATCGGACGACGAAACCGCACGTGAAGATTCGCTGCGAATGACCGCGCGTGTAGGCCCGGACCGCGCTGGGCTGCAGCTGGGAGGCTCGTGGTGATTCGAAGCCTGCTACTGACCTCCACTCTGGGCATCCTGGTTGGCCAAGTGGGCTGCAACGCGGTGCTCGGCATCGACGAAGCGCACGTGGACCCTCGGCTGGAGTTGGAAGAACCCACGACCAGTGTATCGACGTCCATCGAACAAAGCCCTGAGCCGACGATTGAATCGCCCGACGTCGACAGCGGCGCGGCTGCGCCCATCGAGGATGACGAACACGACGACGACGATGACGGCAAAGAGAGCGAGCCCAACGAGGAATCGAAGAAGCCGACAATGCCGGGCAAGCCGGGCAACGCGGGCGCTGGCGGATCTTCGGGCGACGACCCGCCAGGCTTGGGTGGAGGTCCCGCTCTCGACGACGGCGCGCCAGCAGATGCCGACGCGGGAACGAAACCCGTGGACGAACCGACGCTGTGTCAGAAGTACTGCTCTGAAGTGATGGAGCTGTGTACGGACAGCGTCTCCCAGTACCGAGACATGTTCCAGTGCCTCAAAGTCTGCGAGTACCTACCCGAAGGAAAGCTCACTTCCGACGACAACGAGAACACCGTCGCGTGCAGGCTACGCTACGCGTCGAAAGCACGCTACGCCGCAGGCACGGAATACGAAGCCTACTGCCGACAAGCAGGACCCGGCGGAGATGGGCGATGCGGGAGCAATTGCGACGGCTACTGCGCACTGATGGAGGGCGTTTGCTCCGCTGACGTCTCGGACGTCTATCACTTCGAGAACCAACAAGACTGCATGGAGACGTGCAACGACCTGCCAACGAGCAACCTGGCGTATTCGGCGACGAACGTCGACGTGGCAGATGGCAACCACGTGCAGTGCCGCTTGTTCCACGTCACGTCCGCGGCGATGCTCGACGCCGAGGAGCATTGTGAACACGCGATGGGGTTCACGCTGTGCGAAGCTGCGCCGACCGAGTGAGGAAGCCACCTGCGCTCGTTGGAGCGCTCGGTGGCTGGCGCATCAGGCGCACGGACCGTTGCTCCGCCCCCAACCGCGACCGAGGTGCGGCGTCGTAGGCAAGCGCACCGACCTTCGGAGCGAGGTACCTACCAGGTCAGCGACACGACCGCGGCGACGAGACCGAACACCAACGAGATCCACAGCGCAGCCCGCACCATTCGCTTCGAGCGTAGGTCGAACTCGAGCGCGGACGACGAATCTCGATCGTCGTGCACCTGCTCCGCGGTCGACGTCGATTCGGCGTCCAGCTGAGCGGATGCGCGTTCATCCACCATTCGAGCAGACGACGCGCGAAGGTGAATGGCCGACGACGTCACGTCGTCGTGCTGCCTGGTGACTCTGCCCAACATCGGGATCCGACTCGGGCGAAACACGGTAGTGGCCGCTTCATCATCGTCCGATGGCCCCAGGTTCGCGTTCGCCGTGATCGGCGATACGCCAGTCCCTGAAGCGTCTGAGGTACCACCTTCACCCTGCCGCGTTTCGAAAGACGTGGCGGCGTCGGACGACTGTGGCTGCGGCGGCCGCGCGAGTTCAGGCAACGCGCCCGAGAAACAGGCCGTCTGATCTTCGTTTCCCCCGGCGTCGCGTATGGCGCCGAGTGGCATCACCTGGTAGCGCCGCATCTCCAACGTCGTGCCTGCCAAGGAGTTGACCACTTCCGCGACGTCTTCCTCGTTGCCGAACAGCTCCGCAGGCAGCGCAGCCAAGGCACCTGCCAGCGCGCGACGAGATTCCCAAACCCGACTCGACTCGGTCAGCACGAGTATCTCACGGGGAACATCCGCAGCGCGCTCCTTCCCGTGTCCGACGCTGACCAACTGCATCAACAGGTCGAGAGCCGCACGCGCGTCGAGGAGCGCGGCTGGACCGCGAGGGAGTTCAACACCCACGGGAATGCGTGACGTGTGGCCCCCGCGGCGATGGATGTAGTCGGCGACGCCGGGTTCGGACAATAGGGTCGCCCCATACTCGGCTATCCAAATCGTGTCCGCGAAGACGCAGCGCGGCGAAACCTTCCACCCAAGCAACGTATCGACCTCGTCTGCCGCGATCAATGCGTCATGAATGATTCGAGTGGCAACACGAGGGGAGACCGGAGTCTTCGAACGCTCGGCAACCAATACCAACTCATGTAGCGAAACGCCGTCGATGTGCTCACTCGCCACGAACACCGTATCGGCGTCTGTTGCCAATGCGACTACCTTGGCAACAGACGGGTGCGCCAGATTCTCCACGACACCGAGCGCCAGCTCAATCCCAGTCACGTCGGCTCGCCCAATTCGTCGAAGGAGTACCAGCCGCCTCGAGTTCGGGCCGTCCATGACACGACCGACACTCGTGGGCCCGGTGGGGCCATCACACAAGTCGAAGAGCTGCTGCACTCGACATCGTTCACGCTTTTTAGGGGCCTCCTCGAGCGAATTCATTCCACCTTGGATCGGCCAAACCAGACGTAAGGTAAAGGCGTTTGAACAATTTCGTGTAACACCGATACCCCGGTGCGGCGTTGACCCGCGAGAGTGTGCGACGTTGGTACGCAACGACTGCAGCCTTTCACGCGACACATTGAGGACTACTCCTACGCGCCGCACCGAGTGTTCCGCCAGCGCGGTAACCTCACTCAGCACGAGCCGAAGATTTCACGAGAGCAGACGACGAACTCACCAACGCAAGACATTCACTTAATGCCGCAGCAAGAGAACCGTTGGGTCATCCACACGACGACCGGGGAGGCCCCGGCACTCACTCAACAGATCGAGGACACGGATATGGCAGGTTGCGGATACAGTCAAACTTGGGCAATGGCGAGTGCAGCGAGCATCGCGTTGGCCTGTTCAGGAACAGAGCCAACGACGACAGACACGATCGCGCAAGCGGTGAACACCTACGACCTGGATGTGCGACGTTCGTTGGCCGTCACCGAACAGCCCATTCTCGCACGCTTTTCGTTCGAACGCGTGATGAACCAATTGGTGGCCCAAAGCGGCATCACGGGGTTGACGGCGACCCAGTTGTTCAACGATTGGTGGGACACGCAGAACCCGTTCACCGATCCCAATGACGCGATCACGCACTGCGACGATCCAGAACTCGCGACTCGCCTCAATGGCTTCCCGTACGATTGCCGTCCCGCGCCATCGGAAGGGTTCCAGTCCCAATGCGATCCATTCGAGCAGGACAGCGAATGCGCCTATGTTCCAGTCGGATTGTTCAATCGCTTCGACCAAGCACCCGAGGATGGCGCACATTGTGGTGAGTATCGCATCATCTACGCCAAAGCGACGGGCACGGACCCGGAAACCCAACAAGGCAATCGCAACACGATCATCTTCGAAGCGAACATGGCCAATCCCCATCCAGAGCAGGGTCTGAAGGGCTGCAAGAAGATCGTCGATCGCTGGGCTGATCTCACCGACGAGAACGACCTCGAGAAACGCGCGGACAAGCTCGAACAATTCTACTTCGACGGCTTCGCCGAGATCCCCCCGGTGGTGTCCATCGAGCGCTTCGGCGACAATCCCGACGATCTGGGTCAGGTGCGCACCAACCAGTTCGTCGGCGCTCCGAGTGGCTGGCAGTTGCGCGAGTTCAAACTCATCAAAGACTGCAGCGCCACACCGTGCACGCTGTTGTTCGAACCGGTGACGAACAAGGTCAACGCCTTCGGTGGGTTGTTCGACCCCGCCTCCGGTGCGCCGCAGGCGGCGAACTTCCGCGCTTTCTTCCCGTCACAGGTCGAAGGCCTCGCCGCTCAGAACCTCAGCGACATCACGCTCAGCATGCCAGACGAGTTCAACACGGGTCGGAGTGTATCGTCGAGCCCGCTGGCAGACGAGATGCGCTACGCGGTACAGCTCGGTCCCAACCCGAGCAGTTTGCGAAGCGCGATCGAAGCCGAGCTGAGCGCACTGAGCAGTAGCCTGACCGTCGACGACATCGTGCTGCGTGCCCAGGCGATGAGCTGCGCCGGTTGTCATCGCCTCAATCGCGACGTGCCCATCGGCGATGGACTGATTTGGCCAGCCGACGCCGGGTTCACCCACGTCAACGAACGTGTCACGGAGACGGTCAACGGGGTGGTTCGCTTTCCGATCTCCAACGCCCTCGACCAGGAGTTCCTACCTCACCGCAAGCAGGTCATGGAGGACTTCCTCGAGAACAAGCCCAAGGTTCCCCGCGGCCCGCACGTACCAATCGGTGGGTTCCGCTCTCACGGCTGAGAGACGAGTTCACACCACGCCGTGCGAGGCCACCTCGGCAGCCCCGGCCAGACACGAGACGTCCTCGCTCCCAACGCGGGGGCGTCTACGCGCGTGGACATCAATCACCAACGCGCGGGCAACGGCCATCGCGGTCCACGCCTGACGACGGGCACACCGCGGTGGCCGTGCGCAATCGGCAACGAATGTGATACCCGAGTGTCATGGCTCCCGGCCGCGGTGTCCAACATCATCTGTTCTTCGATCTCGACGGCACGTTGACAGACCCCCAACAGGGCATCATCGCGTGCGTCAGGCACGCGCTGCGGGCCCTGCACCAGCCAGTCCCGGCACAGCGGGAACTGCTCGCTTGGATTGGACCGCCCCTGCGCGATTCGTTCGCGGCGCTGGTCGGCGACGACGCCGCCGACGACGCGGTCGCGCTCTACCGACAACGCTTCAGCACCGTGGGTCTGTTCGAGAACCGAATGTACGACGGCATTGGGGAAACGCTCACGGCGCTTCGCAACGCGGGAAGGACGCTGTTCGTCGTTACCTCGAAACCCACCGTGTTCGCCGAACGAATCGTGGAGCACTTCGACATCGCACGCCACTTTGCGGCAGTCTTCGGCCCCGATCTCGACGGATCCCGCGCCGAGAAGGCGACCTTGATCGCACACGTCCTGGCCAACACGGGGATCAGCGCCGAAGACGCCCTCATGATCGGCGACCGAAAGCACGACGTACTGGGAGCGAAGGCCAACGGCGTCGCCGCGGCGGGTGTGCTTTGGGGATACGGCTCGCGGGACGAGCTGCTGGCGGCAGGCGCGGATCACATCTACGAACGGGTCGAAGATCTCGGCAGCGACTTGGCCCGACGTTGAGCAGGACACCAAGCGCCAGCGCAGGGTCCGACGCTGGCCCTGGTGTGCCTCACTGAGGAAATCGGGCGGGTCGGCCCCACGCGCGGGGGAGCCCGACAACCGCGTTCGGGGGCGAGGAGCCGCGACACAGCGCGACGTCCAGCGGACCACCCGAGCGCGACGGCGTCCGCCCTACCCGTAAAATCACATTCGGAGCCGTGCCCCCCCTGCGATCCATGAAATCCGAGGGAGTGTCGACCGCGAACAACTTGCCGTGTGTAGGCCGGTGTCGCTCGACGACTCCTCCGACCCTGCACTAGGCTTACCGGCGCCGGAGCCAGGCTGCTCCCGCATTTTGCGCAGCCGAGGCTTCGAGCAAGAGGTACCGAATGAAGACGAATCAGACCGTGTTGGTCGCCCTGGTCGCGACCCTGCTAGCCGTATTGGGTTGCTCGGAGAGTGGCAACTCCCAGCAACAGGCGCCCGTGTGCGCCGCTCCCCAGGCGGCTTGCGGCGATGCCTGCACCGACACCCGTTTCGACGCGAACAACTGCGGCGGATGTGGAATGACCTGCGCGACCGGCACGTGCACCCTCGGTTACTGCGTGGCGTGTCCGAACGCTGGCGAATACACCTGCAACGGCGCGTGCATCGACGTGCTGTGGGACCCGACCAACTGCGGTGATTGCGGCAAGGCGTGCGGCGCCGGACAAACGTGCTTCGAAGGCGTGTGCACGGGTGGCGAAAGCTCCGTTCAAGACCCTGTCACGGTGCCTACGACTCCTTCGGGGATCACCTGCGAGGGCGGCCTGCTGGCTTGCGGTCTCAACTGCGTCAACTCCATGGCCGACAACGCAAACTGCGGCGATTGTGGTGTGATTTGCGGCAGCGGTTCGTCGTGTGTCGCTGGCTCCTGTGAGTGTTCGGCGGGTACCGCGTGCGCTGGTGGCGACGGCACGGTCTCCTGCGTCAACACGCTGGCAGACGGTCAGAACTGCGGCGTTTGCGGCATGGCGTGCCCCACGGGACAGGTCTGTTCCAACGGGATGTGTTCGTCCGACGGCTGCACCGGCACGACGATGGAGTGCAACGGCGGCTGCGTCGACATCAACACCGACATCAACAACTGCGGGCAGTGCGGCGTGCAGTGTGCGGGCGGCGAAACCTGCGAGTTCGGTGCGTGCAAATGCCAAGGCGGCTCGGCCTTCGTCAACTGCGCGGGCGTCTGTGTCGACACGGACAACGACGGCGCCAACTGCGGCGGCTGCGGCACTCAATGCCCCGTCGGCTTGGTGTGCTCCGTCGGTGATTGTGTCGACCCGAGCATGGTTCAAACTCCTGTCGGTCCCACGCCGACCGGGCCCACCCCAACCGGCCCTGGTCCCGTCGACCCGGGTCCTGGCGGCATGGTCACGCCCGAAGGCCGCACGTGTCCCGTCGCGCAGAACGTGATCGTCGACTTCGAAGAAGGCGACGGCGCGTTGCCGATGGTTCAGGGGCGAGCCGGTATGTTCGAGGGCTACGGCCACGAAAACGGCACACGCACCGACACCATCGAAGAAGAGGGCACCGAGGAGTGCAACAAGTACGTCTATCACACCAAGGGTGAAGGCTTCGGCGCCGCTCCCGACGACGGCTACTCCGGCGCCGGCACGGTCTTCGCCGGCGTGGAAGATCCGGCGCGCAACGACGGCGCGGGCGGCTGGGTGCCCGAGGTGTACGACGCCGAGGCGCTCGGTTACATGGGTATCGCGTTCCGCGCCAAGGCGGGGCCCGGCCAATCGAGCCCGGTGCGCTTCAGCATTTCCACGCCGTGGACCGAAGGCGAACCCGACGGCGACGGCTCCTGCGAGAACGCGTGGGAAGTCGAAGGCACGGACAAACCCTGCTGGAACCACCTCGGACACTTCATGCTCGACAACGAAGAGCTCGGCAACGACTGGCAGGACTACACGTTCTGCTTCGACCGCGACCTGCACCCGAGCTGGCTGCCGAGTGGTGTCGTCACCGGCCAGCGCAAGGCCGTCGCGCAGAACCTGTACAAGCTGCAATTCCAGTTCAACCAGGCGATGGACCCGTCCACCTTCGAGTCCGACGCGTTCCAGACCTACAGCCACTTGGGCTCCTTCGACTTCTACGTCGACGACATCCGCTTCGTCACCGTTGACGAGTGCCCGACCATGGACTTCCAATCCTCCGCCAACACCACCGACCCCTTCGGAACCAACGAAGCCATCGGTAGCTGCCCACTGATCGCCAACGCCGAGGCCTACAACGCGCAAATCGCCGAAGCCTACGAGCGCTGGAAGTCGTCGTTCGTCGGCGGCGACGGCGGCGTCCAAGATCCTCAAGAAGGCAATCGCGTTGTCTCCGAGGGCATCGGCTACGGCATGCTGCTCGCCGCCGCCATGGGCGACAAGGCAACGTTCGACAAGATCTGGGGCTGGGCGCAAGGGAAGCTCCCCCAAACCCCAAACGGCCTGCTCGGTTGGGAGAACGGCGGTGGCGGGTCGGCCTCAGACGCCGACACGGACATCGCCTACGCGCTGCTGATGGCGGAAAAGCAGTGGGGCGGCGGTTCGTACAAGTCGGCGGGGGACACCATGGCCGCGGCCGCCAAGGCTCACGACGTCGGCAGCGATAGCGTCGTCCGCGGCGGCGAGCAGTTCCCAGATCCTCTCAACCCGTCCTACTTCTCGCCCGGTTTCTACCGCGCTTTCAGCGGCTGGGACAGCGTGATCAGCTCAACGGCGAGCGCGGTCAAGACCTGTCAGGACAGCTGGGGC
>QJWJ01000137.1 GCA_003235365.1 Deltaproteobacteria bacterium
GGCACGGACGTAGACGGCGGCGCGCCGATGGGCGACGGTGGATCCGGCGACGGCGGCATGATGGGCGACGGCGGCATGATGGGCGACGGCGGCATGATGGGCGACGGCGGCATGGACGGCGGCGAAGTCGACGCAGCCCCGCCATTGCCCGATGGCGCCTGCGCGGATTCGCCTGAGGATCCCGTGAACGGCACCTACGCCGACTGCGCACCCACGCTCAACGGCGAGACCTGCAAGTTGACGTGCACCGAAGCCAACTTCGTTGGAGGGAGCGCCACGTGCACTGACGGCGTGTGGGAAACGGTCGAGTGCGTTCCGCTCGGAACGCTGGACGCCGAAATCGGGGACGCCTCCAACGGCGCAGCCATCAACGGCGCGACCGTGTACATCGAGGGCTTCTTCGATCCCGATACGGAGGACTGCACTGCCTCCGATTATTGTCAAATCTCCGCCGGTGGTGCGGTGAGCTTTGCCGCAGTACCCACGGGCGAGCAGAACGTCGTCATCGTCGCTGACGGTTTTGACACCATCGCGCTGCCCGTCGACATCGAGCCCGGCTCCAGCGAGTCCGTACACCTCGATGCCCTCCCCACCGGCTTCCTCGAAGGGAACATCGCCGTCGTCCTGGGATGGCGCGGTCCGGCGGGTGTCACGGTTGACCTAGACCTGTTCGCGTCCGTCCCGGAAGATCCCGCCGTCTGCGTGTACTACGATATTGATCATCTCGGCGATCTCGAGGCCTCACCCTTTGCGCAGCTCGACCACGATAGCTCGGCCAAGCCCGGCAAGGGTGCGGCGGAAACCCTTCGCATCGCGCTGAACGAGGCGGGGACAGGCCCAGCCATCGACGGAACCTACAGCATCGTGGTGGCGGGCGCGGCTCTGTCCGAGTCTGCCAATACGGGAGTCAGGCTCATCCGGGCCGGAAGCACCGGCGCCGCGGAGGTTACACTGTTCGAGCTACCCGAAGACGCCGTGGCAGACGTCACCACATGGCACGTTCTCGATCTGAGTGGTGATGGCACGATTACGCCCGTTGGCACCACCGAGGATTTCACGAGTTCCGGCACGAGTGCCATGCCGTGCGTCAACGAGGCATACGGCCTCTAATCAGCAACGGATATCTGCGTTGAAAAGCGACGGCCCGCACATTGTTGTGCGGGCCGTTCACATTTGAGCGCCTGCGGAGGCGTCTGATCAGAAGAACTCGCCGCGCGGTAGCCTGCACATGGCAACCGGAGACTTCAGGCTCGGACTGCGTTTAGGCTGCCGGAGCAAACCCAGCCCCCCAACACCGCTGGACTGGTGGACGGACGCCCGCAACTGATCTACGAGTCACCGTCCTTCAGGTCGTGGCGGGTGGATGAGTCGTTTTCGCGCAACTCCCGGAGACGGCTCACCGACTTGCCAAACGCGCACTGACCTACCCTCGTGCGCGCGCCAACACCGGATACGTCCGACAACTCGGGAGCAAGTTTGATGAGGTCGGTTTCGAAATTGGTTTGGATCACCGTCGCAGCCTTTGCGATGGCCGCCTGCGAAGAAGACTCACGGTGCGAGCTCACGGCGACGTGTCCTCCCGCTGACGCGGGGCCCGAAACCCCGACGAGCAGCTCGTCGGACAATCCCGGTCCCAACGACGACCCACGCCCCCAAGCGGCACCCAACGGTACGTCAGACGACGATCAAGAAGCAGCTCCCTCGAAGCCATCCAACTCACCGCAACTGGGTCAACTGCCGACCGCGCCCGCCTCTGCCGGAACTCCCGCTTCGGAGGCGGGTCGAGAGGCCATCGATTCTGGAATACCAGAAGACGGCGGCGCTTCCACGGGTGGCTCGCAACCCTACGACAGCGGTACGAGCCGCGGCCACCACGACGCTGCCCAGCCAACCCCGGAAGGCGCCTGTGAAGAGCAACCTGAGGATCCGGCCAATGGCGAGTACGACGACTGTCCGCAGACACCAAACGGCGAGGTCTGCAATCTCGTGTGTGGTCCGAACTTCGTCAAAGACGGCGACGCAACGTGCCGAGAGGGCGAGTGGACAACCCAATCTTGTGTGCCCAGCGTTGCTCTCAGTGTCACCGTGACCGACGTCGCAGACCGCACGAACCGAATCGACAACGCCGTCATCTACGTCGAAGGCTACTTCGAGCCAGCAACGAATGAATGTGACTCGTCCGCGTTTTGTGAACACAGTCTGGACGGGTCAGCAGCGTTTGGCGCCTTCCCTTCCGGCGAGCAGCGGGTTGTGGTGGTGAAGGACGGCTTCGACACAATCCCACTTCCAGTCAGTATTCACCCAGAGCAAACCACGCACTTGCAACTCGCTGCGGTACCCCAAGGATTCCTGGAAGGTAACATCGCGGTGGTACTCGCATGGCAGACGACCGATGACCTCGATCTCGTGGTCAACGTGCCAGAAACGGGCGCGGGCACATGCCTCCACTACAACTTTCGCGAGCCTCCTCACGGAAGCCTTACGGAGCCCCCTTTCGCGCATCTGGAATACGACAACAAGAGCAGCACCAGTCATTTGGAGACGATCCGCATCGCCTCGAACCAGGCCGGCACGGGCCCCTACTACAATGGGACATACAACGTTCTCGTCATCGGCACCGATACAGCGCTCGGAGAGACGCACCCGCTGATCTGGGTACTCGAACCACGAGCCAGCGGCGAAATCGACGTCACCTCATTCGACTTCCCCGACGACGCCACGTCAGGCGCAAACGCCTGGCATGCTCTGGACGTTCGCGGCAACGGGTCACTCAGCCCCGTCGGCACAACCGAACTCAACCTCGACGTCGGAACGACGAGGTTACCCTGCATCGATCCGGTGCAGTTTCGAGCGACCGCCGGGTAGCAGGTCGCGGTTCCTAGCGCGCGCGTGCGTGGCACGTGTTCGATCTGAATGGTGATGGAACCGCGTCCGTGGTCCTGCGTCCGTCTATCGTTGAAGACGCCGCACTCCCCCCAACCCCGCCCTACCCTTCGAGCCGTTCAATCGCCGCGCGGATCGCCGACGCGACGCGGCCTGCGCGTTCGGTAGTGAGCGCAGCGCGAAGCGCGGCGAGCGCGGCGCGGTCTCGCAGTTCAGTGAGCGCGTGGGCGGCCCACTCGCGCACTTCGGGGTGGACGTCCGTCAATGCTCGTTGCAGTGCGTGACGCCGCGTTGCCCGCTCGTTCACCAGGGTGCCCAAGGCACGCACGGCCAGGACACGCCCCGTCGGATGGGGGTGGGTGGCGGCTTCCAGAGCGAGATCCACCAAGCCCGACGCACTCGCGCCGAGCTTGGCGAGCGCTTCTGCGGCGAGGTGCCGGACGTCTTCGCGCCGTGTCTCGACACTCGCGTCGAGCAACGCGCGGATGCCGACGGGGCCGGCGTGCAACAGCCGCCGCAAGACGACCTCTCGATCGCGATCCAGCCTCACGCCGTCGGCATCTCGTCGAAGCAACGCTTCCGAGTACGCGACGTACGACTGCGCCTCGCAGATGAACTGATCCGTCGATGCCCCCTTGGAAGCCACGCCGGGAACCTAACACCAAGCGGCTGCGTCGGGGAGTGGCAACGGACACTCCAGGTTCGGCATTATGCTGCAAAGGCGCAGACCCACCGTTAACACGAGCTTCACCCTCGAAGCCCCGGCGAGAAGTCAGGCCTAGCTCCAGCGCGCGCGATGCAGGCAGCTGCTTGGCGCAGAGAACTGGGAATGC
>QJWJ01000536.1 GCA_003235365.1 Deltaproteobacteria bacterium
GCGAGTCATTGGCAATGGAGCTCGAAGGGCGCTGGCCACACATCGGTATCGTCATCACGTCAGGCTATGGGCAGCCCAACTGGAACAACCGAGCCTATCAGTTCGTCCCAAAGCCTAGCGGTGGGTACCGCGCAATCAGAGATGCGATTCGCGCAGCACTCAAGACGGAGCACCACCCGATATGAGCAACCCGCCCCCAGCACCACGCCCATCGTTGCAACCCGAGACGCTTCGCGCGGTCACGAGTGAACTCGAAGAAGGCATCAAGGCTGCGGATCGTGTTCGCGGTGAGATGCCGAGCTCCACCGACTTGCGTCTGCGCATCGAGGTCGAAGCAATGCGCGACCGCTTCGACCGCGCGCTGTTGCGACTCGGCGCGATGGAGTCCCAGGTCAACGAGATCAAGGAGACAACAGCCGCGAACCTGCAACGGCCTGGGCATGTTCCGCCCCCGCCGCAGATACCGACGCCAAAGCGCGACAGCAACCCGGCGAAGTCTTCGGGCTTCCGGCAGCGGTACGGTACCGCGATGCTGTTGCTAATCGGCGCGCTGACAACGCTCGCGACCAACTTGGCGCAGTATTTCGCGACACGGTCGACGCCCACCGCTGAAGAGCGCCGCGATCATCGCCGCCCGCCGCCCCCCGAGCGTCCGCCAGATAGGCGCGGACCGGAGTAGACCAACCAAGCCCCTCGGGAATCCCCCGGGGGGCTTTCGTCATTTGGCGTCCAGGCCCAGCTCTTCGCGCAGTTCGGGGTCCGCCATCCACCGGGCTACGGTCACGTGGTGAACACCCAGCTCGGCGGCGAGCGCGCGCTGCGTCCCGCACTTGCGGTAGAGCTTCGCTAGGTGCGAAACGATGACCGGGCGCAGCCAGTCCACCTGCAGGCCTGTCTTGATCGCTGTTGCGACGGGGGGAATTCGGGTGCGGGTCATGTGATCCGCTCCAGCGCCTGAACCTCAGGCAGATCTAACACTTGGTCGATCTGCTCGTGTTTTAGGAACGCAATGACGCGACCGAGCAGGCGCACCGAATACACATTGCGGCCGATGTCCCAGAGCTCAAGTTCCGCTGGGTGGTCAGTGTTGTTTTTCCTCAGCGATATTTTGATCACCGGGTTAACGGGACTCCCGATGTGGGTGGTCATTTGACCCAGTCCAGTGCTTTGGCCACATCGGCGACCGCGCGCACTTGATCGTCCTCGCTGAGGACGGGCAGAATGATCGCGACACGACCGTCGATCAGTGTGACGAGTGCGCGGCCGAGTCTGTCGGCGTTTGAGATGGAGGCCCGCAGTGACTCGGGCGCTAGGTGTGATTCTGCGCTCACTGCTCGTTACTCCGGATTGCGTCGAGGTCCAGCGCGATCTGATGCTTGAATCGAAGGCGCCGGAGACCCTTTTGGGGGTGCGGCCGCTTGGTTATCCACCAGCCGTGTCGGGCTCCGTACCAAACAACCATGTGAGACTTCTTGGGGTTGCTCATGACTGCATCTCCTGCGCCGCAAAGGTCCGCCATGCCCGCCATGCACCAGCGTAGTCGGGTGTGTCGTTGTCTAGGTAGTCAGTAATGAGGTCCCACCTCGCGGGGTCGTGCCCCCATCGAAGACGAACCACTAGGCGTACCAATCGCTCCAACAGGCTCATGACCCCCCCTCTTCGTCAACTAGGACGCTCCCGCGGTATGGTCGATCGTGGTGTACTGCGCCGCCCGGGTAGCGACCACGTCCGTAGCGGAGCAGGTAGCGGATGTCGTCCGTGAGCGAGGCTGAGTTGCCGCGCCGCTGGCGCTTGAGTTGCTGGCGTCGATGGCGGCTCATGACTGCCCATCCTCTTCGTCAACGAACTTCTGGAAGACATTGCGCGCCGCTTCGACGCTGCTGTCATGCTTGGCGATGTATCGATTCGCGAGCTCGTTCGCGGCATCGTTGTAGGCCGTGTAATACACGTCCCGGAGCTCATCGGGGACATCGTCCACGGCGTGGCATTGAGCGTTGATAGCGCCTTCGTCCCAATCAAGGTGCCCGGGGCGTTGGCACTCACGGAGGACGTCAACGCCCTGCTCATTGTAGATTTCGTTGACTTCGTCTCGCCCAGCTTTTGCGCCGAGCTCTCGTGCTGTTTCTGGTTTCATTGGTTCTCCATATTTCTTCGTAGTGCGTCCACGTCTAGAACCAGGTGCGTGCGAAAACTCACGCGCCTGATGCGGCGTTTCGTCCGGGCTATCTCAGCAAACCACCTGCCGCCGCTGATGCTGCCCCACTGAGGGTTAGGTTTTCGGCGCCCAGCGAGAAACGTGGACAGTAGGATTAGCTGACTCATGACACCCCGAAAGCCCCGACCTGGAAGGTACGGGGCTGGACGTGGGAGTGGCGGCTCAGTCGACTTCGTCCCCAGGCGCCCATCCTTCGGGCATCTCTTCCGCGGAAGTGCCAGCGCACCAATGCGAGTACGCGTCGCCACTTACGGCCTTGTCGTCGCTGTCGAGGTACTCACACAGCTCGGCCAGTTCGCTGGCGGTCACGATGTACCAGCGGCTAGTCTCGTCGGCGTAATGAGCCCAGCGCCCATCACTCAGTTCGGTCGCGCCAATGTGTTGAGCTGCCCGTTCTACGTCGTCCTCGTCGGGCTCACCATCGTCGCACAGCTCGGCGGCGGTGAATCCCTCCGGCCACTCACTGTGGCCGTTGCTGTCGCACCAGGCCAGCTTTCCGTCCTTACGGACCAGCAAGTGCGTGCAGTCGTCGCCACCGGGCGGGTTGAGATCGCTCGCCCGATACCATCCGGGCTCCAAGGCCTCTAAATCCTCGACGTTGAATCCGGGGACCTCTACGCGCTCCCAGTCGCCCCAGTGCCCAACCCGCTCGTAGCCGAGAGCGGCGGCCACGCGCTGCGTCTCGGGCTCGTCGCCCCATTCGCTCTCGGCGCTGTACGAGTCTTTCAGTGCCGAGACGACCTCGGCCTGGTCGTTGCGCGCCGCAGCCTCGATCGCGCGGTCGGTGGCCTCGGCAATCGCCTCGGCAGCCTCGCGTCCACGGATCGCGTAGTCCACGAGCTGGGTAGCGGTGTCCCAGACGATCGCGACGTCGGCGGCCGTGTCGTCAGTCTGCGGCACGCTGATCTTGCCGGTCGCCATCTTGACCAGCTCGTCGCGGTCGTAGTCACCGCCAAAGTCCGCCCAGGGCAGGATCGGGTGGACGTGGTGCCCGTCGGGCGTGTACCCCAGGGCCTTCCACCACGCCTCCGCGTCAGTGGGCTCGATGTTGCTGCTGTCGTTGTCGGTTGCTACGTTGGTCATGTCGGATCTCCTTGTCAGATTCGGCCAGGGGCCAGGCGGTTGCACCCGCGCTGGCCTCGTTACACCCGGACATTAGCACCGCTGCTAACAGGGTCAACTGTCCTGCGGGGGAAAATGCATCCGCGCTGGCCCAGCGGCCTAGTCTCATCTGGTCTCAACTTGAACCACTGCTCAAATGGAGCGACCATTCACCCGTCCCATGCACGTGGTCTACCAGTCCGGCAGCGCTCGCCTCGGCGTCGAATTCGACGACGACGCCTTCGTGCGCCCGCGGCTCCACAAGGACGCAGGCCGCACAGCGGTAGGCTACGCCATGGCTCACGCAGTGACCGTGCGGCGTCAGCCCGAGCCAGACGCGTCCGCGCCGGCAGACCTCGCGTGTGCTTCCGGGACGCTGCTCTGGACTGAGGCCAGGGCTGCTCTGGACTGAGGCCAGGGTAGTGGCCTGTTTTGAAAAAGGCCCCCGCGGCCGTAAATCTGGCACGCATCATGCCGGACATGCGGGTGTTGAAAGAACGGGAAGTGCGCCGGAAGCCACCGGGACCGAGGGCACGTCAGGACATCGACGGCCTACCGGAGAGCGAGAGAGCAAACGTTCGCCGGGTGCTGAAGATGCTCCACACCAGGTACGGGAGCTGGGATGCAGTGGGCGCCGAGCTCGGGCTGAAGCCCAAGACGGTTCAGACCGCGGCGCGAGCCAAGGGCAAGCCCACCGCGGGGATAGCCCTTCGCGTCGCCAGGCTCGTCGCTGTCCCCGTGGAGGACGTGCTCAGCGGGGCGTTTCCGAAGCCGGGGAGTTGTCCGATGTGCGGGCGGGGCGGGGGTTAGTGAAGCTTCTGACGACTGCCGAACATGGCCCAGTCTGGTTCCGGTGTTGATCGCCGTTGCGCGCGCATTTCCGCTTGCTCCCGGGCGATCCGCTCTACTTCCTCCAGCGGGTGAATGCACCGCGTAACCATCGCGATTACCTCGCGAGCCTTGTCCTTCGCAAGGTTCGTGGCCTCGCGTCTAGTCCGTGGGGAGTGTCTAAAGGGGCGAATCGATCTCTCGTTTCCAGGGATGCTGACGCAGTCGATCAGGATCGATCCATGGGGATCGCACCGAAACTCAATTCGAATATCGTTGCCATTGCGAGCGGTCAGAAACGCAGTGCCAATATCGACAACCTGAAAGTCGATCCCGTTCCAGAAGTGGGCTCGCTCGGCCCAGAGCCGGCTGTCAGCAGGGTATGCATCAGCGACAAGCTGGGCACGCTCCCGCATTGCCGATCGATACTGCTCAGACAGCGCATGGAGCTGCTGTTCCAGATCCGCAATGAACATCGCCCACAAGTACACGTGGGGAGTTATGCTTCCGCTATCCGGTCGAAAGCTGGGGAAACCTTCGGCCTTGTCTTCGCGCGGGCGTCGCTGTCTCCGCTGGTCCTTCGCCCTTCGCTTGCGGTTCTTTCCAAGATTGGGATTGGCGCCGGTGCTGGCCATCGCGGCGGTCAGGCTACCACAAACTAGGTGACATGGTTTCAGAGCTGATCGTTGGCGCAGCAGCAGGACAGGAAATGTGTGCAAGATCGTGGTGGCCGTCGGGCCGCATGTCATACAAAAAGTAATTGACAGCCCACACTAATTGTATGACAACTAGTGCATGGCTAATCACCTCGCACGAGACAAGCAAATCGCGGTCATCAGCGCCCTGGTAGAGGGCTGCTCGATTCGGTCGACGTCGCGCATGACCGGCGTCAACCGCGGAACGATCGAGAAACTGCTGGTCCGCGTGGGTGACGGCTGCGCCGACCTTCTCGACCGCAGCATGGTCAACCTGTCTTGCGAGTGCTTGGAGCTGGACGAGCTCTGGGCGTTCGTCGGCAAGAAGCAGCGCCACGTCACCAGCAAGGACGACAGGGCGCGCGTGGGCGACCAGTGGACGTGGGTTGCTATCGATGCTGACACCAAGCTGGTCCCCGCGTTCATGGTCGGTAAGCGTACCCGTGAGGACGCTGACGCCTTCATTCGCGACCTGGCGCCTCGCATGCGCAACCGCGTTCAGATCAGCACCGATGGGCTCGCCGCGTACGTCGCTCCGATTGCGCGCGAGTTTGCGAGCACCGGCGTCGACTACGCCCAGATCCATAAAGAGTACGAGGCAGAGCCAATCGGGCCGGGACGCTACTCGCCGCCAAAGGTGATCGCGACGGAGAAGACGCCCATCCTCGGGGCACCCGTCGCTGAGTGGGTGTCGACGTCATACGCCGAGCGTCAGAACCTCACCGTTCGCATGGGCGTCCGTCGTTACACGCGTCTGACTAACGCTTTCTCTAAGAAGCTGGAGAACC
>QJWJ01000056.1 GCA_003235365.1 Deltaproteobacteria bacterium
GGGTCCCAAGGATTGGGCCGACGAGCTTCCCGCGATGCCAGATCGACGCGTGCAGCTGCGGCGCGGTGGCCTGGAGCTTCCGAGCCGTTTGCTGGACGACATCTACTGGCTCGGTCGCTACGTGGAGCGTGCGGAGATGAGTGCGCGCTTGCTGCGAGCAGGTTTCGATCGGCTGGGTTCCGAGGGTGGTGCGGATACTGGTCTGGTGTTACGCGCAATCATCGAGTCGTTGAACACCCTCGACATGGCGCCGCCCAACTCTGGCGCACCGTCGCCGCAGGCTGGGTTCGCGCTGCTGTCAGGTTCGATGCTGGATCGCAAATTTGGTTCGAGTTTGATTAGCATCTGTAGTCGGATTCACCAACTCACTGTCGGGGTGCGCAGCCGCCTGTCTCGTGATGCGTGGCACGTGCTTCGAAGGCTCGAGCGACCGCTGCGTAGGCTACCGGGCGACAGCAGCATCGCTGCGCTGATCGAAGTACTCGATGAAGTGCTGATGACGCTCTCCGCTGTGGCGGGCACCACGTTGGACAACATGGTCCGCGGCCATGCGTGGATATTCCTGGACATGGGGCGGCGCGTGGAGCGCGGCCTGCTCACCTTGGGACTGCTCCGGGCGATGTTGCCTCCGGGTGCGGGGCGACTACACATGGAGGCGCTGCTCGAGGTGGCCGATAGCCTTTTGACCTATCGGGCGCGTTACCTCAGCAGCTTGCAGGTAGCGCCGGTGGTCGACCTGCTGTTGACCGATGATACCAATCCACGATCGTTGCTCTTTCAGGTCAGGAGTCTCAGAGCCCATCTGGAGGCCTTGCCCCGGATGGATGAGACGTTGCGAGGCAAGGCAGAGCGTAGAGTGATTACCTTGCACAGTAGCTTGCTGACGGCGGACGTCGTGTTGGCCTGCGCCGGTGATGGGGCAGGTCTGCGTCAGTTGTTGGAAGATAGCTCAACTATGTTGTGGCAGTGCTCCGACGACGTGACCCAAACCTGGTTCACACACGTGCAAGACTCCCGAGCGATCGCCCCCCCGCGCTGGATCAACGAGGAACTGGAGGTCTAGCAGCGGTGACCACGTATCACGTACGCCACTCGACACGCTACGAGTACGAGGTGCCCGTGATGCATGCTCACCATTTCGTGCATCTGCGTCCTCGTCCTCTCGCTCACCAAACCGTGCACTTGACGGAGTTAGAGATTTCGCCCGACGCACGCGGGATCTTCCGGCAGCGCGACTACTTCGGAAACGATTGCGACGCGATCGAGCTGTTGACGACGCACGACTGCCTGGAGGTAACGGCGCGCAGCGTTGTGAGCCTGGTGCCGTCGCCGTTGGCTGAAGTGGATTTGGGCGCATCACCCACTTGGGAGCAAGTCGTGACGCAGCTCAAGCAGGACACGAAGTTCCTTCGGGAACGCGAGCTGGGGTTCGACTCGCCGCTGGTGCGTAGACATGCCCTGCTCCAGAGTTACGTCTCGCCCAGCTTTCCAGCGGGGCGCCCAATACTTCAGGGCGTCGCCGATCTCAATCGCCGCATCTATGACGACTTCACGTACGAACCAGCGGCGACGGACGTCAGCACTCCGCTCGGCAAGGTGATGCGTGAACGTCGCGGGGTGTGTCAGGATTTCGCGCACGTTGCGATCGGCTGCCTGCGAAGCGTAGGCCTGGCGGCGAGGTACGTCTCCGGATATCTCGAGACCACACCGCCGCCCGGAGTTCCGCGATTGGTCGGTGCGGATGCCTCCCATGCTTGGGCGTCGGTGTTCGTGCCCGCTATCGGCTGGTTCGATTTCGATCCAACGAATGGTACGTTGCCGAGCGATCGTCACATCACCATCGGATGGGGTAGGGACTTCAGCGATGTCAGCCCGCTCAAGGGGGTTGTCGTTGGGGGAGGCAATCACCGCTTGAGCGTTGGTGTCGACGTCATCCCCAAGCGTGAGAGCAGTGAGGCCCCCCCTGCAAACCCGAGCAAACCGCCGACGAGTGGTCCGCCGCCCCCCGCGTCCGTTTGAGCGGATTCGAGTCGGTTGCGTAGATTGACCCGGATGCGTTCAACCGGTCGTAAATCTTTGGCGCCCACTTCTTCGCTTTAGCAAGCCGACGAAGCCGATTAGCAGCACCAGCATCCAGGTTTGCCTGTGAGGGGACTTCGGCTGCACACCGACGGCGCGGCAAGTGCACGCCGGATCCGAAGGATCGTCCTGGGACGGCTCGGATGAAGCGCCCGCATCGCCCACCTCAGAGCCGGCGTTCGAACGCGGTGATCGATCAGAAGCGGTGTCTTCACTCGTTTCGGAATCGTCGTCGCTGGTCGCCGGATCGTCGCTGTCGTCCACTTCGTCGATGCGTGGGGTGATCCCATCGTCCTGGGGCGCGTCATCCGGGTCGATTCTGGGTTGCTGGTCCACGGGTGCAGACGCGTCGGCGGCATTCGACGCTTGCCCATTGCTGGAAGGACTCGAGGGATCTGGATTTGCCGGCGTGGCAGGGGAGCCACCGGCACCCGTCGGAGGTGTCTCGTTCGACGACCCTGCGGGTCCCGGGCCCAGCAAACAACGGTTGGTGCAATCGTCGGTGTCGATGGTGTTGCCGTCATCGCACTGCTCGTCGCTGTCCACGACCCCGTCGCCACAGCGCGCCGCTGTGCAATCGGTGCGGCACGCGTCCGGCACCGTGTCGGAGTTGTCGTTGCCGTCGTCGCATTGCTCAGCGTCTTGAAGTGTGCCGTTGCCACAATCCTCGACGTAGCTGAACACCGTGCAAACCGAGGAGCAGTCGGACGACGCAGTTCCGTTCAGCGTGCCGTCATCGCAAACTTCCGTGGCGTCAACCACGCCGTCGCCGCATGCGGGCAGCTTGCAATCATTCCGGCACGCGTCCGGCGTGACGTTGGAGTTGTCGCCGCCGTCGTCGCATTGTTCCTGAGTGTCGACGACGCCGTCGCCACAACTGGCCGCTGTGCAATCGGTGCGGCACGCGTTCGGCATCGTGTCGGAGTTGTCGTCGCCGTCGTCACACTCTTCGTCTTCCCAGAGCAACCCGTCGCCACAGGTTGGCGAGCTGCAATTTGCAAGGCAGTCACTGGCTGCGGTGCCATTGGCGCTACCATCGTCACACTCTTCGTCGGAGTCCACGACGCCGTCTCCGCAGCCAGGGTCGCTGCAGTCGCTGCGGCAGGCGTCGGGTGCCGTGTCGGAATTGGAGTTTCCGTCGTCGCAGTCCTCTTGCGGGTCGACGTTTCCGTCGCCGCAACGATCGATACTGCAATCAGCCTTGCAACTCGAGCTGGGATCGCCGTTGAGTGCCCCATCGTCGCACTCCTCCGAATTGTCGACCACCGAATCGCCGCAACTCGGCAGCCGGCAGTTGGTGCGGCAGGCGTCGGGTGCCGTGTCGGAGTTGGCGTTACCGTCATCGCACTGCTCGTTCGATGACACTTGTCCATCTCCGCAGCCGACGGCGCCCCAGCCTACGTCGAGCAGCTTGGCAACAGTGAGGTCCAACTCTGGGCCCGATGTGTACCCAGCGGGTTCCATCAGCAAGTCTCGGTTGTGGGCGTTGAGCTGACTAGTGCGGCGAGTTAATGAATCCCAGTGGGAGATCGAGCTGCCGTCATCCACGGGATCGGTGGCGTTGAGCAACACCCGACCGTTGGCGTCCGCGCCTACTCTCTGGGTGCCTCCAGTGAACGAAACCGT
>QJWJ01000302.1 GCA_003235365.1 Deltaproteobacteria bacterium
GTCGCGTTTGGGTCGAGCGATGGGCTTGTGCAGCGGCGGGTCGAACACCTGGCGAGCCTGCGTCGGGAGCGTGGGCTGCGCCAGGCGCAACAGCACCGCGACGACCTGCGCCGGGTCGTGATTGGCCAGGACCTGTTGTGCGTACTGCAGCTCGGAAGCGTCGAGCAATTCTGGCTGCTCGACAGCGCTTGCAAGTTCGGCGTGGAAAGCGCGCCGACCCTGTTTGACGACCGCCTTGTTGATCTTGGCTATGGAGGGGATGGGTTGCCATTCGAAACGGACGCGCGCCTGCTGAAGCAGTTGTTCGACACGACGCCGAGCTTGCGGAAGCACCAGCAACACGCTCGACCCGCGCTGCCCAGCGCGACCAGTACGACCACTGCGATGGGTGTACACCTCCGCCTCGCGCGGCACGTCTCCGTGCACGACCAGCGCGATATCGTCGACGTGCAAGCCTCGCGCCGCAACGTCAGTCGCGACCAAAATCCGAATCGTCCCCGCCTTGAACGAGGCCAGGGTCCGATTGCGCTGCGCCTGCGGCAGGTCACCGCTGAGCGGCAACGCCGCGAACCCGTCCGCCGCGAGCATCTCCGCGACCTTTGCCGCATCGACTCGGCGCTGCACGAAGACGAGGCAGCGACTGCCGTGATTCGACAGCAGGACGTTGACGAGCGCGTCGTAGCGGTCGCGATCCGTCACCAAATGGGCCACGTGCTCGATGTCCGCGTTGGCGACCCCCAGAGCCGTGCCTTCGAGCAGCAGTGGGTCCGACTGAAATGCGGCGGCCAGCTTGCGCAGCGCCTCGGGGAACGTCGCTGACACGAGGTGGCTGCGACGCTCCGCGGGCAAGCGCTCGACCAAGGCGTCGAGTTCGTCCTTGAAGCCCATGTCCAACATCTGGTCGGCTTCATCGAGGACGACTTCGCGAACGTTCGACAGGTCCAGCGCGCCGCTGCGTGTGTGATCGAGCAGACGCCCCGGTGTGCCGACGACCACGCCGGGGTGGGTACGCAATCGACGTTGCTCAGCTCGGATGTCCGTGCCGCCCGTGACGACCTCGACGCGCCCGCCTCGACACCCCTCGAACAGCCATCCCAATTCGTTGCGAACCTGGTTGGCGAGTTCGCGCGTGGGAACGATGATCAATGCGCGAGGATTCTTTGCCGTTTCATTCTGGTCGAGGGCGTCGAACAAGGCGATGCCCAACGCAACCGTCTTGCCCGAACCAGTCTGCGACGATAGGCGCAGGTTGCGTCCGTCGCTTTGCGCGCTGACGACGGCGCGTTGGATCCGGGTCAGCTCGGTGAACCCCCGGCGTTCCAGGTTGAGGCGTAGCGGGGCCGGAACGCCAGCGAACGGCGCGTCTTCTGCGGTGTCGGTCATGAGATCGTGCTGCGCGCTGGCGGGACCCAGGCGCCCTTGGAGGCGGGGAGCGCCGAGCGAAAGAACTTCGAAGCGCGCTCCGTGAGAAGCGCCTTCGATAGTCGCAATCCCCCGCATGGGCAAGGGTTTGTCCGCGAAAGCTCACGGTCGAACCCCAGCTCGCCCAGTGTGGGGCACCGAGATGCGGTTTCAGCACCGTTGGAGCACGATCCTCACGGTGAGCACTCGTGACGGAAACCTGACCGAAGTATTCGACGAGCGCCCGTCAGCGGACCAGATCCGTGAGCTCTTTGCTCATTTCATCCGCGGTCTGCAGCGTTCGAATGTTGGCAATGGCCGAGTACTTTGCCAGGCGCTCGTCGATGAGCCCCTGTTCGAGCCCCGCCCCCAGCGCCTGGCTCGAAGCGGCGCGGGCCTGGTCGGAGATCTCCAACACGACAGCGTTGCTCGCCGCAGGTCCTGCGCTCGCCACATCCCACGCGGCGCGGTCGAAGCGCTCGAACTCGCGCCGGATCCCGTTGACGGCAGAGGACGTGGCGGACGGGATCGCTCCAATAGTCGACGACATATCCGGGTGAACGGGTTTCGCCGCACGACCTTGAGCCGTTTTCGTCACGGTCGACTCGTTCCGGAACCTCGCAGCTCCCCCGCCTGAGCATCGGCCCGGGACGGCCGCGCGGGAAACGACGTCCAACGCCGACAAGAACCTCGACCCCCACCCTTTCTTCCGGTTTCTACCGAATTCGCAGCAGGTTCTCGGATTCGAGAACGCCGCCGATTCAGGTCATTTGAAGAACGCCATGTAATGCGGTGAGTACGACGTTCCCATCGCAACCGGGTCGATGTACGGAACCACACTGGTAAAACCGACTCGAGCCGCGAGTTCGTCGAGCGCGATGGTAACCGGGCCAGCCTTCTCGTCACGCTTCTGGCGCCAGCCACCACTCGACCACTCGACGATCTCGGCGGCGGGCTCGCCGCCTGGACGCGCGCTGCGCCCCAACCTGAAGTAAACGACGTTAGCCACGTCCATCCGCCTACTTCAGGACGCCCCAAACGACAAGAACGCATCGCCAGCCGAACAGTCGTGTGACGAGGCATCGTCAGGGATGTGGGCCACCCCTGCTCGGATGTCCTGACCCGAACTGGGTGTTCGACGGGGAGGGCCACACCACGACGAGCACCGCTCGCACGCGGCGACCCGCTCAAAATGTCAGCAATCACGGGCCATCCCAGATCCATGTCGATGACAGCGCAGCCGTCCTGACGGAACGTGATCGCCTCCAATTTCGGAAGCCAGGTATGCGCCCACACGAAAGCGTTGGACCAGCTGCGTCGAAGCCGCCGCTGGTCCCCGCTTCACCCATCTATCCGAGTCATTCGGTGGCGGAGTGCCCGCAGGCCCATCCTTGGACGGAAGGTCCGCTGGAGCAGCTCCCCCCCGGAACCGACGCTGGAAGCGCCTCTGGAGAACCAGGCGGCACACCGGGACCATCCTTGGGTGGTGGATCCGCGGGCAATTTTCCTCCACTCGCCCCCAACAGCAGAGCATTCTCAGAGCCAAAGGTGAACGCTATGCAGGTGTTTACTTCTAGCGACTTCCTCGTCACCGCTTGATGAACATGCGCGACAAGGATTGCACAGGCCATTACGTCGTCGCAGTGCACCAACTACGCAACCCCCAATCCTCCACCTGGGGAGGTTTGGGTTGATGGTGGGGCGCGGGGTAACGCCGTCGGGAGTAATGAAGTCAATGGGCCGAGCGCAGCAAAGCCCCGGAACGCCGTTCGCAGCCGACCCTCAACTCAGAATGTCGGTGATCACCGTTCCGCCGAGGTCGGTGAGGCGGAAATCACGTCCCTCGTGGCGGAACGTCAGCTGATTCTGATCGAGACCGAGGATTTGCAGCATGGTGGCGTGCAAGTCGTGAACACCCACGGGGTTTTCGGTGACGTTGTAGCTGAAGTCGTCGGTTTCGCCGTAGGTCAAACCGGGTTTGACGCCGGCGCCCGCCAACAACATCGGAAAGCAATACGGGTGATGATCGCGCCCGTGATCGTCGGCGGTAATCTCGCCCTGAGAATAGGCTGTTCGCCCAAACTCGCCACCCCAGACCACCAGCGTGTCATCGAGCAACCCAGTGCGCTTCAAGTCGGCGATCAGTGCAGCCGTCGGCTGGTCCGTGTCGCCGGCGCAGGTGCGCATCTCTTTGGTTTGTTCGTAGTGCGCATCCCAGCCTCGATGCATCAGCAACACGCACCGCACGTCGCGCTCGAGCAGGCGCCGCGCGCGCAGACAGTTGGCGGCAAACGTCCCCGGGACTCGACTGGCAGGGCCGTACAAATCGTAAACTTCGTCAGGCTCGTCGCTCGCGTCCGCCAGCTCGGCCACCGAGTTCTGCATGTTTGCCGCAACCTCGTAGGCGTAGTTGCGCTGGGCGATGTCGGGGTCCCCCGAGACCTTGAAGTGTTCGTCGTTGAGCGCGCGCACAGCGTCGAACAGTTCGCGGCGAGAGGCGTCCGGCAGCGTGAGCCCATCCTCGAGATACAAGACCGGACGATCGCCGGCGCGCATCGCGACACCACCGTGCGTCACGGGCAAGAACGAGCTGCTCCACAGCCGCTTGGACAGCGGTTGCACGAACGCAACCTTGGAGTCGGACGTCATGCTCACGAAGCTGGGCAGCGAGGAGTTGGCTGTGCCCAGCCCGTAGCTGAACCAGGAACCGAGGCTCGGTTTGCCGGGGATCGGCGAACCGGTGATCATCAAGTCGCACGCCGGCCCGTGATTGACTTGATCGGCCGTCATCGACTTGATCAACGTCAGGTCGTCGGCGATCCCTGCGATGTGGGGGAACAGCTCGCTCACCCACATCCCGGACTCGCCATACTGGGCGAAGTTGACCAAGGCGTTGGCCACCTTCAACTTGTCCTGTTGCGAGGTCATGGTCGTGATCGGCAGCCCGCGCTGGACCGACGCGGGTAGCTCGGTGCCACGCAGATCGACCAACTTGGGCTTGTAGTCGAAGCTCTCGAGTTGCGATGGACCGCCCGCCATGAACATGAACACGACGCGCTTCGCCTTGCCGCCGTTGCCGGTCTGCGCGCCCAATCCGGCGGAGCGCGCGAGCAGCGCGCTGGCGATCCCGCCGACTCCAAATTTCAACCAGTCACGTCGATGCATACCGGCCACGGCTCACTCCTGAGAGATGGTTTCGTTGAGATTGAACAGGACGCGCATGACTTGAGCCATTGCCGAAATGCTGGCGTCGGTCTCGGACACCGACTCGTCGCCCGCCGCGGCGTCGGTTACCGCGGTCAATTGGTTGTCGTAGAGCCCGAGCAACAGTTCGAGTTCTTTCTCGTTGGGCAGGCGCGCTGTCAACATGCGGAACGCCCGAGAAATGGCCGCATCCGGAACGCCCGATTCGGCCTGCAGGACATCGACGGCGAGCTGCCGCCCGGCGTGGATGAAAGCCGGGTCGTTGAGCAACGCCAGGGGCTGCAGCGGCGTGATCCCTACCTCTCGATACGCGACCGAGTACTCCCGATCCGGAGCGTCGAACAGCGTCATGAGCGGGGGCGGGAGCGTCTTCTTCCAGAAACTGTAGACGCTGCGCCGATACAAGCTGTCGCCGATGAGTTGCGGGTAGTGTAGCTCGTTGCTCTCCCAGGACAACTCTTCCCACAGCCCCTCGGGTTGATACGGGTAGGTAGGCGGGCCACCGAAGCGATTGATGAGCAATCCACTGACGGCTAGCGGCACGTCGCGTACGACCTCTGCCGGCAGCCGGAAGCGCGGGCCGCGGGCGTACATGTCGTTTCGAGGATCGAGTTCGATCGCTTGCTCGTCACTGGCCGAATCTTGCCGGTACGTGCTGGATGTCACGATCAAACGATGTAGCGCTTTGAGGTCCCACCCCGACTCGATGAAGTGCACCGCCAACCAGTCGAGCAGGGCCAGCTGCTTGGGCTTCTCGGTCTGTACGCCGAAGTTGTCGATGGCTGGCACCAAACCGCGACCGAAGTGGTGCATCCAGAAGCGATTCACGGTAACCCGAGACGTCAACGGATTGCCGGGCATTACCAGCCACTGCGCCAAACCCAGGCGATTGTCGGGAGCTCCGTCGGGGAACGGCGGAAGCGACGCGGGAGCACTGCAGCGCACGGGATCGCCATACGGCGCGTCGTAGCGCCCGACAGCAAGCACCTGGGTGTCGTGCTTCTCTTCCATGTCCTGCATGACGCGGATCTTGAATGTCTTCTGCGAAGTGTCGCGTTCCCAATCGAGCTCGCCCACTTTGCCTTCGGCGGCGCCCGCCTCTTGCAGCTCGGCGATTCTGGACTCGACCGCGTCCTTGATGTTGTCTGCCAACGGACTGGTGAGCTCTGCCGTCGGCTGAAACTCACTCGTGGGGCCGTTGTCTCGCTCGTCGAGCTGGTTGAAGCAGTCGTACAACTTGTAGAAGTCGGTCGCGAGCACCGGATCGTACTTGTGATCATGACACTTGGCGCAGCCGAGCGTGAGCCCGAGCCAGCCCTTGCCGAGCGTCTCGACACGGTCGGTCACGTAACGATCGCGGAACGAATTGAGCAGCAGCCCGTTCTCACCCTGAATCGCGTGATTGCGGTTGAACGCGGTCGCCAGGATCGTGTCGGGCGTCGGTGACGGCAGTAGATCACCAGCGAGCTGCTCGATGGTGAACTCGTCCCACGGCATGTTCGAATCGAAGGCGGTCAGCACCCAATCGCGCCAAGGCCAGGCAGGGCGATTGATGTCGTACTGAAAGCCGTCCGTGTCCGAATAGCGAGCGATGTCCAGCCACGCTGCCGTCATGTGTTCGGCATAGCGCTTCGAGTCCAGCAGGCGCGTCACGACCGCGTCGTAGGCTGCGTCCGAGGGGTCGGCGACGAACGCGTCGATTTCGTCGAGGGTCGGCGGCAAGCCCGTCAAGTCGAGGGTCACACGGCGCAGCAGCTTTTCCGCTGAGGCCGGCGCGGCCGGCGCGACAGCCTGCGCCTCGAGGTTCGCCAGGACGAACGCGTCGATGGGGTTGCGCACCCACTGGGCATCTGCCACGACCGGAAGCTCGTTGGCCACGGGCGGGACGAAGCTCCAGTGCGGCTGCTTGGGTACGTCCACGGACGTTCCGGGATTCTGACCGCTCGACGTGGACGCGGGTGGACCGTCGCTGACACTGGCGTCTGCGACGCCGCCACCTTGGCATGCGGCCAACGCCAGTGACGACGCGAGCACGGTGACCGACAGCTGAGCACATCCCCCGAGTTTGCGCCGCGCCAACGACGCGGTGGTTGGCTCTTGCGTGGACGCGCTCGCCGCGACCTCAGAAAGAGCCGTGCGCCGGGGAGCGCGACAATCTGGATGTTTGATGTTGTGATTCGGCACGACGGTGATGTCTTGGAGTTGAGCCAGCGATCGACTTGGGCCGACTCAGTCTCTTTGAAGGTGTAGTGTTCCTACGGACGTCGGTAAGGCCAGCGAAACGCTTTCTTGCAGTCTACCGCCACCCCGCGCTGCGGCCAGTGCCGATCTGGCAGACCCAAGAAGTTGCACTCAGTTTGCGTATACCACCAGTTAAAGCGCGAAACACCCCTTCGCACCGCTCCGCGCTGGCGCTGTGGTTTTCCAGCGAGAGTCTTCGAAAGCGATTGACGGAGACCTCACGAAGGAACTGCAGTCGCTCAGGCGTGCACATGGATGTGCGAAGTGAGCGAACTGCGTTGGCCAACAAGCCAGCCCCCTGCGGATCCGCGCAAGATTGGCGCGATGCCGTGCACTCGGCGAGACCGTCGACCGACCGTCTCCCGCGTCCGGAGAGCGTCGCGCCGTGACTCGGCCGCTTCGCGCGACACTTGAAAGGAACGGGCCCTTGGCTGACGCTCGCAACGTGACGGACGGCAAAAGGCGTTCTTCGGTGTTCAGAGAGTTGGTGGGACAGGTCGAGCCACTGCCACCCAGCGAACGGCGTGAGCAACTCTCAGGTGCTTTCCGCAGCGTCTCACCAGTCGCCAAGCGAGCCACGGTTCTCACGGTGAAGCACCTCGGGGACCAGATCATCGGCTACGCCCGCGGTGAAGAGGCGCAAGCGCTCGCGCTGACGGGTGAACCGCCCCGCCCTCATCGCCAGTTGGACTTGCACCGAGCAACGAAGGAGCAGGCGCAGCAGATCCTGACGACTGCCGTGCGCCAAGCACGTGCAGATGGGTTGGCGAGCTTGCTCGTGATCGTCGGCAAGGGCAAACACAGTGGCGCGTCCGGTCCGGTTCTTCCAGGCGCGGTGGTCGAAACGTTGATCCGTCCGCTGGCGCGAGACGTTCTGGCGTTTCGCACGGCTTCGCCAGATCTCGGCGGGACCGGGGCATTCGTCGTGCGCCTGCGACCCATGGACAGTCGATAGTCGTCAAAGGTTAAATGCGTGGCGTATACTCGCTGCATACGCAAATCACTCATCGTCGAGATTTCCGTTCCGGTCGGGTTCCGCCAACAACACCAACTCGCAACCGCTTGAAATCGTAACTCTTTTACCCATCGCCGCGGTCGCCTTCGCGGTCCGTTTCGAACCGTCGCACACGGCCCCACGAGTCGTATCCCAATCACGATCTTGGCCCCACCCAACCGCACGACCCACAGTTGTTGGATGCGCCACCTCGCTTTCTCTACTGGGTTGTCGATCGCACTGCTCGCTTGCATCGCCTGTGGTTCCGACTTCGAGGAAGCGGACGGCGACAGTTCGTCGGAGGTGGCCATGACCAACGACGACACCAACGGCTCCGTCCCCGATACCAGCCCATCGACTCCGAGTGACGGCGAGTTGCCGCAGTCACCCGGTAACCCGGAGGAAATGGACCAGTCGGGAGACGTCGGTGGACCGTCGAACACGCCCGGCGGTTCCACGCCAGCCCAGCCCGGTCCTACGGCGACCACTCCCAGTTCCACCCCACCCCCCATCGATCCCGATCCTGCACGACCGCCACCCGACGATCCCGTCCAACCGACGGATCCCGCGCCATCCCCACTACCCCCTGACGCCGAATGTGCACCGAGCGATTGCCCCGAGCAGCAACCGTTGATCAGCCGGGTCTGCCCCGACGGCTCCGCGTCGCAGCCGAGCTGCACGCGGCAAGCCGATGGCAGCTGCACATGGAGTGCTGGAGAATGCCAGGAGCCGCTACCTGACGCCGGCCCAGCGGAGCCCACGCCAGACGAGCTCGCCTGCGAATCCGACAGCGATTGCACGGCGTGTACGGTCCCCGCACTGGAAGATGGTCAGAGCTGCGCGTGCCCCATGTGTCCGGACTATCCGGCCAACGTCGAGGCCTGCAAAGCTCGCCAGCTGGCCACACAGAAGTGTTCTGCCGTCATCCTTTGTCCGCAAGTCGCGTGCCTGGCCGTCGAGGTCGTCACCCGCTGCGTCGAGGGGCAGTGCACCATCTCGAACGACGGCCAAGTTCTGCGCTGATGCCAAACCGCCAACGCTTTGAACTCCACACCATCGAGTCTCGTTCAGCGCCGCCACGCGCGCCGGTGATACAGGCGGAGACTGACGTCCCCACTTCACGCCGCGAGTAAACGAGTTGCGCCCGCGCGGGAACGGGAAGATTCGACGGCAACGGAAGCAGACCGAACGCGCGCAATGAAGCCACGACACATCAGGTCCCGCCGGCCGGGCAGCGTCGTGTGATGAGCCTCGAACGCCATTCAACCGACGACGAACACCCCTCGACGTGTAACTGTTCGCGCCGCAGACATGGCAAGCACGTCGGTTGGGGAAGTCATCGCGCAGCGCTACGAGTTGCTCGAAGTCGTCGGCCACGGAGGTCAAGGGCAGGTATTCCGGGCCAAGGATTCACTCTGTGGACGAGAAGTGGCCGTCAAGGTGATTGAAGGGCGCACGGCGAAATCCCCAGACACCATCGAGCGCCTGGCGCGCGAACAGCAAGCGATGATCGCGTTGGCCGGTACGGCAGCCGTCGAGTTCTTGGACATGTGCACGGCGCCAAACGGCGCGCTGTGTCTAGTCATGGAGCTGCTGGAGGGGCAGGACCTCGAGACGTTCTTGGTACAACAGGAGAACCTCGGTGAACGGTTGAGCGTCAGCCAGCTGATGGACGTCCTCGAACCCGTCATTTCCACGCTGGACCGAGCCCATGCCGTGGGGATCCTCCATCGAGACCTGAAGCCGGGGAACATCTTCATGATCTCCAAGGAACGTGGAGGGGGCTCGCGACTGCTCGACTTCGGTTTCGCGCGACTGAGCGACAGCAAACGTGTCACGGCAACGGGCATGGTCATGGGCTCTCCCAGCTACATCGCGCCCGAGATGTGGAAAGGGCAGGGCAAGACCGCCGACCACCGCGTGGACATCTACGCCATGGGCGTCATCATCTTCCGTGCGCTCGCAGGGCAATTGCCCTTCAGCAACAGGTCGATGCAGGAAACCCTCGTGGCGGTGACGACCGCGCCGCGCCCGAGCCTACACGCGTTGCGCCCGGATCTGCCACCGGCGGTTGATGAATGGGTCAAACGAGTGCTTGCGGTGAACGTCGACGACCGCTTCTCGAGCATGAAACAGACGTGGGGACACTTGATGTGGCGACTGGGCGCAGCACCTCCACCGGCGGCCCCTGCGGGCGGCACGGTACCGCCCCCCGAGCTGGACAAGATCCGCCTGTGGCTACTCGAGCCGCCATCGGAACGGCACTACTCCGCCCAGGGGGTGTGGGCCTCGGCCGCAGCAACGCTCAAACGACTGATCGGTGGCAGTGCGCCCAGTCCCAAACAGGCTGAGCCATCCCGCCTCATCGAAGTCGTCAAGACGTCGCCCCCCCCGCAGCGCCCCAAAGGTCCGCTGCCCGCGCCGCGCCGCGTCGGAGCCCCCATCAAGACGTCCCCACCGCCCCTGCCCGCCCAACGCAAGGTCATCGACGCCGGCAGCCTCCCGGCACCAAAACAGGGTTCTCCAAGACTCGACCCGCCGACCGGCAACGCCGCGCAGGCCCAGCAACGAACCGGCCCGCCCCGACCCCCGCGCCCCCGCGGAGCCGTCGAAGCCTCGAATGCTGCACTCGAGACCGCAAGCGAAAAGCTCGAAATGGAAGACTCGGCGGCGCCGCTGAATGAACGACCTTGCGACGACGCGTCCTCGATCGCGACGCCGAGCAAGTCCCGTGCAGGGGGAGCGACGGCCTCGGACGGGGCTCCCAATACAGGACAACTGCAACAAGCAGATCGCGGGTCGACCAGGCGAGACAAGCGCACGGAACGCAAGCGCGGGAATCGAAAGACCCCACGCCCCAACACCAGCGCCGCAGGCGACTCGCCCGTTTCTCCAGCGAAGCACGACGCCACCAAAGGCAAACCCGCTCAACCCGCTCCCTTGCCCAAGCTGGGCAAACCGAAGTGGAAACGTCGACGCCATCGCAAGTCGAAGTGAAGCGCGGTTTCGTGGGGAGAGACCCCACGTGGCGCAGCGCGTGACACGCGGGTAACCGAATGCACTGAATCTCCCTACTGAACGCGTAACCGGTTTGCGACGTGGAAGAGGCGTCGGTTATGCTGCGCCGATGAAGACTGCATGTGTGGTGTTGTCGGGGTGCGGCTATTTGGATGGGGCGGAAATCAGTGAAGCAGTTCTGTCGCTGTATTTCCTCAACGTGGCGGGCTTCCAAACTCACTGCTTCGCGGCAGACGTTCCTCAAATGCATTGCGTCGACCACCTGACTGGCAAAGAGCAAGCCGACGACTCGCGCAACGTCTTGCACGAGGCAGCGCGCATCGCCCGCGGCAAGATCAAACCGTTGAGCGAAGCGCGCGCGACGGACTATTCAGTACTGATGCTGCCCGGTGGCTACGGGGTCGCCAAGAACCTTTCCACCTTCGCGGTCGCCGGCGCCCACGCCGCGTTGGACACGGAGTTCGATCGCCTCCTCGGCGAAGCCTTGCAGGCGAAGATCCCAATCGGCGCGGTGTGCATCACCCCCGCGGTATTGGCGCTGGCTCTGAAGCGGCGCGGTATCCACTCGTCACTGACAATCGGGAACGATCCCGATACGGCCGCCGCAATCAACGCGCTCGGCAGCACTCACGTCTCGTGTCCGGTTCAGGTCGCTTGCATCGACGAGGCCAACAAGATCGTTACCGCGCCAGCGTACATGTACGACGACGCCAACATCGCCAAGGTTGGTGATGGCATTCGCAAGGTCGTAGACCAACTCTCCGTTTGGTCTTCGAAATGACTTCGAAAGCTTGACGCAAAGCGCCAACGTCGCGACGCGGGAGACGGCGAGAATGGACGGTTCGGTGACGATCGGCAACGGCCGATCAACGGAAACGCCGAGGAATACAAAACGCAATCTGACCTGGTGACAACCGGTTGCATGCGGGCATTCATCAAGGGCTTCGAAATCTGGGCGCCGCGGAGCAACTCGTTGGACCTCGAACTCGTTTCTTGTAGCTACGACGGTCTCGAGGGCTTCGAATCCGCCAGCCGTGGTCAGGTCTTCAACTACGGGCAGGGCTTGCCAGGCAGGGCTTGGGAGTTGGGGCATCCCGTTCTGATGAAGTCGGACGACACTTACTTCCGACGCGGTGAT
>QJWJ01000347.1 GCA_003235365.1 Deltaproteobacteria bacterium
AGGACGGCCTTTGTCATCGATACGACCGACGCGCCAATGTGCTCGTGTCAATGGCCACGGAGATCCGCAGGGATTTGACGCGAACCGACGAAAACTGGCTCTGTCCCTGGCCGGTCTCGTAGCCTTCGGTGCACGACGCCCGCAGGGCGTAAGACGAGATGCGGAGCCTCGTTTGGCGGCGACCTCCGCATCACCCACGGCGTAGTCGAGGACAGGTCCACGACGGTTCGCTCAGGGCCAGGCGTTTGTCGCCGGGTCGCTTCGTGGTGTCAAGTTACTGCGCGTCGCCCCCCTGGTGCACGCCTACGAGGACCCCCTTTTCTGCGAGAAGCGCTGCCCGCGTTGCCGGGTGGTGTTCCACGTGTGTACGCGATGCGAGCGGGGGCACGTGTACTGCGACGACAGGTGCCGTGGGCTGGCGCGTCGGGACAGCCTGCGGGCCGGACGCCGCCGTCATCAAGCCACGCCCGAGGGGCGCGAGGACCATCGCGACCGCAACCGAGCCTACCGCGAGCGCCGCCGCGTGACGGAACAGTCTGCCGAAAACTCGACGGGCGTGAGCAGCTGTGTCGCGCCCGAGCGCACGTGCGCGTCCACGGTGGGTGTCCCCGCTGCGCTCGGCGAAGGAACGGAACATGTCATCCATCTTCGTGACCCTGTCACCGGAGCTGACGCAGACGCGCCTGCTGATGGTCAGCGAGGGGCGCGACGTGCTGAAGGCGGTGCTGCCTGCGGCAGCAGGGGCGCACCCCCAAGCCGCGCGTACGCTGCTCGAAGGCCTTGCTCTCTGGCACAACCATCCCCTGTCCGTTGTGTTGTGTGTGGACGAGCAGGCGAGCTTGTCCGACGGTTTGGGGCTGTACGACGCCTTGGGCTACGGCGCGCGCCAACTTCACTTCGAGGTGGCCGTAGCCCACCGTGACCCTCGCGTGCGGTCCCGACGGCTTTCGGGCATGGGGCGCTTTTCAGACTTGCGTCAGGTTCAGCTGGAGGTGGCCCATGGTTGATCAAGCACGCGATGCGGAGATCCGTCGGCTTTTCTTCGCGGAGCACTGGAAGAAGGGAACCATCAGCACGCAGCTCGGCGTCCACCACGAGGTCGTCGAGCGCGCCATTGGAGCGCTCGGGCCTGAGCCGCGGCGCGGGCCCCGAGCCAGCATCCTCGACCCTTACAAACCCTTCGTGCAGGAGACGCTCGAACAGTATCCGACGCTGTGCTCATCGCGTCTGTTCGACATGCTCTGCGAGCGCGGATACTCCGGCAGCGAGCGCACGCTGCGTCGCCATGTCAGGGCGGTGCGTCCGGTCCCCCGGGCAGAGGCGTTCTTGCGCATCGAGACGCTTCCCGGCGAGCAGTCCCAGGTCGACTGGGGGCATGTCGGGACGCAGCTCATCGACGGCAGCGAGCGAGCGCTGTGGGTATTCGTGATCGTCTTGGCCCACTGCCGGGCATTCTGGGCGGAGCTCGTGGTGGACCTGACGGTTCACTCGCTGCTCCGCTCACTCGTTCGAGCCAGCACGTACTTCGGGGGAGTGACGCGCCAGTGGCTCTTCGACAATCCCAAGATAGTGGTCATCGAACGCAATGGCGATGCGATTCGCTATCACCCCGACTTGCTGCGGCTGTGTGGCGCCATGCACGTGCAGCCTCGCCTGTGCGGCGTGAGAAAACCCGAGCACAAGGGCGGCGTGGAACGGGCCATTCGCTACCTTCGACAGCGCTTTTTCGCGGCCCGAACCATCCGCGATCTGGCGCAAGGAAACGCCGAGCTGCTCGACTTCGCGCAGTCCACAGCCATGAGCAGGCCCCATCCGACCCGAGCGGGGCTCACGGTCCAAGAGGTCTTCGCAGAAGAGAAAACGCACTTACTGAGCTTGCCCGCCGTGCTTCCCTGTACCGATGCGATGACACCAGTACGCGTCGACAAGACCGCCTGCGTGCGCTTCGACACCAACTCCTACTCCGTGCCCCCCGCCTACGTGGGCAAGACGCTCACGATCGTGTCGAGCGATACGGCCGTGCGGGTGCTCGATGGCGACAGCGAGGTCGCCGTGCACGAGCGCTGCTGGGCAAAGCGCAAGCTCCTCGAGCAGCGCCACCATCGCGAGGAGATTCTCGCGGCCAAACGGGCTGCGCGCGACCCCAAGGGCCGCGACCGTCTGCGTGCCGAGGTCCCGCGCATCGACGAGTTGCTGCAAGCCTGGGCCGACGAAGGACGCAATCTCGGGTCGATGGTGGCTCGCACGCTGAAGCTACTCGACCTGTACGGCGCCACCACCCTGGCGGCGTGCGTGCAGCAACTGCTCGAACGTGACGGAACCGACTTCGGCGCGCTCACCCTGCTCTGCGAAAAGAGCCGAAAGCGCCCGGTCGCGCTCCCGTTGGAGCTCGCCCCACATGTCCAGGACAGGGACGTGGTTCCTCATGACCTCGGAGACTACGATGACGACGAATGACAACTTGATCCAAGCTCTCAGGGCCATTGGACTACGTGCAGACCAAGACGCCATCGCAGCGCTCCTCAAGCACGCCACCAGTGCAAGGCTGTCGCCGGCGCAGGTGGTCGAGCAACTCGCTGACATGGAGCTGAGGGAGCGGGAAGCGCGCAACCTCAAGCGCAGAACAAAGGCCGCTGCCCTCGGGCGCTTCAATGCCTTGGACCAGTTCGACTGGAACCACCCACGCCAGATCGACCGTAAGCTGTTCGAGCACTTGTACGACTCACTCACCTTCATCAAGGCCGGGGAGAACATCTTGCTACGGGGGCAAGCCGGGGTCGGCAAGACCACCCTCGCCCAGCACTTCGGACTCAGGGCGCTCGCCCAGGGCTACTCCGTGCGGTTCTGCACCCTCACCACCGCACTCGCGGACCTCATGCGCCAAGAGTCCATTCCAGCCCTTGAGCGACGCCTCAAGCGCTACACCGCGCCCGACCTGCTCATTCTCGACGAGCTCGGATATCTCCCCTGCGACGCCAGAGCCGCAGACATGCTCTTTCACGTCATCAGCCGAAGGCATGAGACACGCGCCATCGTCATCAGCACCAACCTCGCCTACAAACAGTGGAGCACCGTCTTCAACGATGCCCCCTGCCTCAGCGCTCTCGTCGACCGCTTCGCCCAGCACTGTCATGTCATCGACATCGACGCCGATTCCTGGAGGGGCAGAGAACGCCAGCGACGCCAGGCAACAGCCCGTCCGCGTGTCACGCCCAGGGCCAAGCCCCTGGACTCACCCGCCCGAGCTGCCGCCAAGTAGCTTCCTGGCCCACAGAAGGATTCGCGCCGGCTTCCCGCGGATCTTGCTGACCGTCTACACTCGAGCGCAAAGCGGGTGCGCATGAGCTCCTGGTCGCAAGGTTTGAGCACGTTGGACGACACAAAGGGACCGGAGTCGTTGATCATCTTCAGCTTCACGCCCGGAAAGGCCCGCTGCACGAGCCCTGCCGTACGCGCGGCGCCGAAGCCGCCCGCGCTGATTCCCGTCAACAAGACGTCGGTCGTGCTCGGGAACGTGGCGACGATGCGCTTGAGGAATGTCTGGAGGTTGAGATAGCCCACGAACTGCTGCGGCCCTGCCCCGGGCACGTTGCCATCGGGGTTTGCGCCAGCGTGACGGTCGCCGGTGCAATAGGGCACGTAGACGACATTCCAGTCGCGTACTGGGTTTTCCGCGCGCGTGCGA
>QJWJ01000436.1 GCA_003235365.1 Deltaproteobacteria bacterium
GACACTCACGGTCGGTAACGCGCCCGCGCCAGCACATTCCCTCTCTGCAACGCTTTCATTTCTCGGCGCCATACGCCGCCACTGTTCCTCGCGCATCCAGCCACCGGTTCCATCGAGCCGCTGAGACCCCAAGACGATGGGCGGCGACCACGAACTCGATTCCAATAACTGCTCGACTCCGGGCCCGCCCAACAAGGGTTTGAACCCGACGGGGCTGGCAGCGCCTCGCCCTGCCGAAGCGTCCCCTGCAAGTGGCGGCTGGTCGCCGCCCGTTTTCTTTTCGATGTCTGGCATCCGGATAGCTTGTTCCGTAAAGCCCCGCGGGTTAAACCCAGGGTCGTTGGGCAGACCTGTGACGCGCACTCGCGGTCGTACGAACCGCCCACACTACGGCCGACTGACTCCATGCGGCCTGCCCACAAACGTTCGCTGAAAGACTAGAAATGCCCTGTCTGAAAGCGAGAAGTCTTTCTCGGGTACCCTCACGAAGCCACTCGAACGATACAGAGCTTGCGCCGCGGCCATTCGAGGCTGAGTCCACAACAGCATTCGGCTCGCGCCTCGTCTCCTTGCTTCCTCGATGCTCGCCTCGACCAGCGCGCGGCCTATCCCCCGTCCCCGACTCGCTTTGCTGACCGCAAGCAGATGCATCTCTACCTCGCCATCCTGCGCAAGCCTCGCCGCCACCGAACCCGCTTCCACAACCATCACCATTCCGCGCAGCGTCCCGACCCCGTCTCGAGCACATAGCAGCATTCCTCGTGCTCGAACCGCTCCTGGCTCGAACACGCTCTCCGCTGCTGCTCGTGACGTGTACCCCTCCTCCACGTACGTCTCGTTCAACAAGTCCCAAATTTCCGCGCCCGACGCGTCCGTTGGCCCGATCTCGATGTCCATTCCGTACGCCTACCACGACGAGACAACGCCGACGTACCGCCGTTTGATTGCTACGACACGCTCTTCCGTCGACACGGCAAGCGCTCTGCTGAACACCTCCCTGACCCGGTCGTCGATTGGCTTCTGACCCTTGCGATGTCGTGATCATCCGATCCGGGCGTCGCTCGGCTTCCTCGCTACCCACAGGTGATGACTTCAACCAACCCGGTTCGGTTCGAAATCAACCAGCCGCGAGCAAAGGTCCCTGACTACTCGACTGTTACAGCTCCCAATGTCCGCACGCCGTGGCGTGCCCTGGGCTCCCACCCCGCGAAGAGCCGTGTGAAGAATACCCGCGCCCCAGTTTTGGTCCTCTGCCTGGGGGCGCTCGGCTGCCGCGCTGACCTTCCTCCAGAAGTCGCCAGGTGGCAGCTGCGTACCGATTGCGGCTCACGCGTCCGGGAAATCAAGCGATACAACCCGCATGCCTCGCTCCACGATCTTCGAGAGTTGCGCAACGAATGTATTCTGACCGAACGTATGCGCACCTTCGTCGCCAGCCATCAAAGCTGCCAATATTCTTCCGAATGTGCCCTCATCGACTGGGGTTGCTCAGGCGCCAGCGTCCGTCGCGACTTCGTGACTGCGTTCGAGGACAAGTTCGCCTTTGCTCGAGCCTTGATCCCCCGACGCACATGTTGTGGTGCAGGACCGCCTCCCCTTGAAGCAACATGTCGCGCTGGCCACTGTATTCCCGTCAAGTAGCTCGCGCTGTTACCAGCGGCGAGCGACGGTCCCAGTTCCGACGGTTTCAGCGGTGACCAGGTGACCATGCCGATGGGGATGGTCGGAGCGATGGGCGGTGTCGTAGGGCGTGGGATGCCGAGACACGAGAATCCGAGCTGGGTCTCGTCGGTTCGAGTTTGGAAGGCAGGGATCACTGGTCGTTGCGAACGCGGTATCCTTTCGTCAGCACGAAGTGCTCGCAGCGCTCGCTGAGGCGCTCGGCGATGACTTGTGCGTTGAGAGGGTCAGGAAAGACCTTCGGCCAGTCTTTGAAGGGACGATTGGTCGTTATCGCCGTTGACCGACGGTAGTCGTATCGTTCGCTGATCACTTGAAACGCGAGCTTGGATTGAGCGCTGTCCATCTCCAGGCTGGCGAAGTCGTCGATGACGAGCAGCTCGGCGTGAGTGTAGCGGCGCAGAGCGCGTTCGAATCGACCGTGGATCTCGGCGCCATGCAGCTCGTTGAGCATCTTGGCGACCGGAGTGAAGACGACGCGTCGGGTTTCGGTGCAGGCTTTGTACGCCAAAGCCCTGGCGAGAAACGTTTTGCCGGTACCCGGAGTGCCGATGAAGATGGGGTTGATGCCGTTGTCGAGGAACGCCAAGTCGTGCAGCGCGAGGTAGCGATTTCGGAGCTTCTTGCGAGCGGAATCGAAGTCGAAATCGAAACCGTCGACGGTGTTGATCTCGGGAAAGCGCGCATCGCGAATGCGCCGCTCGATGGCGCTCTTGATGCGGCTGGCTTTCTCGGCGTCAGCCAATTTGCCGACGGTGGCGAGGAACGTGGTGTTGTCACGCTTGGCCTGTTCTAGAATGGACGGCAAAGCGTCGACCATTCCCGGCAGTCTGAGCCAGCGTAGTTTTTCGAGAACGAGCTCGAGCAGGTCTTCATCCTTCATGAGTATCCTCGTCAGGATCTCGCGTGAGCGTTGGGGGGTCGTAGATGGAGAGATCCGGCTCTCGGAGTGTGATGTCGTCGAGAGCGGGATTGCCGAGCATCAAGGGCGTGAACTTCGGCGCGAGACGGCGTTTGTGACGCAGCACGTACTCGACGTATTCGACTCCGACATGACCCGTATGCATGACGGCCTGCATGGCGGAGCGTGTCTGTCCAGTACCGAAGAGCTCGGCCAGGTAGGTGAGGCGCAACAATTCGCGGCGAAGTGAGCGGCTACCGGCGGACAGCGTTTTGAAGTAGGCAGTGCCCACATCACCGAAACGAGCGACGAGAGCGTCCTTGGGCTTCAATTGGCGAAAGGCAAGCAACTCGCGCGGATGTGCTGGGTCCTCGATGTCGGCGCCGATGCTCCAGCAACGGTCGTGCTCAGCCACGCACTTGGGCCCGATGAAAACGCGAACGCGCTGGTCTGTTCCGCGGATGGTCGCGCGTTGTCCCTCCAAGTACCACGGCACCGAGTAGAGATTACGGTCGAAACGCACACGGAACGTGGAGCTGACGGTGTCTCGATCGAGATCGTCCGTGTCGAAGGGTTGAGCCGGGATCGGCTTGAGGTGCTGTTGCTCCTCGTGCTCGAATACCAGTGCAGGTATCCTCGCCGTGGTCTCGTTGGGACGCTGGTTGTGAACCCGGTTGCACCAATCCGTCGCCTGAGTGTTGAGATCGTCGAGGTCGACGAAACGCCTGCCGGGCCAGAAGCTCTCGCGGACCGTACGAATTCCGCGCTCGACGCCTCCCTTTCCCTGGGGGTGACCTGGTGTACAGGCGATGACGGCGAATCCCCCGCGAGCATTGGCGTACTCGAGGAAGCGCTCGTTGAAGCGAGGGGGAATGCCTGCTCGGTTTTCGAGCACGACGGTCTTCATGTTGTCGAAGACGTCGGCGTTGGTGACGCCGCCGAAACGGAGCGCGGCGCGATCCATGCAGCGCAGAAACGAGCCCATGGCCTGGCTCAGAACGAACTCGATGTACAGCAGCCGCGAGTAGGGCAAGAGAGCAACGAAGGCACTCACACGTCGCGGGATACCTGGCAGTGCGAAACCAAAG
>QJWJ01000494.1 GCA_003235365.1 Deltaproteobacteria bacterium
CTTGGGCTTGCTCAACTGGGCAAACGGCGCCAATACCGCGACGAGCCCGACGAGCCCCAACAAACCAAACGACGCCTTGCCCTGCATCAGTTCGAAAGGTGCCCACAGGTTTACATTGGACAGATCCCAGAACGTGAACGACAACACCGGACCGAGGCTCAACGCAGGGATGAAAAACCACGCCAAGAGCAGTACGGATGCCGTAATGAACGGCACCTTGCCCATGCGTTCGATGGCCAGGCTCAAGCCGGACTGAGCCAGTACGACGACCTTCTGCCCCTGCTCACGCACCATCGCCGACGGATCGCTCGCGGTGATCGCCAACAGGCCGCCCGTGGCGTCGAGTTCGACGTCGACGGACATGCCCGCCTTCGGAACGCCCGCAACGCGCCACACGCCTTCCAAAGCGAAATTCACTTGCCGCCCGTCGACGAGCAGCAACCCGGGCGTGGCGTCGGGGACCTTCAAGACCGTGCCGGGGCGCTTCGCGCTCGAGGCCCCGGCGGTCGTCGGCGTCGGCACCGCCGCGGACGCGACCACCGTTGGCGCGCTGGCTCGCGCATCGACGCTCGGCTCGGGAAACGCCTGCATGACCTGCGTCCCCCCTCGATTGGGGGCGGTGGCAGGCGCCATTTGGATGGAGCTGTTGCCAAGCCGGACACCGCGATCGCGCGAAATCACGTACGGACCAGAGATGCGTTGGCCAGAAAAGTCGAAGGTCCCGTTCGTTGATTGATTGTCGGTGACCATGACCTCGCCGCTCGCGACACTCAGCCGCGCGTGGCCGTTCGAAACGTTGGGATCACTCAGAATGATGTCACCGGATTCTCTGCCCACCTCGTAAACGCCATCAGTCAACGACTTACGTTCACTCGACCCATCTGCTCGCCGAACGAGAATTTCTGCCTGCATGTTTGTTCACTCCGTTGGGATTTTCATCGAAGCGACAGACGGGACGCCTCAGGCGCCGCGCCGATTGCCTTCAATGCGACGGATCCTACGCTCGGAGTCGCCCGAGAGCGCTGAACGATGTTGCGGAGAAATGGAAGCCCTTCGGGGGTGGCCTCAATCAGTCAGGCAATTGTTGCGAAAATGAACATGCGCTCCACCGAGTTTTCGAAGCAGACGCTCAGCGCCGGTGCAATGCTTCGGCGAGACGTTGGGCGAGGTCGACGCGATTGAACGGCTTTTGCAAGAAGAGCGCGCCGTTGGGCGAAGTGCTCTGACCGTCAGCCGAATACCCACTCATCAGCACGACCTCGAGCTCGGGTCGCCGCTCCTTGAGTTCGGCAGCGACGGCGCGGCCGTCTTCGCCGGGCATGGCCATGTCGCACAGCAGCAAGTCGATGCGCCCCGGGTGTCCCGACGAGACCGCCACGGCGCTGGCGCCGTTGCTGGCTTCGAGGACCTCGTATCCCAGCAGGCGGAGCAGGCGGGCGGTCGTACTGCGCACCGCTTCTTCGTCATCGACGACGAGCACCGTGCCATGGGCTGAGACGGCTGGCGCCGCCGGCTGAGACTGCCGCTGCGGGCGCTGACCCGGCGCAACACACGGCAGCGTCACGATGAAGCGAGTGCCTCGCTTCAGTTCACTCTCCACGCGTATGTCGCCCCCGAGCTGGTGGATGATGCCGTAACTGCTCGCCAACCCGAGGCCGGTACCCAGGGACTTGGTGCTGAAGAATGGTTCGAAGACGCGCGTTCGAGTTGCCTCATCCATGCCGACGCCGGAATCGCTGACGCAAAGACGCGCAGTGCCGTACGGCGCGGTGACGGGGTCACCCGGAAGCTGTTCGAGGTGGATGTCGAGTCGACCGCCCTCGGGCATCGCGTCGCGCGCGTTGACGACCAGGTTCACCAGCACCTGCTCGAGCAGTGTTGCATCCGCACTGACGAGCGGGTCGCCGACGATCGTCAGCGAAAGGGTCACACGCGGTCCGACCAGCCGCTGCAACAACAGCCGCACATCACTCACCAGCACCTTCAAATCTACGGTACGCCACACCACGGGTTGCTTGCGCGCAAACGCCAGCAGCTGTCGCGTCAGGTCTCGCGCCCGAAGCACACTATGACGAATGGTAGCCAGATCTTCAGCCGCGCTGGGGTCTACGTGGCCATCGACGAGGTCGAGCGATCCGAGCATCGCCGTCAGCAGGTTGTTGAAGTCGTGCGCCACCCCCCCCGCAAGCCGACCGATGCTTTCGAGACGGCTCGCCAGGTGCAGCTGCTCTTCCAACTGGCGCTGCTCGGTGATGTCCATGGTGGTTCCAGCGACCATCCGCTGTAAACCTTTGATGAAGATCCGCCCATACATGCGTGCCCAACGCGTGACGCCATCCTCTCCGACGATACGGTACTCGGACTGATAGGTCTGACCGTGGTAGCCCGTACGCATCGACGCCAACTTGTCGAGGATGTCTGACCGATCATCGGGGTGAACGTGATCGAGGAAGGACGCGAGCCCCACACCGCCGCGTGCGAACCGGAAGATCTCGTAAAGATTCGGCGACCACCAGCCACGGTCGGTTGCCAGTTCGTATTCCCAGACCCCCATGCGTGCTGAAGTGAGCGCGAGCTCGAGCCGCTTGGCGCTCTCTCGCAGTGCTGCCTGCGCCTCGACGCGTTCGGTCACGTCCGTGAACGTCGTGACCGAACCCGTGACGTGGCCTTCCCCCGAGCGAATGGGCTGAGCCGCGACGCGCAGCCAGCGCACGGTCCCAGCCCGCGCGAAAGAGTACACCTGACCGCGCTCGGGTCTACCCGTGCTGATCACACGTAGACTCGGGACGTCGGCCGTGCCGATGGCCCTGCCGGCTTCGTCGTGCACGGTCACCTCGGGTGCCAGAACGTCACGTTTACCCAGCACGTCCGCCAGGCCCTGGGCTCCGAAGAGCTCCAGTGCCATCTCGTTGCAGAACAGGACGCGGCCGTCGACGCCACGGAGCATCACGGCGTCTGGCAGTGAGGCGACGAGACTCTGGTAACGGGACTCGGTCTCGTCGAGCGCGCTCTGGATCATGTCCGGTCGCTTCAACTCAGTCACGTAGATGAGGACCAGATCAGGCGGGGCGGGAACGTAACGCAGTTTGAGCCGCTCGGTCGCTTCCGTGAGATTGTGCTTGCGGAAGCAGAGCTCGTGTTCGACGACCCGCTGCTCTTCGATGCAGCGCAACGCCGCCATGCGCACGTCGGGCTGATCGCTGTACAGCTCCGTGAGAGGATGCCCGATGAAGGCTGTCAGTGCCGGACTGCGTTCGCGCGCGGCGGGGTTGAGGTGCTCGAGAACGAAGTCGTCCCCTTCGCGGCGGACCACGTAGCAAAAAACCGGGACATCTTCGAGGAAGCCGAGATCCATGCGCGAGTTTCCCACGGCCGCGCCCACTGGCGCCCCGCGACCCTAACCTCGGGCAGAGTAGCGCGTTTTCGTTCGGCCCCTCCAGGTTTCTTCGAAGTGAGGGGGTGATCGGCCGCGTCGATCCGAAACGAGCAGAAACCGCCGCTTTCAATCCGTCGCCGTGCGCCGTCGATCGACGGCGCACGGCGTAACGGCGGCCTCTCAGTCGTTCGGTGGGAAGAAGTGCCCGAGGAAACGCAAGCTGGCCGTATCGCTTCCGCTGAAGCTCTGGCCTTTGGACTTGAGCACGAGGGGGTCGTTGACGTGGATCTCGCTGCCTCCCACCTGGCTGGGCGTCCACTCGGGCGTCCACCAGCATTCCTCCGTGCTCCCGGCTGTGATCTTGATGGTGCTGACTGACCCCTGGCACTGACCGCAAGCGGGTGAGTGGACTTGTGTCAGCTCTCCGGGACAGTAGAACAATCCGGTGCGTGAATCTCGCAGACTGACTTCGTCACCGTAGTGCACGCGCCCGGAGCCGTTGCGCTTGGTGACGACCATGGCGTTGAGAGAGCCGTCGCGCTCGCGGATGCGGGGGCTCGACTTGGCCACGCGCAGTGTGGTGTTCTTGGAGTCGTTGGCCTTGTCGATCTTGTAAAACCAGCCCGCTTGCGGCCGCAAGGCAAACGTCCCGCCACTGACTACCGGCGCTGACCAGCCGCCGTACAGCCGCTCGACGTGAAGCTTGTCCAGCTCTGACAGCAATGGCCCACTCCAAGCCCCGCCCGGGCAATAGCTCATGATCGAGTCGGGATCGGGACGGCTCATGGGCAAATCGCCGTTGGTTCCCTGCGTGGGGCCATCGGGACAGTCGAGGTCCCCGCGATTCTGCTCGTGAGCAAGGCCGATGGCATGCCCAAACTCGTGCACCGCGACCCGCTCGATACAATCCTTCATGTCCTTCTCACTGTTCTGACAGCGACCCGTCGACCAATTGTCGAAGCGATGATTGAGCGTGACACTGCCGTGGTTCTTGCCCAAGCCATTGGTGTGCGGGTTGCTCTTGGAGTCGTCGAGGTAGATCGTGATCTCCTCGTTGCCACTGCAGCTAGTCGACCATTGGAAGTCCAGCCAACTGCTCCCCCAGGTGCTGTTGACGGCGTCCTGGGCCCACGTACGGCGGCGCACGCGGTCGGACGCTGGACCAGCGCCTGGATCGTTGGGGTTCTTCCAGCACGCGCGCAGGACGGTCACGTTCGAGCCCGACGCGGGAGACCACAGCAGCGAGGTACTGGCGAACAGGGCACTTTCAGCTTCCTCGGCGCTCTCGGGCTGCGCTTCGCCGGAAGGATCGAGTTGTTCGAACTCCATGGCCTCCAGCAGGTTTTCGTCGTCCGTCGTCATGGATCCGCAGGCCGTCGAAAACGCCGACGAAGCGACGACGAGTGAGATCAGGGTCGAATTGATGAGGTTCATTGATGTATCTCCGTTGTGTTTGGGGGGGTCGTAAACCCGAGAGCAACCCGCGTGCCACGCCACTCGGGCACGGAGAACACACCCGAAAGCAGAACACGCCGTCTTTTTCCGGCTTCTCACCGCCTTGCGGAACGATGGGTAGCGCGTGCGCGCGCTCGTCGCGCGCGCGGCGAACCCTGCTCACGTCACATGGCTGGTCCGCGTCGCCGGTGGGGGCGACGTCCTACTGCCCCGGCACGACCTTCACTGGCAGCGACGCGATGACCGCTCCCAGGCCCGGCAGGCGGAACGTGACGTTCGCCTCGTAGTCCCCTGGAGGAAACGCCCCACTGGGTTCGACGCTCGTATCCGACGGTCCGCTCCATTGCAAACCGGGCCAATCGATGGTGTGTGACGTCATCTCCGGTCCGACGCTCGCAGGCATGACCGCGGTGGGCGCGCAGCAGCCGATGTCGCATTCGGGGCAATACTGGCCGCCCTCCCCACTCAAGGCAAACGCGGTCCACGTATCGATGTCCGCGGGATCGCCGCACAGGCCGCACGCCCCTCCACTCGAGACGGTCTCGAACGCGAGGGCTTGGTCAACGGTCACGGCGTAGCGAAACTGACCCGTGTCTCCCGTGACGAAGGTACAAGTATCTGATTCGAGGTGAACGGTAACACCGGGCAACGACGGATCGGTGGCGTCCACGGAACACGGCTGAGCCTGCGGCGGCAAGCTCATTGGCGCGCACTCAGCGAGCTCTTGCGTTTGAAGCCACGAGCAACCCGCCGCCCAGCATTCGCCCAGGTCGAAGCACCCGCCACAGTTTTCGATACTGCACGCGTCGGGGCACGTCTCCGTGAAGCAGGGCGCATCCAGAGCACACGCACTGGCGCACGCGCGGCTACCGGGAAGCCAGACCCCTCCGTAGTTCAAGCAGGATTCACACGGGTCGGGATCCGGCAAACAGCGTCCACTCTGTTCACCACAATCGACACAACAAACGAGACCCGCACAACAGTCGTCGTTGTCTTGGCACGCCCAGGCGGGTTCCTCGGGACCCAAGCAGATGGTGCACTGTGAGTCATTCGAGTCGCCCGACGCCGTTGAGGAGCATTGCAGTCCCCCACACGCGTCGTCGTCACCGCATGCACGTCCCACGATGGTTCGATCGTAGTAGACGGTTTGCTGCGCGGCTTCGAGCGCACCGCGAACCCGGGGCGGTAGCTCATCCCGCATCATCACCTGAACGGTGTCGGTTTGCCCTTGAACTGTCGTGTAGTCGAACCATCCCCTCACGGGCGAATCCGGCTGCTGCGCGGCACGCAGTGCTTCGGCGTCGGGCCCTGAGGCGAACAATGCACCGATCTGAGGGTGGCCCCAATCGGTGATGCTCGAAACCTCCACGAGGACCGGCGTCGGGTCGAGTGACAGTGGCCAGGCCGACGTCTCGGGTCCCGGTGTCTCATCCACTGAACTGACGAGTATCCGAAGCGGTCCCGTGCTCAGCAAAGCCGATGCGGCCAGCTTCTCCAGCAGTTCATTCGCGGCGTCGAATGCCGCACTCCAATCATCGGGCCAGTCGCGATCGCCACAGGGATTGCCGGCGCGCACCGCACCGTACGGATCCCACAACAACGTCGTGCCGCTATCGGGACACCCAACGGGCTGAAACGCCGACAGTTGGTCGAGCTTGGCGTACCCCGCGGCCGCGTACGAGTCGAGAACGCTGGGGTCGTCGATGCTCCCCGAGCCGAAACGCCCCAGGTGAGTGCTGACCCAGTAGTTGCAGTGTCCGTCGACGACCAGGAATCGCCACCCATACCCCTGAACGAAGCCAAACTCAGGGTTGAGCGGACCGCCACCGCCGTCGTGAACGACGAGTCGAATCGCGTCGCTCCCGTCGCACAGCTCCACGGGCGACGCGTTCGGGTCAGGGGCGGGGTCAGGGTTGGGCTCGGGATCCGGGTCGGGTTGCACGGCGGGACTCACCGGCGGGCCGCCGTCGACGCCCGACGGTGCAGGCCCAGGATCCACCCCACCATCATGGGCAATCGGCTCCACCGCATCCGCTTCGTCGACGCAGATGCGCACCGGAACGCTGGGCTCGCATTCATCTGCCCCGCGCAAGCTCGATGACTCGGCGCACACGGCCACCGGCGTCGACTGCTCCGAACATTGGGCGTCCTCTTGACAGGCGGTCGTGCAGCGACCACACAAGCAACGATACTCGCCGCATTCCGCGTCGCTGTCGCAACTCGACAGCCAATGAGTTTCGCTGCCAGAGCTTCCAGGGTCGCTGTTTGCTCCACACCCGTACCCGCTCAAAGCCGTAGCGAGCAACAACCATCGCCTCCACGCCAACACTCGCCGTGGATCCACCTGCGAACCAATCCCGTCACGCGTCATCATCGGTAAGTTCTTTTCCAAAGTCGTCCAATACGTTCTGTCCGAAGTAGGTAATCACCCGCTGACGTCGTTCGGGTGCCGTGGTAGCTCGGTTGTGCGTTGCCACCCGCTCCCGCAGGTCACTGCACTGCTCCCGAAAGCGCAGGAGGAGACCGCGCACCTCATCGTAGTTGGGATGCCCCGGCCAGATTTCGAATCCGTAGGTGCTGCCCCCGATGACGTCGCTCCGCAGCGCCCCACGAGTGCCCAAATCGAGCTTGGCGCACAACGCGCCGACCATCGCCTGGTAGTGGTCGAGCAGGGCCGCCTCCCAGCCTTTCGGATCATCGAAGGGCAACGCGCACTCGTCACTCGTGTAGCGCTCCGCGTCGTCTTGTTTGCGCAAGATCCCCCGCGCCGTCAGGGTTTCGAGGGCACGAGCGACTTGATCCTCGGGCAGCGCCGTCTGCGTCGCGACTTCGGCGCTATCCGACCACCCCCGCTGTTGCACGGTGATGTGAACGACGTTCAACAGCGCCTCTTCCGACTGCCCCGCAAGCTCGGACAAGTGCTCGGCGTCGAGCGCGCGATAGCTCACGGAGTCGCCGCGGCCCGTCCGATAGACCAGGCCGGCGTTGGTCAGATCACGCAATACTCCACGCACGTTGTCGCTGTCGTCGTAACGAAACCGATGCAGCACGTCCGCACGCAGCAGGGGGCCGTGAAACCGAATGTGCTCGAGCACGGCCTCCCACAGCGATCGACCACGGATGGTGCGGCTCTCGGAAAGCTTGCGCACACGCTCTTGATAGGTGCGCAGGGCCAAGCCGAACATGTCGGCAATGACACGGCTGCCGATCCCCTGCTCACGCAGCGCGCCGACGAGTTCCAGAAAAACCTGATTGGCGGTATTCGCCAGTTGTGCTCGGCCGCCGCCGCTGGTCGCCAATTGTGCCAGCAAAACGCTCGTCTGGCGTACCACGGCGTCGATCAGGTTCGCGGCGTTCATATCCCCCAGTTTGGCAGCAGTCCGACCGCCAACCAGCGCGGGATCTTGCGCGCACAGACCGTTGGCCGAAAGTTCGGCAGACAATTTCGGCGGACGATTTCGGCGGACGATTTCGGCGGACAATGCGGTGGAACGGTAGCTCCACTCGGTTGGTTCCGGCGGCTTTCGCCGGAGAGCATCGCAGCGAGAGGCGCTGACGGCAACGCGCCGGAGCCCCGCCGTTCGACGGTGGCCCTCGTTCAGCACGATCGGGCCTCGACCCAACGTCAACGAGCCAGCGAAGTCAGTAGAACGTCCACAGCGTGAACACGTACAGCGTTCCGAGTAGCGCAGGCCAATAGGTCGTCATCACGAGCAACCGGTCGCGTGCTTCGATCAGCGGGATCTTCGTCTTGAACCCCTGGAGCAGGCAGTTGAACGACACCCACAGAATGCCCGCGTACAGCGTGAAGTAGAAGTACTCCAGGTAGAAGACCTCTTGGACGGCCAATCGCTGACGCAAGTCGATGTGGCTGAACACGATGACGAAGAACATTCCCATGCAAATGCTCAATGCCCGGCCGTAGTCCAACCGAGCCGAGACGAGCAACACCGCAAACAACATCAGCGCGACGACGATGATTGGGGTGAGGTTCGAGATGAATGCATCAGCAAAATCGCGTTCTACGACGACGGTGAACGCCAACACCGGGGGAACGAGCTCGGCCGCGGACGTTCCCAAGCCCGCAGCCGCACCCCGGGGCGGCGCCGAGAGCTCGAAGTAGGTCGACTTGGCACGCCATCCCGCGATCACCAGCGACGGAAGCAATCCGGGTTTTGCACTGGGCGTCGTCACCTCGTAATCCCCGAGCGCAGGCACCAGATAGACTCGGTATCCACGACCATTGGTCGGTACCGACGGAGCCGAAACCGCCTGGGGTTCACCGTTGTCGTCGAGTGTCCCAGACGGTGGTAGTGGCTTGCCCCCCTCGCCCAGCAATTCGCCAGCCACCACTCGAGGCTCATCGCCCTCACCGAGCAGGCCGGTATGTGCCGCCAGTGGCTCATCGCTCTCGCCGAGTTCGCGAGCCGCTACCGGTTCGCGGGGCGCAGAAAGCCGGTCTGCAATCGGATACTTCGTGGCCTTTGCCGAATGCGGAAACACCGTACGAGGCGCCCCGAAGGTCAATCGGACTGATTCTCGCTCGATCGGGTAGCGCGTGCTGTTGCGACTCTGTGCCAGCGTCGCCTCGAACCGCCAGCGCGTCAGCCGATCGCCGTTGGACAGTGTCCGCGAATCCAACTCGCGGAACGACTCGTTGGTCGCCGACACCAACGACACTTCCCCGCGCAGCTCACGGGGAGCAAACGCTGGCACCCGCGTCCACACCTCCCCGGCAACTTCTATCTCGTTCGAGCCGAGGAATCTGAAGACCTCGAGCTTGGTGCCGAGCTGAACGAACACGGGGTTGAGTGAAAGCTGGCACGCCGCGCGCATGGCATAGTCCTGTTCAACCTGTTGAAGCACTGCCGACTCAGCCACGCGCCGTGTTCGCAATCCGCCTTCACCCAGCAGCCGAGGGAGATCGTCACAGCCTTCGGTACCGCGGACGCTGGGTGCGGAGCGCTGCGTGGCGTCGGTCGGGGGGTAGCGCAACGCAAGCGCCCAGGTGGCGCCAATCGCTACGATCAGCAGCACCGCCGCACCAGTCGACAGCAGCCACTCGCGCCGGACTGGGTAGTCACGCCGAGTCAAGGCGTATCCCAGTAGCAGCAACAGCACGCCGACCGCCGTTGCCGTCGACTCCAAGAGGCGTCGCCGCAACAGGTCGACGTCGAACGCAATGTCGTTCTTGACGAACGTGTTCTGCAAACTCCACCCCGAATCACCGACCCGCGCATAGATCAACCACGAGTCTTCGCCGGTCGTGGTGCTGCGATGCTCGATGGTACCGGACTCGCCACGTTCAATTGCGGCCCACATCGTAACGCGGTCGTCATCCCCCTTTTGCTGGGCGACGTCCAAGATGGTCTTGCGAGTCTGCAGATACTCGACGTTGGGGTGGTAGAGATACGTGCCGTCCCGGGCGGTCAAGGCGCCGTAGCCGCTCGGCCCCAGATTGAGATGTTGCACGAGCTGGCGGATACGCTCCCCCGACACGTCCACCGTGACGACTCCGGCAGGGACCCGCTCTCCCCCGTCCGCTGGCGCGTAGAACAGCGCCGAGTAGGTCGTCATCAGTACCTGCCCTGCGTCGTCGTAATAGGGCGGCGACCAGCCGTCTCGGCCACTCTGCATGGGTTCGCGGTACCAGAGGTAGCTTGCCTCCTGAGTGGTGGCGTACTTGTCGGGGATCTCGCCTCGAACACACTCGCCGCTCTCGGATTTGTAAACGTAGATGGAGTGAGGGTTCGGCGCCGGACGATCCGTGATCGAAGCTCCGTACAAGTCCGGATTGTCGCGTAACAACGCTTCCAAACAGCGCTCGGCCCAAGCGCGATCCAGCTCGGTCGGTGCCGGGGCACAGTCAGCGATCGAGGTGACGTCGAATCCGTCGGGCGGAGGCTCTGCCGACAAGTGACGCGCTATGAAGGTCGCCGCCAGTTCGGCACGCCTGGTTCGCTCGGCGATGGCCGCTGCGGCGTCCGTCGTAAGCTCTTGGACTTCCGTGAGTTTCTCCCGTTCCAGCGCGGCGCTGCTGCGACGGTAGGTCATCAGCAACACGACGAAGAGCACCGCTCCGACGCCCGCCAACCACAATAGTACCTTTGCCCCCACTCGTACCCTCACGTCTCGCCCCTCGGAGTATGCCCGCGATCTCCGCGGACGGACAATCATTCCACACGGCGATGCCCTCGAACAGCAGCGGCCGCCATCGAGCGCCGATGAACCCTTCGACGTTCCTCTGGATCGGTTCCATGTATTCCTCGGACCGTCAGCCGAGAAGGCCCACTCAGAACTTTGCTGTTCGGCAGCATCCCCTCTAACGTTCACGCTGGAGAAGCTGCTCTGGAGGGGGCGTTGTCATGACAGGCGACCAGAAGCCATTCGTTTGCACCATCGAGGTCAGCAAGTCGAATGGTTTCACCTTCAAGCTCTGGAACGAGTCGGGCAAGACGACTCAAACGATCACGCTGGACGGTACATCTCTCAAGTTGGTGGTGGCCGGAGAGAAGAGCTCCTCGACCGTAACCCAGACTGCGGAAGAAGTAAAAACAGAGGTCGCCGGGGAGAACGACACGAGCACACTCACTCAGAAGTGCGATCTGATAGAAGCAAAGTGCAAGAAATTCTCTGTCGACGCGGAAACGGTGGAGGTCAAATCCAGCAAGACCTCCTCCTACAGTGCAACGGAGACCCTGGAGGTCAAGAGCACCAAAGACATGACCATTTCATCCTCCGCGAAGCTCGATGTCTCGAGTACGAGCGACACCACCATCGACTCGAAGGCGAAGTTGTCACTGTCGGCAACGAGCGACGCGTCGCTCGGGGGGAACAATCTCAGCCTCGAGGGGGCCCTGAAGCTTTCCGCCAAAGGTGGGACCGACGTCGCTGTCAACGGAACGAAAATCGCGCTGACCGGCAGCGCAAAGGTGGACCTGGCCTCACCCATGACCACGGTCGGCGACACGCTGACGACCGTTAAGGGGCAAATGGTCAAGGTG
>QJWJ01000323.1 GCA_003235365.1 Deltaproteobacteria bacterium
AGCGCGTAGGCGAATTCACGACTCATCACCGTCGGGCTTGTTGGAAGAGCGCCTGGCTGATATCGCAACAGTCGATTTTCGAAGGGAGGAATTGCGTGCCCACGACTGAGTATCGCATCCATCCGGGCATTGGGATTGCCCGGATCGGCAACAGCACAGAACACTTCATCGGCCCCGAGTCACCAGGCAGCGTGCCGTGGCCCGGCAGTGGCGGTTACAGAGATTCTCAGGACCGCATCAAGCGCCAGGCGAGCCGTTTTCGCATCTTCGAAGTCTCGATCGACGACTCGGGGCGAGAGACGATCGTGCGAGAGGTTACCAGTGCGGACGCCAAGATTCGTTGGACCGTGCACTTGGCAAACACCAAGGCGGCCGGAGAGAAGTTCCCTCCCAACGGCTCGCTCCGCAACCCGTTGGCAACTGATCGCAGCGCGTTGGCGATCGATGGCGGCGCGGTGAGTGTTTCGGGCGTCTCGCAGTCGAGCGCGCAAATCAGCGGGGCGTTCAAGGGCAAGTCGGTCTTCCTGGGCCAGCTGAAGACCGATGACCACGGGCGGCTGCTGGTGCTCGGGGGTCACGGCGACAGCGCTTCGGTTCCGGCCGGGCGCCCCTTGACCAACTTCGCGAACAACGACGACTGGCACGACGACCTTTGCGACGGACCGGTCAGTGCGACCGTCGAAGTGAACGGCGTCGTGTCCAACGCGGTGAGCGCTTGGGTCGTGGTGGCGTCTCCCGCCTTTGCGCCCGGCGTCGACAACACGATGACCTGGGAAGATCAGGCTGAGAGCATCGAGGTCTATCAGTTTCAGCCGGGGCGGTTACTCAACCCAGTGTCGTTTACTCGACACATCTATCCGATCCTCGAACGAGCGGTGCGGATGCAATGGGTCAGTCCGAGCGCGCGCGCCGGCCATGGCAACGGCCGCGGCGGAGACTTTCTCGCTCCGGACAAGCTGGCACGGCTGGCGAGCACCGCGTCGGAGAACGCGAGTCTGCGCAAAGCGGTCTTCGATCGCCTTGCCGCTCCGCCCGGCGAATCTGGTTCGGGCAACATGCCGCGCCTCGAACGCGGCGTCGACCCGGACAACCCTCGAAACCGGATCACGACGTCTCTCACACGTTTGCAGTTCACGCGCATGTCCGCGTGGGCGCGGGGTGACTTCGAAGCAGATTGGTCGGGAGCGCCACCGGCGGTGGTTCCGATCGACGACGTTCCCCTCGCGGACAAACCTCGTGCTCTGGACAAGGCAGCGCTGCTCGCCTGCATCGGTGGTCCGTTTTATCCAGGGATCGAGTCCGGCTACGTGATGGCGCGCTCGGACACTTACTCGGCGCCGCGGCGCGTTGACCCGATCCACCCGCCCGGGTTTCTGACCCAGCGCATGGCGTTGCCGTGGCAGGCGGACTACGTGGCGTGCGGGGCATTGTGGTGGCCGGCACAGCGCCCGGTGAGCGTGAAGCGCGGGAGTGGTTTTGCGGATTTCACGCCCTCGGGTTGGCGCTACGCCGACATGGTGGAGCACTGGAATGAGCTCGGGTTCGTGCTCAAAGCGAACGGCGAGTTCACTGAACATCAATCGTTGTTGCATCCCGGTTCGCCGATACCGACGGAGCCCGAGCCAGGACCGGGGCCAGAGCCAGAGCCGGAGCCAGAGCCAGAGCCGGAGCCCGAGCCCGAACCGGGTCCAGATACACCGACTTGGGTCGGCGAAGTGAAGAGCTACTTCACCCAGATGGAGATCGGGTGCATGAGCGCCAAGCTCGATCTGGCGAGCTACGACGACGTCAAAGCTTACGCATCGGAGATTCTGCGTCGTGTTCGGCTTTCCCAATCGGACCCGGGGTTCATGCCTCAGGGCGGCCGCCAGTGGCCGGCGGGTAAGGCGAATCGATTCGAAGCATGGATTGCTGGAGGTTGTCCCCATGGCTGAACGACACACACAACGGGCCGTCAATCGTTTGTGGCAAGTGGCGTGTTGTCTCGCTGCGCTGGGGGCGACTGTGACGCTCACGGCGTGCTCGCCGAAGAAGAGTGGACCAGGCCCGACCGAGCCCACGCCGACGGCGACCGGAACGACCCCCGCACCGACGGCTACGACGCCGCCGGACCCGCCTCCGACCGAGCTCGAGAAGGTGCAACAGCAGCTCGTCGAGTTCTGCGGTTGCGACGCGAGCGCGGGCCCGCCCCGGCCCGAGTTGAGCCCACAAGCGCCACCTCGCGACGTCAGCTTGCAGGATGTGGGTACTTGTTCGACGCGGCAAACTCCCTGTCACAGCTGTTTCTCCTGCTTCGGGTGGCAGCTGTTCTTGACGCTCAACTGGCCCGCCGACGGCGGTTCGAAGTTCGGCGCACCGGGCGCGACCGCCCCGGTCATTTGGGAGGCGTACAAGGGCGCCTCCGAGGTGTTCTCGAAGAGTGTTCCCACAGCCTGGGGGAGCGCTGCTCCGAAGCGTATCGTCGCGACGTCGGCGGTGATTCACCTCACCGAGGCGTTGCAGGCTGACAACAACTGGCTCACGGATCGTTCGGGCAACGTCGTGTACTACGAGAGTCGCGTCAACGAGGACGAGTTCGAGTACATCGTCGCAAACAAGCTGTACTCTCAACAGGGCTTGTACCAAGCGTTCACTACCGGCACTGGTTTGAGCTTGCCCGACGGTTCGGCGGCGCCCTACGAAGAAGGGGCCATCGAAGTCAAGGCAGCCTGGCGCATCGTCCCCGAAGCCGAGCGGGCCGCCATGGAGTCGCGTTACAAGCTCTCGACTGCATTGATCGGCGACGCGCCGAACCCGGTGACCGTCGCGCTCATCGGCTTGCACATCGCCAAGAAGACGCCCAGCTCGCCCCAGTGGGTATGGGCTACCTTCGAGCACGAGGACAACGCTCCCGACGCTGGCGCGGCCGATCCGTCGAAGTCCTACAACCTGTACGATCCGGCGCTGGCTGCGACCTATCGACCCAATCAGTCCGATCCGCCGTCGAAGTTCGACTCTCCCGCGACGCCGCGGACCAAGCCGGTTCAGGTTTCGCGCTTGACGCCCATTTCGGCGGTGAGTCAGCAGCTCAACGCTCTGATGAGTCGACTCATCAAGTTGCGCTTTGCGGACTCGGTGTTTCAGCACTACCAGCTGATCGACGTTCAATGGGCGAAAGAGCCGCAGGCCACCCAAGCGAAGCCGACGGCGCCACTACCCACGGGCTCGCCGATGCCAGCGACTTTGGCCAACGTCGCGATGGAGTCCTACATGCAGGAGAAGAACAGCGGCGGCGGTGCCCTGTACCTGGACGAGAGCTCTCCCGACTACGGCAAGTCGAGTTGCATCGGTTGTCACGCAACGGCGGCGATCACCCCGACGTTCGCGGGGGTGACGATTGCACCGGGCGCACCTCGCCGTTGGTTTACGGACTACAGCGCGCTGTTCTTTCGAGCCCAGAAGCACCCGAACTGACCCGTGTCTGCGTCGCGACGTCCTCGGGTCCTCGTGATCGGCGCGGGGCCTGCGGGCCTCGCGGCGAGCTTGCGTCTGGCAGATCGGGGGTTCGAGACGACGCTCGTGGACGCCTCGAGCACCGCTCGACGAGCGATTGGCGAGACGGTCAGCAGTCGGATTGCTCCGACCCTCGCCGAGCTCGGCTTGGCGAGGAGCTTCGAGCAGCTGGGCCAACGCCCGCTGCGATTGATCTGCAGTGCCTGGGGCAGGGCAGAGCTGGCCGAGCGGGATGGCCTGTTCGACGTCGACGGTCACGCGGCGCACCTCGACCGCCCGGTCTTCGATGCGTGGCTTCGACAGGCGGCGATCTCCGCCGGGGTGGCGTTCTTCCGACAAACCACAGTGCGCTCACTGCGCCGTCGCGATATCACGGACCGCGCGGGCAGGTGGGCCGCGACACTGTCTGCTGCCGGTGCTCACCGCGAGCACACCTTCGACTTGGTCGTCCATGCGGGCGGGAGACAAAGTTCGATATCGCGCCGCTTGGACGGTCGCCGTTCGCTGCGCTGGGATCGTTTGGTCGGCGTGGCCCAACACGCTGACGCGCTGCCCGAACCAGTCTGGCGCATGTACGTCGAAGCGATCGACGAGGGGTGGGTGTACTTCACTCCCTACGCGCAGCGCAGCGCGGTGGTGGTGTGGATGACCGATGCCGACCTGTTGGGCGGTGGCCGGACGCTTCGGCAGTCCTTCACTCGGGCATTGGAGAAGACGCAACACGTTCAGCGTCTCTTTCGCGACGTCAGTTCCGAGCTGCACGTGTTCGATGCGCGCTCGGCGCTCAGCTTGGAGCCGGTCGGGGACGGCTACGTGATGGTCGGCGATGCGGCAGCGTCGGTCGACCCGCTATCCTCACAGGGCATCGAAACCGCGTTGGCTGGCGGCCTGCGAGCAGCAGATGCGATTGTCAGCGCCTTCCGCGGGGACACGCAGCCCCTCGCCCAGTACGCGCGATCGGTACACCGCGACTTCGAAGGATACCTCGCTCTGCGGCAAGGGTACTATCTACTCGAACGTCGTTTTGCGGATTCGGCGTTCTGGCGCAGACGCCACCGGGCGGCGCAGCCGTTGGAACGGAGCCGGGCAACACCGTAATCCGATGGCCGCACCGCTCGCGGCACAAATGGGTTCGCCCTGCGGATCCGCGCCGTGCGCCGTCCTGCTTCCGCTGGCCGCGGTGGGTGTTCGCGTCGATGTTCAACGCAAGTAGACGTATGCGCAGCCGCAGAGAAAGTCCGCTTCTTCGCCGCGAGGATCCGGCTCGGCGCGAGCGCCGCAGTAGTATCCGTCGGCCCCCTCTTCACTGGCTTCACTGGCGAACGCATCGTGGCAGGCCTGCCAGCACGCAACCGTCTGGGCCACGCACGCACATTGGTACTGCTCCGACGCGTCGTACACCTCCACCAGTCCGCGCGTGTGGCAAACGAACTGTTCATCTGGAGCGCAGTCCGCCTTCGATGTCGGGCGATTGGAGTCGCAGGTGCAGGTTCTCACCTCGAGCGGTGAATTGGGACTGCAGTCGACGGGTGTGCACGTCCAGCGTTCTGGCGGGCAGTTCGGGTAGCCCAAGTCGACGTCGACGACCCCGGTCCCGTCCGTTGGCGCTTCGGGCAATCCCTCGGGCGTTTCAGGTAGGTGTTGCGGGGTACCCGAGGGACCCAGGCCAGCGTCGGAAGCGGCGCGAGGAGTCGGGTCATCGTCCCCTTCGTCCACGAAGACATCGCCCTGCGCGAGCTCAGTCCGCGGGCTATCGTCGTCGCGAGTGGCCGTTGGCTCGCTGTCAGGGGCTTCATCCTGCGCTAGCGCGGCACCATCGGCCTCGTTCGCCTTCGGGACGGCGTGGCCCGCGTCGCCGCCGCGGCTCGGTGTTTCGTCGTTCGGGGTGCCTCCTGGGTGGGGCAGTCGGACCGTGTCGTCTCGGGGGACGCCCTTGCCGCCGCAACCGGCAGCGACGCTTGCCCCCATCAAGACCATCGCTCGAAAAAAGCCGCGGCCGCCATCTCGCATGGGACGATCGTCGTTCACGCGACCGCCGCGATGCCGAGATGCGAAAGGCCAGGGCGAATGACTTGTTCGAGCGCCTCGTCGTGGGCGGAGCGCAACAAGCTCGACGTGAAGTAGCCGAAGGGCACCAGCTCGTCGTGATCTCGCTCGGGGCCCGCGCAGCACGCCGTATCGAGCAGCCCGTAGATGGTGGGCAGTAGCCGTCGCACCACTACTCGACTTGGCGCATCCAAGGTGGAGAGGTGGGCCCACCCGACACGACTGTGCCGCAATTCGTCGGCCAGGTGCCGGCGATTGAGGCGACGCAGCGGTGGCGTCGTCACGCGCGGGCGAACCGCGCGCAGCAGGAAACAACCCACGGTTTCCGTCATGCAGCACAGCGTGATGCGCAACAGTCGATTGTCGCGTGGACCGGCACCCGGCAGTTCCACCCGGCGTTCCGAACGTGGTTTCGGTGTGCCTCGTGGGTGACCGAAGTGCACTGCCCAGTCGCGACAGAACAGCGCGTGCTGGTATTCGTCGTGGACGGCCCTTTGGGCCAAGCTCACCACCGCCGCTGGTGAACCTTCTGCCCGCAGGTCGTCCAGCACGTGGCCGAAGCCAACCCACGACGTCATCTCGCCTTCGGCGCGTCGCCACCAGTAGGCGGCGAGCACCGCGCGTTGTTCGCCGGTGAGCGTCGACATGGTTGCGAGCATACCAACAAGACGGACGTCGAGCTCATCTCATCGGCGGTGCCTCGGTGGTGATTGGACGGATCGCGGTGAACGCGGCTGGGTGTTGCGCCAGTTGCGTTCGGTTCAAGCAAGGGGCCGTAGATTGGGTTTGGGGTCGAGTGTTGTACGGCGCGGGGTTTCCAATCCCTGGATTGGGCGTAGCAGTGGCGTCGGATCGGCCCGAACACGAGAGCGGACGGCGGTGGTCAGCGAGCAGTTGTGGCACTATCTTGCCGTCTGCATGGACGATACCGAACTGTGGCAGCGCTTTGCGCAGCAGCGCCTCTCGCATTCCGAATGGAACCATCGACTGCACGTTCGAGTCGCGTTCCTCCACTTGGCGCGTTTCGACCTCGACGAGGCGCACCTACGCATGCGTGCCGGGATCATTCGGCTCAACCAGGTTCACGGTTTGGAAGAGACCTCTGCCAGGGGGTACTTCGAAACCATGACCCGCGCGTGGATGCACCTCGTTCGCGCAGCACGTGCGGCCACCGACGCGACTGACTCCCTCGAACTCATCCACCAAGCACCCGAGTTGCTCGACCCGACGTTGCCGCTGCGCCACTACTCCGCCGCGCGTCTGCACGCGGCTCGGGCTCGCGCCGTTTTCGTCGAGCCCGACCTGATGCCGCTGCCCTGAGACGGAAACTCTGCTCCGAGTCATGCACTCAGGACACTGCAGCCGTCGTCCGTGGTGGCGAACCAGGACGGCCAACCACGGGGCTCACTCGCCTAGCTCGGAGATGTCGATGCTCGGATCGACGTCGTGCAGCAGGTTGCCGAGATCTACCAGCTCTGCCGGGAGCAAGTAGCCGCCTGAGGGTACCGGATCACCCGGCGATGCCGGTTCGAAATCGACGTTCCAGCACACCAACCCGACGACGGCGAACAGTGAATTCGCGTTCGGATAGTCGAACCGGATCGCTGCGGCCTGGTCGAAACAGGCGTTGTCGGACGTCATGTAGGCGTCGCGGTCGCTGAGGATCTGGATGATGGCGTCGGCTCGAGACTTCGACGCTTCGTGAAACTCCGCGGCCTCGAGGGCGAGCCGGATGTCCGCATCGGCGGAGTCTCCTTCGGGCAGCGCTGCCACCCAAACGGCGGTGGCGGCGTTCAGGTACTCGACGGACGTAGCGTCGGGTTCTGTTTCGTCACCGCATGCGGCGAGCGTCAACGCGGCGCTCACTGCTACTGCGCTGCCTATCGAGTGTATCGACCTGTTCATTCTACGGCGTTCGAAGTGCAGTCGTAGCACGTGCCCCGAGCTGCTTCCACGGACGTCCCGTTTCGACAACGCGCAGAAGCGCAGAAGATGCAGAGCAAGAGCCACGTCGATGGCAACGTCGTGTGCTGGGGCCGGAACGAGCACGCCCAGTTGGGAGACGACACGCTCACCAGTCGCTCGACACCGGCGAGCGTCGTTGGGCTCAGTGACGTCACCGCGTTGGCCGCAGCGCTGGACCACACGTGCGCCTCGCTCGGCGATGGGACCGTCTCGTGCTGGGGTCACGACAACTCCGACGTGTTGAGCGAGCCGGCACTGTCAGACAGCTTGGTACCGCAGCCCATCGCCGGGATCGGCGATGCCGTTTCGATCGACACCAGCTACACACACGCCTGTGCGACGGATGCGGCTGTAGAGCGTTCTGCTGGGGCACGGATCCCAAGGGCGGTCTGGGAGTGGGCGCTTCCCGTACGACGCCCACCCCGAGGCAGTACGTTGGCAGTGACGTCCCGATCCACTGAGCTTCCCGTCCAGGCCGTGAACCGTGCCTCGTCGAGTGTCTCACCGCGTGCGTCGGACCGAATGTTTGCACTGTGGTTGCGCCGTTCGGGGCGCGGGCGATCGCACCGGGGTTGTGATTGCGCGTCCGGTTGCCCCTTCACTGCGTGCCGAGTGTTAAGGTGCCCCATGACTTCGAATTGGTGCGGCTGCAGTGCATTGGCGATGCTGATGGCGGTCTGCTTGACCGGGTGCGTTCAGCGCGAGACGGATTCGTCGAGTTGTGACGTGGGGGCGGAGCGCTGTGCCTGTTATCCCAACGGCACCTGCGACGACGGGCTGGAGTGCTTGTCCAACCACTGTGTGGACATCACCGCCACTGACGACGAAAGCGCTGACGCGGCTGCCCGCGGGCCCAGCCAATCGGACGCCTCGTCGAGCAGTGCCGACGACGAACCCAGTGATGGGACGAATGATGACGGGCCGGGCGTTACCCCCAAACCCAACCCGGACACGGACGACTCGACGGAGCCCGCCGCGGATGACCCTGCCACGGACGATACGACGGACGAGACGGATGAGCTGAAACCCGTCGCCTCTGGCCCTACCGACGTATCGCCCGAAGGGGGCGCGAGCGGGCCCTCGCTACCGACGGACGACACGGCCACCGACGACACGGCCACCGACGACACGGCTACCGACGATACGGTCACCGACGATACGGTCACCGACGATACGGTCACCGACGATACGGTCACCGACGATACGGGTACGGATCCGCCGGGCTTGGACCAGTTGGCGCCGCTGCCGCCGCGCGCGACCGGAGCGCTCGACGCGGTTTCCACTGAGAAGCCAGCGGCAACGAGTTGCGCGACCAGCCTGAACGAAATGGACGTCTGCCGCACCGCGATACAGTGTGCGGATCCCGACGCGTGTTTGGCGACCTTCGAGTGGATCTACGCTCGATCGACCACAGCGTCGGGCTCGACGATGCTGGAGCTGCACAGCTTGTCTGCGGACGGCACCGTGATCGCCGGTGATGACATTTCAGAGACGGATCAGAGCTCTCGCGAAGTGTTCGTGTGGCGATGGGGTGATGCCGAGATCACCCACCCGGCGATGAGCGTAAGCAGTTCGGCAACGGCGCTCAACTTCGACGCTACCGCGCTCGTCGGCGCGATGAAGACTTGCAGCACCTGTGACTACGACTACGTGCTGTGGATGAGCAGCGTCGTCGCGCTGTTCCCGGCCGAGCTCAACTCGCCTCGCGACATCTCGTACGACCGCACCGTCGTCGGATCGATTCGCGACGAGGAGTCGGTGTTGTGGGGGTACATGTGGGACGGCACGACTCCCGTTTCGGCGCGAACGCTCGCTCTGCACAAAGTCAGCGGTGACGGGCAGTTTGCTGCGGGTGTCGCCGATGGTGGTGGACCCGTGGTGCTGTTCTACGCCAACGGTACGAAGTCGATGCCCAGCGTTGGTACGTTTCGCCCTTACGAAGTGATGGACGTCACCGAGCACGGCGAGGTCGTCGTGGGTTACGGGTTTTCGGACGCTGCAGGCTACTCGTTGTTTCGTTGGCGCGTCGACGAGGGTGTCGACTTGATCGACCCGCTGTCGGGGTATGCGGCCATCGCGCCGTTCTCCGTCGACAAAACGGGGGAAATCATGGTGGGCGTGAACCGGGTCGAATCCACCTCGAAGGAAGGGGACCAGGTTCAAACGTTCTATTGGGACGAAAGCGATGGCATGAGACCCCTCGTCGACGAGTTGGCGGAGCGGGGCGTCGAACTGCCCGACAACATGTACTTGCACATGCCGCGTATGTCTGCCGACGGCACGACCGTCGTCGGCGGTGGCTTTCTGGGCAGCGCTGCCATCTTGTGGCGGGCGCGTCTGGTGCAACCCTGACCGAGCATCAGCAGTGAGGAATGGTGTCGAACGACGAGCGTGAAGCGCTGCCGACCCTCAGTCGTCCATGTTCTTTCGATCGATCTCCCAGTCGGAGTTCGTGCACAACTCGCACGACTCGCCGTAGAACCACGGGCGCAGCGCGTTGTCTGCCATCAGGTGAACGCGCATCCAGGCGGTGATGGCCACCTCGACGTCGGTGCGGGAGTTGCCTCCGAAGCTCAGCCAGCTGCCGTGGTCCACGCTCAGGTAATTGGCGTACATCGCCGGCAGGGTCGTGACCGACTCCAGGGCGCGGACGGCTCCGTCGCAGCCCACGATGTCGTCTTGACCGCCGCAGAAGAACATGGCTGGTCCATGCAGGTCGCGTTGCGGCTGGGCCCCTTCGATCGGCAGTGATGTCACGATACGTTCGTCGCTCGATGCCTGGCTGGTCGCCACCGCGCCCTGGGAGTGCCCGGTCGCTCCGATGTGAGCGGTGTCGATGCGGTGGTAGAGGGCGCTGGTCGGGTCTTCGTTCTGCTCCAGTATCCAATCGATACCCACGTTCATCGGCCTCGGCTCGCCCCGCGCGACGTTCGTGCTGTTCGAGCCGACGATCACGAAGCCGTGCGACGCCAGATGTTTCAACAGTCCGCCGTAGAGGTTCGGCGTAGAGCCGGTGCCATTGCCCCAGGTGATCACCGGGTGACACAGCCCGCTCTCGTCCATGTTCTCGGGACGGAACACCGTGAAGCGCGGCACGGTGCCGTCCTCTTCCGGTTCGCCGGCTTCCGGCCCGACCTCATTCTCGGTCGCGACTTCGAACGGCCCTGGTTGGGACGGATCGGCTTCAGGCCACAGTCCCTCAGGGCAGCCGTCTGCGGGTGCCGGGTCGACCTCGTTCGTCGTTCCGGCGGGGGTTACGCCCGGTTCACCAGCGCCGCTTCCGGTCGGGTCGACGGGAGGGGTCCCACCGTTCGCCGTTCCGTCGTCGTTGGGGGCGCCGCCAGCAGCCCCGATGTCAGGCGAGCTTCCGTCGGGCTTGCTCGCGTCTTCCGACGAGGAACTCGGCTCGCTGTCAACGCCGCCGTTCTCGGATGGTTTTGCGGTGTCGCTTGCGATGGGGCGCGAAGTGCCGTCCGATTGCGTGTCAGCGGCCCCCGAGCTCGAACTGGTGCCGGCGGAGTTCGAACCGTCCGGGTTGGGAGCCGTCGTGGGTGACGTAGCGATGCCGACCTCGGACGAGCCATCCCCGCCATCCGATTGGCCGCAACCGCACAGCGCACCGCCGAGCACCATCAAAGACAGCAGCTTCCGATCAGCCCGTCGTCGCATCTACAAGCCCTTCCTCTCGAGGGTGAGGTGTCTGTTCGAAGGTTGAACGATCCTCGCATCGGGCGCAGTCATTTCCCCCCGCAGTCGCTCCACGTCCCAAAACTGGGGCATCAAATTCACTGCCGCGCCCGGCAGGTTGGATATTTCCCGCAAGTGTGTCTCGGGCGGCGTTGGCTCGCTCAGATGCCGTCCAATACGATGCCCTACCGCCCGCCGGAGTGCGCGGCCCTGTTGACCCGCAGCGGGCCCAGTGTGGCGGCTGGCGATGGCGTCGCTGGTGGGCGCTCGTGACGAAACGGTCGACGACATCGAAGGAGCAGGTGCCTCTGGGGCGACCGCGGCGCTGACCGCGGACGACGTGCATCAGCGGCAGATGCGGGCTCCAGAGAAACGGAGCGCCTCGAATCGGATGGCGGCAGCGCTGGCGGAGGTGATGCACCTCGAAAACGACGCGCGTTCACCTATCGCGTCAAAGCACGAGCTTGCCGCGAAGCTCCACCACTTCTTCGATCCACTCGGCTGCCTCGGGAGGATCGGCCTGGGGCTCTCCCGAAACGTGGTCAGCTCCCCCCTGACGAACGACCCCCCCGCACAAGTCGCGCTGGGAGTACTCCTTCGCAGCGATATTTCGTCATTGCGAGGCGGATCAACC
>QJWJ01000110.1 GCA_003235365.1 Deltaproteobacteria bacterium
AAGTTCGGCCCTTCCGATGAAGTCGTCGAACTGGAGATCCGCTACCCATACACCGAAGAGATTCAGCTTGCGAACGGCACGATCAAGGTCGTGGCCAAGCTGTACCGCCGCGTCATCACGACCGAGAAGGACACGGAGTACCTCCCAGCCGACGCCGACAAGAACGGCATCGAGCCCAACTGGGTCATCAACAAGGCGCGCAGCGTCGTTCATGGACTCGGGTTCTGCCCGGTCGTGTGGTACCCGTTCAACAAGGGCGCGACGACCGTCAACGTGATTGATGGGCTGCCGATCCATCGCTACATCACGGACGAGATTCATCAGCACGACCTGGCGCGTAGTCAGTGGCACCGCGGCGCCCTGCTGAGCGAGCCGCAGGTATACGAGATCGGTGTTGCTGAAGGGTCGAACCCGACTGAAACGGGTCGCACGCCAATCCTGCCGAGCAGCGAACTCGGCGGCGTCGCGCTCATCAAGTCGGCGTCCAGCCCAAACCCGATGGACCACGCGCGCGACCCAGAGGGACGCGTTGCGATCAACGGCGCGTACGTTGGCGGCACCGCGCAGAAGGCTCGCAAGAAGGGTCCCGGCCACGTCTGGCAGTACCCGAATCCGGAGAGCACCGTTGGGGCGCTCACCTACCCTGGCGACGCGCTGAAGGCGCAAGAAGACAACACGCGAGACCTGCGGCTGAAGCTGCAAGAGAGTCTCGCGGTCGTGTTTCTGGACCCCGAGAACATCAAGTTCGCGGCGACGACGAGCGGCAAGGCGCTGCAGGCGATCAAGCAAAAGCAGATCGATCGCTGCGACATCTACCGCGACGATCTTGCCGACGCGTTTTTGGACCCGGCGATCCAGATGCAGCTACGAGTTGCGCAGTCCGTCATGGCGCGCAACGAGCGGCTCAAGGTCCCGGGAGCAACTGGAGCGAAGCCCATTCTTGACCGCTTCGTCACGCCGAACGGCTGGGAAGGCCCGACCGTATCGGTTCGTTGGGGCGCGTACTACCAGCCCGACCCAGCGGAGCAGCGCGTACTCATCGAAATGGTGCGCCAAGCTCTTGGAGGCGGCAAGATTGGTCGCCCGATGATTACGTTGCGCGTCGCTGTGGAGCGAATCGCCGACATCTTCGGGATCGAAAACATCGGCGCCATCGTCGACGAACTGCTGAAGGAAGAAGCTGATGAGCAAGAGGCGACAGGCGACACGGGAGCAACAGGCGCGACCGGAGCAGCCAACTCAGACGGCGCCGGTGAAGCCGGTGACGGTGGAGCAACCGGTCCAACAGGCTCAGAAGGCAGCGACTGAAGAGCGTGTTGTTGAGGCTGCTGTTTCTGTTCGTGATGAGCAGGCGGCGACGGTGAAGCTGGACCAGAGCCAAAGCAACGCCGTCATCGCGTCTACTACGCCGCAGCCCGTCGCCAACATCCCAGACCCTCCCAAGATGCTGCCCGTCGTGACCGTTGAGGTCATCACGTCAGATGGCGACTCGCTCGGCGTTTTTCCCGTGCGCCCCGGTCTCGTTGTCGAAATGCTCGTCGGCGAAACGCTGCGCATCATGGGCACGCCGGAGCCGAAGGACGTGAAGCCCGACACCGTCGGCAACGTCTCGGAGATCGTGCGCGACTTGGCCGGCGGAGTCCACCGCGTCGCCGCTCTCGTGTGTGAGCCCAAGGCTCTGGACAGAATCACCAAGCACCTGCTCGGACAGGCGCGCATCACCGGATCGGACGCGTCGCCGCAGAAAGCACGCCGCCTGCTCCGGAGTCTCGCGAACCACTGCGAGCGATTCGACGGCACGGCTGAGAAGCTCTACGGCGTGAACCTGAGTCACTACGGCTGATGTCATCCAAGCTATTCACGATCACGGGCAACAGCCCCGCCACCGCTACGACCGCGGTCGTTGGTGACCAGATCAATGGGCTCGGAAAGTACGAGGAGCTCATCATCGACGCCGCGCTCGTCGGTGCTGCCGGTGGACTGCTTGACGTCTACCTTCAACGGTGGGTGACGGATAACCTTTGGGCCGACTGGGTTCACTTTCCGCAGCTGTCCATTGCGGCCGCAGCGGTCAAGTATTCAATCATCGCGACTCGTCAGTCGTCGACGATCGTGACGGTCGGCAACAGCGCAGACGCATCGTTCACGCTGGCGCTTGCCGCCGGCTCTTTCGCGGGTGGCGTGCCAGATACGGCTGTCCGTTGCGTCGCGGTTGGCGGCGTCGGCACGAGTGGAGCGGCTGCAATCACGATCCACATTCGCGGCACGCAAAGGGCACTCTGATGGGACAAGGGTTTCAGTTCACGCCTGACGGGATTGAGCCGATTGTCCATGGTGTCGATCGCCTACAGGTTGGCGGCGCAATCAACCCAGCGGCGCCGCCATCGCGGCAGCTCGTTGAGTCGACCCCTGTCGCTCAGCAAGTGCTTCCAGCGCTCGAGCTTACGGTGACTGCAGAACAGCCGAAGCCGAAGCGCGCGACTCAATCGGAGCCCGTCATCACGGGCAACCGGCAGCTCATCCGTGCCGCGAAAGCGCGACTGCGTGAGCTCAAGGCCGAGCTCAAACGACTCAAGGCGGTGGAGCGCGAGAAGGCCGAGCTGGAACGACTACTCAAGGCGGCGCGACAGAAGCCAGCCTCCACCGTCAGATCACTACGAAGCGCATAAGCGCGCACAGGAGAGAAGCCAATGGCAGCAGTAGTTGGAAGCATCACGTCCGTCAGTCTTTTGAAGGGCCCGAGCGGGGATGACGGCGAGTATGTCTACTCGTGTCTCGCCGACTTCGCGATCTACACGGCCAACGACGTCGCAACGATCACAGGCGTCACGACCACGATCGGCAACGCCACGAAGAAGGGCAAGACCGTCACGCTGCGCAATGTTAGCGCCGGAAGCCCGGGGCGCACCGCCGCTGGAGCCAAGGCGTATGCTCACCAGGCCTTTACGGTCACGGGCGCGACGATCCAGTGCCATCTCGGCAACGTGTCGACCGACGCGAATACCGCGGCGTGCACGGACGTCGAACTCATCGTCAAGGTCACGGAGAGCTGATGCTGGCGCGACGAAGCTTTGACGCGTTGGACCTTCAGCGCGCGCAGTACAACCGGATTGAGAAGCGTCTCAACTCCGATCCTGAGCTGCGGAAGCGTTGGGTCGGCACGCTCGTGGACGTCATCTTGGCGGAGCGCAAACTCGCAGAGTTGCAAGCGACCATGCGGGAGATCTTCCGCGACAAGTCGGCGGACGCGCTCGTGCTTCTGCGACGCGATGCCGACGCCATCGCTGATGGTCGTCAGTCACTGCCGGAGCTCGTGCCCAATCCGAACGCGAATCGCATTCAGGGTCACGAGATCGACTCTCGCAAGGTCGGATGAGTCGCAACACGATCTGCTTGTCAATGATCGTTCGCAACGAAGCGGGCGTGATTCGTCGGTGCCTTCGGTCGGTCAAGCCCTACCTAGACAGCTGGGTTGTGGCGGACACGGGTTCGACTGATGGCACGCAGCAGATCGTCAGAGAAGAGCTTGCCGGCATTCCCGGTCGCGTCGTCAACCACAAGTGGGTCGACTTCGCTTTCAACCGGAACCTCGCGCTTGAAGAGGCGCGGCGTTTCGGCTGCGACTACCTGCTCACACTG
>QJWJ01000307.1 GCA_003235365.1 Deltaproteobacteria bacterium
TGCCGCGTACGCCGTACCCGCCGTCGCCAGCTTCTGGTCTCAGCAGCGAGCCTGACTGATCGGCGTACGTGCCGCCCGGTTCCAGTGTTTGAGGGATCGGGTCGCGAACCGGTGCCTGGCCCTCGCCTCGACGAGGTGCTCCGCCAGCCCAAGCGTGAACTGCTCAGAAGGGGCAGTCGGTCTGCTGCGACGTGAAGTTGGGGTTGTCCGCCACCTGGAACCAATCGACGAACCAGAAACAACCGTCGCGAGCGGACCCTTCGGGGATCTTCATGCACTCTTGCCGCACGCACTCCTTCTTCTCTGCGTGACTGCCAGTGCAATTGGTGAGGAAGCCGCCGTACTGGGCGCCGAGTTCGTTCTGACCCCATTGCCGGCTGCAGGCATTGAACTGCCCCACACCGCCGCCGGGGACCATCAGGTCGAATTGGTTACCCGCGACGTCGCCACCGGTGTTCGACACCTTGACGATCATCTGTTTGCCCTTGATCAGCTTGGAGCCCGGGTCGTTGGCGTTGTGGTGCCCCTCGCCAGTGAACTGGATGCGGTAGCAACCGCCGCAGTTCGGATTGGTCTTGGCGATGTGTCCATACGACAGGCAATCGGAAACTGCGCGCGGCGCTTCGTCGTAGCAAGCGAAAGAGCCGCCACCGTTACACGAGCTGTTGTTGTCTCCCGTCATCGAAACGCCATCCTGGCTGCACTTGTGTCCGCCGTTTTGAGCACAGTGCGGCTGGCAGCAGTCCCAATAGCGGGTGGCAAAGCCCTCGCCTCCGGTCACCTGGGGGAGATTCTCTGCTGAACAATCGGGTGGGCCCTCGGTCGGAGGCAGGCCGCCCTCCGGTACGCACCGACCACAGCTGATGTCGCAGTACTCGGAGAACCAATCCTCGTCGCACGATGTCGTCTCGCTCGCCCACTCGGCGCAAGTGGCTCCCGGCCATTCGTCGCTGGGTGGCGGTTCCTTGTTCTCGCAAGGTTCGGGTTCGGGTTCGGGCAATCCGCCCTCGGGTACGCAGCGACCGCAACTGATGTCGCAATACTCGGAAAACCAATCTTCGTCGCAAGACGGGGTCTCGTTTGCCCAGTTCTTACAGGTCGCGTCGGGCCATTCGGGATCTTCCGGCGGCTCCTTGTCCTCACACGGCTCCGGCTCGGGCTCGGTGCTGATCGGAGCCCCCTCGGGTACGCAGCGACCACAGCTGACGTCGCAGTACTCGGAGAACCAGGACTCATCGCAGGATGGGGTCTCGTTCGCCCAGTTCTCGCACGTGGCGCCGGGCCACTCGGGATCCTCGGGTGGTTCCTTGTCGACGCAGGGCTCGGCAACGCTGGTCATGCCCCCTGCCCCGTCGTTGGCGCTCGAGCTGGTCGACGGGGCCACACTGCTCGGGGTGGGACTGACGCTCTGTGGCCCACCCGTGCTCGGACCGACCGTGGGGTTGCCAACGACGCTCGTCATTCCCGGAGTGAGCGGGCTGGTACCGCCCGGAACCGTCCCGACCGGCGCGTCCGAAGCGCTGCTCGTCGTCGTCGCACTGCTGCTTCCCGCGCCGACGGTCATCACGTCGTTACCGAGCGTCGTCGACTGGGTACTGCAACTGCCGGCGGAAATCAGCATTGCGGTCAAAGCGACGACCGAAACCGAAAGGACGGATCGACGCATGGGGCGAACGGGAGGGGGGGTAGTCTTAGCCATGTTTCCGGTCAGGGTGGGCGGCCGAGGCAGACGCGAAACTCAGTTTGGACTGACGGCTCTCGATGCAGGAATGCCCCGCGCGAGCAGGGCGTAGTGAACCCACGGTAACCAAGGGCCCCTCCTGACGCTTCCAAAACCCACAGTGGCACCACCTGTGCCGGTCCCGGCGTCCGGCTGCGCCGCAGGATTTTGCACGCAGCCTGAATCTTTGCGAAGCGACGGGCGACGTTGTGCAAGGTGTGGCCCCGTTCGAGGAGTCCCGCTGCGATCCCTGTGCGGATCTGATTCGTCTCTTCCGGGCGCCCCTGGCCGCGGATTCGGGTCGCCGCGCGTTCGCTGACGACATGACGCTGCGCCGCGCCGAAGGCTGCCACGACTCGGGTCCGATGGGCGCGCGATTCACGCGCAGCGGTCGAAGGTGAATCGCGACGGGTCGCCGACGAACAGGCACCAACGGCTGGCTTCACGTGAACGACCGACCGCGCCCCACGTCAGGGCTTCTGAGTGAGAGCGAAAAAGGCCCGACAATCGCGCTCGCCCATTGGGTGCCCGAAGTCGTGAGCGGCAGCATCGATCACCTTCTGCAATCACATTCGTTCGGCGCTGTTCGTCGGCGGGATCGTTTCGCTCCGCACCGCGCCACTTCCGAGTGAAACTCCGGCTGGCGTGTCGGCGAACGTTCACCCAGCCTGGACGTACCGCATCCGATCCCCGCGCTTTTTCCGTCCGCGAAGAACGCAGTTTGCATCTGCCGGTAGGGTTTGCTTTCGTAGACGGATGATGGCCGGCGGGTGTTGATGCAGCGCGTAGCAATCGCGGGGAGTCGGCGTTGCGCCGCGCTGAAAAATGCTCACGCTTCGATTAGACTCAGCGAAAGGAGATCGTCATGTCCACGAGAAACGAAACCGCAACCCCTCGCGCCATCGTCGTCGGCGTCGACTACTCCGACCTGGGTGATCTGGCCATCGAACGCGCCTGTGAGATGTCCCAAAGTGCTACCCCGACGGAACTACACGTCGTCAACGTCGTCGACGCCGTGGTCGTGCCCATCGATCCCGGCAGCGCCACGCTCGCCCCGTCCTTCGAGGAAGCCTCGAAGCAGCTGTACGCGCACTTCGAGAACGTCGTGAAGCGATGGTGCGAGAGCCGAGGCGCGCCCCTTCCCTTCGCGCGACTGACGACGCACGTACGCTCGGGCAATGCCGCTGAGGCCATCGCCCAGTTGGCCTCGGACGTCGAAGCCGATCTGGTCATCGTCGGGACGCACGGGCGCCGCGGGGCGAAGCGGTTCTTGCTGGGCTCCGTCGCAGAAGGGACGGTCCGGCTCGCCCCTTGCGCGGTGTTGGTCGTTCGCCCGCCGACCGCCGCCGTTCCCGCGATTGCACCGCCCTGCCCGCGCTGTGTCGAAAGCCGCCGAGCGAGCAACGGCAAGGAGTTCTGGTGCGAACAGCACCGGGAGCATCACGAGCGGCACCACACCTATCACTACCAGCAGCCCAAGGGCTCACATCAATCGGGCTTTCTCATCCACGTTTGATTGGCTGCCTTGGGCGGTTCCCCCTGCCCTGCGCCTGCCATCTCGTCGTCGGCTCGTGACGGACTGCTAGCTGCACTCCGTACAGACGTCGCGGTCGGAGTGGCGGGACCGCCGCAGCCACTCCCCGGTGCAGGAGTGGCTGGCCTTCGACGAGCGGTCTTGCGACCCTATGCGCTGGCTGGCGCGCGGTATTCGCGCGTCAGTCTCAACCCGCTCACAACCGGCACGGCAAAGGCCACCAGGAGCGACAGGGCAGCGATGGCGCTCACGGGGATCAAGATCGCCGGGTCGAACCAGTCGCCGAGGGGCGACGTGCCGAGCAGGGTGTACTGAAGAACCCAAGTCGGGACGAGCCACCACGGCCACTTGGCGTCGGCGAATCGCGCGGCGACGAGCGTCAGCAGCCACGCCGCGGTCGCCGGAACGTAGTCACCGAACGCTCCGGTGCTCATCAACGAACCGAGCCCCACCAGGCCGAGCCAGGTGATCGCCCGTCGCTCGTGCGACTCGCCGACGAGGTGGGTCCCAGCGAGCCACGCCAGCGCGGCCAGGGCCACGGCGTAACCGCGATTGATCCACGCCGCCGCCGACCCGTCGAGCCCGGACACGCCCAGGGCGGCGAGTTTGTTCACCAGACCAAACACCCCCTGATTGTCCGCGATCATCAGCGGTGTGAGCTCGGGCCAGGCATCCTGAAACGCAAAGGCGGCGCCGCTTTGCAGGCGTGGTAGGTGGTACGCGACGAAGGCGGTAAACGGCGCGGTGCCAACCACCAGCAGCGCGGCGGCCGTGATTACGGCGCCGGCCACCGCCGTCCAGCCCAGCTCACGCCATCGTCGCTGAGCGGCCAACACGAACAGCAGCACGCCCGGAAACAGCTTCGACAGCACGGCGACCGCTAGCAACGAGCCGCCGATCCGATGCTTGCCCGCATCGAATGCCATCATCGCGGCCACCGCTGCCATCACCGACGCCAAGTGAAACTGCCCGTACTGCAAGTCGTGCAGGACCGGAAAGGCGCTGAGCACCAGTGGCGCCAGCAGCAACGCGACGCGCCCCGTACGCCCGCCGATCCACGAGGCCAGCCCACCGACGAGCCCCAGCAGCAACGTCGTCTGCAGAGCAAACCACAACAGCTTGATACTCGGGTAGTGGTGGGTCAGTTCGAGAGCAAAGCGCGGCCACAGCAGGAACTGGGGCGCGTACTGGAAGGGATCTTCAATCGTCATCTCCAGCGCGCTGTGTGGCTCGGCGTGACGGTCGAGCGCCGGATAGTGAGCGGCGTCGTAGACGTTCGCCTCGCCGTTCGCGGCGAGTTCGGCCCCGTGCAGGTACGCAGGCAGACACTCGTGCTTGGCCCAGAACGGATCGCGCGTCGTCAAGAACCAGTCCGACGTCGGATCGGTCATCCACGTCGACAATCGGCACAGCTGCACGATGGCCACCACGACGCTGAACAGCCACAGCAGCGAACGCAGCCGCCGGGGGCGCCCTACCCCGTCGAGCCGTGTCGGCAAGTGTCGCCCGATCCAGCGCGCAGCCCCGACACCGAACACGGCCAGAGCAGGGAAAATCACCACTCCCGGGGCAGATGCGGTCACGACGTACCAAAGCCCGCCCGCGACGAAACCGATGCCGACTGCCGCTGACCACGCCCAGGACGGCCGACTCACGACGCTCGCTGCAAGCGACACCAACAGCGCCAAACCCGTCAGCGGCCAAGCGAAGACACTCGGTTCGACCGTTTCGGCAACGCCGAGCACGGCAGCAAAGGCGTGCGCCCAGACGATGCTGAGACAAGCGCAGGTGGCAGCACCGACGATGCTGCGAGTCGAACCCAAACGGCTCGTGAGGGACATCGAAAAGCCTCCTTGTGTTGGCAAATGGCCGGACTGCGGCCGTTGCCCCAGAGGCGTGGCGTCGGGGGGAACAGTGTTCCGTGACCTGGACCCGCATTGGCTCCCATCGGACCGCCTTTTCGATGTCGGTTCGTTGGGGGCCAGCGATCGTCACCCCGTCAGGTGCGGGCCAGGATCTCGTACTGCACACGCGCCCGCTCCGGGGCGTGAAACGTGTGCTTGCCCACCCCGAGATTGTCGAAGGCGAGACTGTACGTCCCGGTAAAGTACGCGATGATGTCGTCGGAATTCTGTTCGAGCAGCGCGGAGACCAGACCGATCGTGGCGTTGCCGATGTCGAGGGCCAGACTGTAAGCGGGGTTGGCCGCGCCAGCGAGGCCCTGCGCTGCGGACAGGATGTCCTTGTACTCCGACGTCTCTCGCACCCTGCCGATGGTCTTGCCGAGATCGCGCGTGTCCGAGTCGTCCTCCACCAGCAGCAAGTTGAGGTGCAAGAACTTCGGAAACGACTTCGGAGACGATTGGTACATCATCAGCCCGCCATCGCCAATCGGCAGCCGCTGGTGCTTCTTGATGCCGACGAACGAACTGAGAGTCGAAAACCGAATCGGATCCGCCTGGTTGCTATCAACGGTGACAGCTAACACTTGAACTTCGTTGCGGCGATCGAAGAAGCCGTCGAAGTTGTCGAGCAAGATGACCTCGTTCACGCGCCACGCCAGTTCGTTGCCCGGCGGTTTGGGTAGCGCTGCGGCCTTGGGCACGATGCAATCGCCACACTCGATCGACGGATGCACGTTGCGTCGCAGCGGCGTCGCTTTGACCTTGTCTCGAACTTTCTTGAAATTGTCGAAGTTGCCCGGCATGGCTCCCCGTTCCCTTCCGCACCCTCGTGCGCTTCAGTTCTTACACGCGCAGCCCATCGCAGGCAACCAGCCAGAAGCCCATCGCAGGCAACCAGCCAGAAAGGGACAGGCCGAAGCTCAGCGCCCTGCAATTCAGACCGCTGCTTGGACGACTCGCCAACCATGGGAGAAAACGCTGCCCCACTGCCCCATCTCGATCCGAGTGAACGAATGCGTCTCACCGAGACCACTGGCAGACACCCCCAGCGAGGCGTGGTAGCATCGGCCGCCTCCGGGGCAGTTCATCAATGGCAATGTCATCCACACGCGAGATCGTCACGTTCACCAGCGGGGAGCTGACCCTGCGTGGCGTCCTCTACAAACCACCCGGTGCCGACGCTTCCGCGGCGGTTCTGTACAACCATGGAGGCGCGCCTGGCATGCTCAACGAACAAGCCTTCGATCTGTTGGGCCCGATGTTTGCCGAGCGCGGTTGGATCTTCTTCGCCCCTTACCGACGTGGTCAGGGGCTGAGCGCCGACGCCGGCCCTTTCATCGGCGACCAAATCGCTGCAGCCCGCAACGATGCGGCCTGGCAAACAGGGCTGCTGACCTTGCCGTGTGTCCTGTTGCTGGCGTTCTTGCTCGGCCGCAAGCGACGCCTCTGGGCTCGTACGAGTTGGACACTGGCGCTGTCGCTGGTCGCCGCACTGGCCATCCACTTCAGCGCCAAACGTGCGGCCGCCGCCAGCTTGGCCCACCTGCTGCAAACGGACCACCTGAGCGATCAAATGGCCGCCTACGAATGGCTTCGAACCCAGCCGTTCGTCGACCCGTCTCGCATCGCCGCGGCGGGGAACTCCTTCGGCGGGATCCAGACCGTGCTGGGCGCCGAGCACGTCGCGTACTGCGCCGCCGTCGATGCGACGGGAGCCGCGGAGAGCTGGGCGGCGTCACCGGACTTGCGGCAGTCCATGACGCGCGCTGTACGACACTCACGAGCGCCCATCTTCTTCTTCCAAGCGCAGAACGACTACGACCTTTCCCCCAGCCGCGCCCTTTCGGAGCAGATGCAACGCGCGGGCAAACTGTCGGCGATGAAGATCTACCCGCCCTACGGCAAATCCGCGGCTGAAGGTCACAGCTTCGCTTGGCGAGGGAGCCAGATCTGGGCCGCGGACGTGTTCGCCTTCCTGAACGAACACTGCGGCGGATGAACGTAGTGGTGCAGGGTAAACAGCACCAGGAGCTCGAGCCCCGCACGAAGTGGCAGCGTTCAGGCAACAACGGCCGACCGACGTCAGTTGCCCTTCGCCAATGACGGACACGCTGTCCGACAGCGATGGATGCTGGGCTGATGCACTACCGCTCGGCCTGTACTTCTTCGGTGTCCCTGCTCGGTGGTGCGGCGAGCCGTTTCATCGGGTATCTCCGTGGCGTGCGCCGGGCGGTCAGGCACGAAAGCCAGCGGATCACGCGAGCGCGATCCGGGCATTGATAGTCCAGGACGTTCGAACCCAGAGTCCGCCAAAACCCCGCAGTGCGCGGACCGAGATGGAGAAAAAGAGTGACTCATCACCACGACGACAACGCACCGCTGCAACTCACAGCGCGGGACCAGACGATCCCGATGGCGCCGGGGCGTATTGGAGGCCTCGTACGCCGGCAACCGAACGGAGGGCTTCAACCAGCGCAAACTCGAGCGCGCTGTTGGTTCACCACCTTCTGCTAGACTGCGACCGTGGATCGCCGGTAGCGGCGGTCGTGGGAGAATTCGTTGCCGCGCAGCGTCGCGCCTCGTGGTTATGCTGCAGAGCGCGGTGGGGGCTCGTGCCGGCTTCAATTCATTGCTAAAACCACGCCCATGAGGGCGGAGATGGCAATGCAGGTTCCGTTTGTTCCGGATCAGATCCGCGAACTGGCCGAGCGAGTGCGTCAGGCGTTGAACGCCTACGACGACGAGCTCGATCGCCACCAGCTACGAGGATCGTCCAGACGCGCGCAAACGGAGCTCCTGGCACAGTCGGCCCGAAGCCTGCTCGGCTCGCTGGCGACGATGGTGGGCCTGTCGCTGGATGCATCGTTCCTGCCGCAGCTCGCGGCCTGGTCGGGTTGGGATCCATTCTACGACGACGGTGGCTCCTGTTCCGACGACTACTTCCAAGCGCTCACGCGGGTGCTACGCGACGCGTCGGGCGACGTCCTACGTGCTGCCGTGAAACACTCGTTGACCGAAGTCCGTGTGGCGACGGCCAACGCGTTGAGCCCCCAGCGCGACGACCACGCAGCGCTGTTGCGTCGGTTGGCGCACGATCGGCAGTGGCCCGTCGCCTTCGCCGCCCGAACCCGTCTGGAAGCCGCCGCCCCCACCTGGCACGAGGGAGTGCTCGGCGCTGCCCCCGAGCAGCTCGTAGCGCCCGAGCAGTGGGCGTCACTTCAACCCCTGGTCGCGGAGCTCGAGACGGTGTTCGGGACGCGGCCATCCGAGCACCAGCGGCGCGACGCGCTTCTCGAACGCCTGCTGCCTGCGTTGCCCGACGCAATCGCCCTACCGGTGGCGACCTGGCGCCTCGGGCAGGCTGCGTTCGGCGAGTGCTCAGCCGTGGTGGCCGACGTCGCGCGGCGAGCGGGGGCTGCCGCAGCGATCGTCGATTCGACACTCGTCTACCTCGCCGCAACTGACGTTCCCTTGTTCTCACTCGATTTGCTGGGTCGGCGGCTCGCGGCGCTCAGCGACTCGGCCCGTCACGAGGCGTGCCTGGGGTTACTGCAGGCGTGCTCCAGGCCCATGCCACCTCACGCCGGAGAACAAACAACGGAACACGGGGCAGAACAAACGGCAGAACGAGACGATGTCGTGGACGCGGTCTCACGCCTCATGGAGAAGCACTGGGCATCGGCAGCAGATCCGAGCCCCGTGTGGGCCGCGTACACGAACGCGGTCGAAGGCGGAGTGCAGGTGCTGGGTCTTTCCTGCCTGCGCACCGTGCTCGCCAACAGCGAGCGGCTGGCGGCCATCGAAGGGCCACTGGTCGATTCGCTGCGCGGCGACGACGAGGCGTTTCCCACCGGTGGATTGCTGCAAGCGATCGATCGCTTGATCGAAAGCTGGCCTGCGCCGCGACGAGAGCGCCTGATCGACGAGGGCCTGGCCAGCCCGGGGCGTTCATTCCGCTCGTGGGCGTTGCGGCGACGCCTCACGGCGTGGGCTCACACCAAACCGCCATCCGAATGCCGTGCGCAGATGCAGCGTTGGTTGGACGACTCGAACGTCGCTCCACTCTTCACGAGCGACGTCGATTTGGCGGTGTACGGCGCCTGCGAACTGCGCCAGCGACTGGCTGCCGGCGAGCTCGACGCGCCAGCGGCGATGGTGGTGATGAGCGCGATCGCAGTGCTTCACGGCGGCGTCGCCAGCGGGTCACCGGTGATCGCGCGACGCAAACGCAAAGGCCGGCAGTTGCAGGCCGAGCTCGGCGCGTGGTTTGCGAGCGACGAGCTGCCTCCGACCGACATCGAGTGGGACCATTACCGACGGGCGCAGTTCGAGGCGCTGGCGAAAAACAACCCGGAGCTCCTGTCAGTGTTGCCGGAAGGCCCCTGGCACCCCGCCGACGAGAGGCTGCTGCGCGGGCTGGTCCAGCGACTGCAGAACGACGATCCCGGAGCGTACTTCTTCGCCAATCGGATTCATAGCGTGCTGCGCTGTAAGCCTGACGCACGCTTTGTCGACGTTCTGGACACGCTCACGAAGGCAGCAGATTCAACCCCGCTGTTGTCGTTCTTGCGCGACGAGATCGCCGAACTGTCGCTGCGCCTGACGAGCCACAATCCGACCTCGGCGGGCCAACCCGAGGCGCTGGACCTCAGCACGCAGTCCACCTCGCGCGGCGCGCTGGCGAGCGACGTCGCCCCGCGTGCGCCAGCGCGCCTCGAGCTGGACTGGATGGACCAGGAGGAGGAAGCGTGAACGCCGAACACCCGCTACTGAGCGACGACGAGCTGCAAGCCATGGCCGACTGGTGCCAGGCGCTGCTCAAACGCGAGTCCCGGTACGACGCGGACCACGGCCCGCTGTCTCCCGAGCAGGCGGCCTTCTACCACGGTTGGTTCCAGACGATGCGCAGCGTCGCTGTCGAAGCCGGTCGGCGCGGCAGGGTCGATCTGGCGCCCTTCTTGTTGAAGCACGCCGACAACATGGCCCAGGACCGCTGGGTCCAAACGCGGTTGAGAGACCAATGTGAGCAATCGGTGGCGATGCTCCTCAACGCCGGGGCGCCGATCACCCAGACCGTGATCCGGATGGCGCGCTCGAAACAGTGGAGCGCCCGCCACGCCGTGGCTCGAGGCCTGCTCCCGGACGGCGCGCAGGCCCTGTCCCTGCTGCGCGTGTTGGCCGCCGATGCGCACGTGCAGGTGCGCCAGACGGCTCGAGACAAACTCGCCCAGATCGAAGAGCTCGCGTGGTGGACGGGTCTGTTCGAGCGCGATCCGCTCGCGGCGCTCGATCCCGATGAAGCCGCAGCGCTGGGTCCAGCCTTGCAGGTGATCGTCGAATACCTCAACGGCGATTCGTCGACGCGCAAGGGCACGGCGCGCAACTTCGTCGCCGCCGTGGATTCGCTGCCCGACGACCCGGCAGCCGCGGTCTTGCGCCGGCTCGCGACCTCCGAGTACTACGACGGCGCGGTCCCTGCCTTGATCGTCGCGTTCACGCGCCGGGCCAACGCAGCGGACGTGTTGTGGAGCCTGCTCGATGCCGGCAGAACGCACGACGATGACGACCGAACCGGCCTCGGTCTCGCCCTGCTCGTGGAGAACGTGCTGCCCGACGCCGCGCCCGCGCGGCGTCATCGGTTGGCACTGAGCTGGTGCCGGCGCCTGTGCACGGAAGCCGCCCCGCGAAGGGATGAGTTCCACAGCGCCCACAAGATCGCCGAGCGGCTGTTGCCTCGATTGTGGCCGCAGGGCGCGGACGCGACACAGCTCGTCGAGCTGCTCGAAGCGTTACCGAGCAACGACGGCGACAGCTCGAGCGCGACGACCACGCTGGTCCAATTGCTCGCGCTCGACCCGGACACGGCAGCGGCTCAGCTGTGGCGCATCCTCGAGGTGCTTCGGCGATCGAAACCCAACCAATACGTCTTGCAGCAGCTGATCTCGGCGCTGCCTCAGGCGACCCGCGAGGCATTTGCGGCCCGGTTCCTCGAAGACGGCGATCCCACCTTCCGCTGCGTCGCTCTGCAGTGTTGGGTCGAACGTGAGGTGGCCTCGGGCCAAACGGATCCCCGGCAAGCCCTGCTGGGCGTGCTGCAAGACGAACCTCGCCGGCAGCACCTGTTCGCGACTCCCCCCCTGCTATCGCACTTCGACGACGCCCTGCGCGAGCCCTTCGAACGCGGCGAGCTCACGCTGGCCGAGACGGCCGCGTGGTTGCGCCACAGCCGCTCCGTCGGCAAGGACGACCTGGCCCGCTATCGGCAGCGTCAGCAGGCGGTGCTCGACCGCGTGGCGGCAGGCGCGCCCGACGCCAACGAACAGAACTGCAGGGGGTTGTTGGGCTATCGCCCCGCGGGGCCGTGGCAGCGCGAGGATCTGCAGCTCCTCGACGCAGCCTGCGAGCTCGCGCAGCGCATCGGCCAGACCCGAATACCGAACAGCCAGGGCAGCCAGGGCAGCCAGGGCAGCCAGGGCGGCCAGGGCAGAAGAGACAACTACGATCAGCTGGTGTTTGCCGTCGCGGGCGCCATCCTCGACAGCGGCGAGGGCTCGCTGCGACCACGTCTCGAACAACTGATAACACTGGCGGC